>NZ_CP039889.1:1931912-2301325 GCF_005221325.1 Agrobacterium tumefaciens | reverse complement strand
TCTGATTGGAAGGTGGTTGAAAAGGCGATGGAAATTGATGGCGATCAATCGTAATAACAATATCATGATATTGTTATTACGATTGATCGCCATCAATTTCCATCGCCTTTTCAACCACCTTCCAATCAGATTCCTCTCAGTTTCACCTATAAATAACTCGCTCGCCTTATAAAAAACATATATAAAATTGCCTGTTTATAATAGCCAAAATTGCCCGCCTGTTAATCAAGCAAACTCCGCCAATCAAGTTCCTTACCTTTCCCTCAATAATGGTGCACTTACAATAATTTATATTTTTTGCTAAATCCCAAGAAAATGATATGCTCATCACCAATCCTCCCCCACCATAACTCAATCGCGCCACACCACTCGATCATTTACTTCAGTCTACAACTAGTAATTAATTCCATGCTTAAAGTATAAATATAATAATATATGTATTAATTGAATTAAAATTAGCAAAAAATTCCAAAAACACACATCCTGAAGCGCGCTGACAATCAAATCCCAACGCTCCGTTGGCGATGGACATCGCGCTGCCGTTTCCTTGGTGACGGTAGTATCGAGATCGACAATAATGCTGCTGAACGAGCGATCCGGCCCATTGCGCTCGGACGCAAGAATTGGCTGTTCGCCGGATCGAACAAGGGGGGTGAACGGGCCGCTACCATTCTGTCGTTGATCGAAACTGCAAAGCTTAACGGTCTCGATCCGGAGGCTTACCTACGGTACGTCCTTACCCGAATTGCCGATCATCGGATCAATGAAATCGGCAAGCTATTGCCGTGGAACATTGCAGCCAACCCACCTAGCCAGGAAATCGCTGGTCGCAACGTCGGGCAAAATTAATCACAAGCGCGGCATCTTTCTCAGCAATAGCGGCCAAGGAATCTACATGCTTTTGCATGTAGGCTTCTGCATCGCTTTTAGATCGCTGAGATTGCTCGAAAATGCCTTCCGCCTGAGCACCTAGCTTGTCGAATTTTGTTTGGTAGCCTGCGGATTTCTTGGCGTCGCCAACTTCCTGATAAACCTTTGCCATGATCGCAAAGGCCGCTCCACACTGGAAAGGATGCTCGTCTGAATTGGGTCCAAGTTCCGCTGAACTTTGACCGTAGCTCGGCGTTGCAATAGCCCCGACCAGAAGCAAAACAATTGCACGCATCAAAAGCCCAACCCCTTCACGCCGAAGTTGTTACTCTAGCATCGCAGACTCAGAAAATGCCATCCCATGTCTGGAAAATCAGTTAACCGGACGCTTACTATTCAGGTAATCATGCCTGCTGCCATTTGATACCGTTTGCATCGCCGACCATCCGATCAACAGGATCGAAGAACTGCTCCCGTGGAGCATGCGGCATCAAGATCGATAGTATCTGTCGCGCCGGCAAAAGATCACTCGCTGCGCGACGGGCGGCCCTTCAATATCAGGACCAGGAAGGCGGCAACACCCAAGGCGGTAATGAAGGCAGCCCCTAAGCCAACAATGAGCGTCATGGTGTAGAATTCGAAAGGTTCTTCTTTCGCGGTTGCAATGACCGCCCCGCGATTGCGGACTTCGCCGGCAATGATCGCCTCGATAACCTTGTAGAGGACTCCGGGACCAGACACCGCTAGACCGATTGCAGCAATGATTTTACTGAGGCGGGGAAACGGCCCCACGGAGAGAAGAAACGCAAGAATACGGACATAGTCCCGCAGAAAGGCCACCATACCCCTTCCGAATCTTGACAGCATCCCCCGAGGTGGTGAGCGACCCTCATCTCGGAGCGCTTCGACCTCTCGGAGTTTATCTAGTAGCCGTTTCGTTGTTCTGGGCATTCGCTCATATTGGCTGCTTTGACGCGATCAAACGACAAGTTATCGCACGAGCCGTTTCGGTAAAGTAAAGACGAGCCGTCAGCGCGAACCTGCCTCACCGGACGCTTACACTGCCGCCCAGTAACTCAGCGAATTGCCGGCCATTCAAAAAACGATCAGCCAATCCGGCTGCGGAGATCCGATCCATCGGAACATGATTCTTTAAGCCAGCAGATTACCATTCAGGAACTTGTCGAGTTCAGCGGTCCGGGATTTGGATAACTGAACTTCCTCAGCAAACTGAGACCACCGGTCTACGGCCGCTCTAACCTGTTCTATAACTTCCTGGGCATCCTGATCTGAAATCGAGGCTCCTCTGGAGACTGCCAGAAGGTGAGACATACCGGGATTTCTGCCTTCCCCGGCTATTGCTGCGCTGTGCTCTCCACCTGGAAAGCAGCTACGAAGCCGGTGCCGAGAGCGTTGAAATTACCGAATACCACTAAGCGATAACCTCATAGACAATCACGACAGTTCAGCCAAGGAGGGCTGGAGATCATGACAATCAGCAAATCCCCCGCGATCCATCCGGGCGAAATCCTGCGGCAACTCTATCTTGAACCACTGGATATGTCGCCATATGCCCTCGCAAAGCACCTCAACATTCCCAGAACACGCATAGAGCGGATTGTAACGGAAAAGCTCGGCATTACCGCTGACACTGCGCTGCGACTGGCAAAATTGTTTAAGACCACCCCTGAATACTGGCTGAATTTGCAAAACGCCTTCGACATCAAAAGCGCCGTAGCCGTACTGGAGGCCGACCTTGCCAACATCAAAGAACTGGAAGCCGCATAATTTTCACGTCTCCACCACAGGAAGCACTCACTCGCTGAAGTATGTGCCCACTATAATGGGTCAATTAACTGGGAAACCATCGATACTGCCCCACTATAATGGGTCAATATATGGGAATTGCCGCCCGCGCTGCGAGACGGCGAACACCAGACCCGGCTTGCCACTGTATTCGATGGAAAGAGCGAAGATGGCGGCGCGGAAACGAGCTTAGCGCCGCCTGCCCGGTTCTATTAGGACTTCATCTTTATCAACTCAGGAAAATCGTAGTACCGCAGCCGCTTGTCCCGGCAGCGGTAGTCATTCTTTGAGGCGTCCACGCTCACGTTCTGTTTTAAGGCCACACCGATATAGGACCAATCTGGGTTGGCACGTTCCGCCGTCCGCGTGCAAAAAGCGTAAATCCGCTTTTTAGGATCGAGCAGCACTACGCTCGAAATCTCGGCTTTCGTGAAATCCTCGGGTTTGATGGCTCCGCGCAAGGCGTCCACATATTCGCGTTTAATCGATTTGGACGGAGGGCGCTGCGAATCCAAAACAGATTGTGGTGCCGGAGTCTGGCAGCCAGCCAGTGTCATCGCGGCGGCACATAGAAGTAAAGCTGTCTTCATTCAATTCGATCCCCCAAAAATCAAAGCACGACACGCACAATATATCCTGCAAATACTGAGATAATATCCGCAGCGTACAGGTATCCACAGCCGATAGAAGCAAGGTCACTCTTAGGCAATAATCATCAAACAGGTTGCGGCACGCTTTCCGGTGAAGCGCTCTAAAACATTCGATGACTATGACAGGCGTCAGAATAATAGACCCACTAAAATGGGTTGATTAAGACAATTATTGGATTTATTGTCCCATTGAAGGGATCAATAAATGCGTTTCACTATTCAAACCCATTTTGACGACGTGTGGCATCATGCCGCCACACTGGAACTACGGGACGACACCGCCGGTTATCAGGGCGCGTCGATCGTCGACTACGATCTCGACTACTTTATAACACACGCATCAACGGACTACGCAGCTGGAAACGCGGTCCGCGATTATCGCGCCCTTTCTGTGCACTATCCGGTCGATCTCGAAAACAGGTACAGCACGACTTGGCCACCATTCCTTCTTGATCTGATGCCGCAAGGGCATGCACGCAGGAAACTGACCGAACATCTCGGCCTGAACGAAGGCGCTCGCGGCTCGGACCTCCCACTGCTCCTGCGATCAGCCACGGGCGGCATCGGCAATATCCGGCTTCAGGAAGCCGCTGACGCGGAGGTGGCGCGGCTAAAAGGAGTGCAGCGCCAGGGCGTCACGGAAGCTGAAATACTTGAACGGTCGGACCGATTCATGGAAGTTGCCGACCGCTTCGCGATGCTCGCCTCGGGCTCAAGCGGATTGCAGGGCGAATGGCCAAAAGTCTCCATGACCCAGGCGGCCGACGGTCTCTATTATCCCGACAGCTTCGTGACCGACGAGGAAGCCGCGCGCCACATTATCGTCAAGCTCGTGCGCAGCAACGATCCTGCCGACCGGATGATTCTTGAAGGCGAGGCCCTTTATGCGCGGATCGCCCAAGAGATCGGGCTGAATGTCGCCGAACCATCGGTATACGCCGAGGGAGTACTGATTATCCCCCGCTTTGACAGGAAGCGGAGCAAAACCGGTAAAATCGTGAGACTGGGTCAGGAAAGCTTGGTGGCAACGATCGGCGTAGCGGAATTCGGTTATATCGGTACGCATGAGGCCTACATTAACAGCCTGCGCAAATATTCTGCCGATCCTGTTGCAGATACAGTTGAGTACCTGAAGCGCGACATAGCCAATCTGGCGCTTGGCAACCCCGATAACCACGGCCGAAATTCCGCCCTTAGCAAACATGAAGACGGCACTGTCCGGTTATCTCCTCTTTTTGACTTCGCGCCCATGAGACTGGCCAGAGAAGGAATTGTCCGCTCTACACGTTGGGCAATGATGCGGGATTCTGGCCGGGATCATCTGCCAGACTGGAAAGAAATCTGCATCCGTCTTTTTCCGGATACGAATGACCGGCAACTAGTTTTCAGTGAGCTTTGCGAATTCGCGGAACGTCTCCAACAAGTACCCCGTGTCGCGCAGGGCATGGGAGCGCCGCCCGAAATTGTGGAACGTGCCATGAGCCGATGCACAGAAATCGCGCAGAGCGTTCAGACTTCCCTGTCACAAAACTGAGCAAGGGCCATACCATGCCACGGTGGAAGAAGCCGACCAAAGAAGAAATACTCCAAAACCGTCGCGACCTTGCCGAGCGGGTACGTCTTGGCGAATTACGTCTGCCTGCCGCAGTGGCGGAAATCCGCAAGGGCCTCGGGCTGACGCAGGAGGAGTTTGCGACGATGTTGTCACTGACTAGGCGCCAAGTCGCCGAGATCGAAACTGGCGCAGCAAATCCGACACTTGACACGCTCGAAAAAGTCGGGCGGCTGTTTGGATTTAGCGTCGGCTTCGTGCCCCGGGCATGAACCGGATCCCTCAACAACTTTGGCTCAAAGCCTGTCCGTGCATAACCCGGCAAGTGCGATAAACCGCCCTTGCAATCCTTATCGACCTCATGTCTTACTTTTGAAAAAAGCCATCCGCTCCTGGAGCTGGCCCTCCCGTTGGGAACGGGCCAGCGAACCGATGAGGTCGGCAAGGTTCGTGAAGTAGACGCTCTTTCCGGCTTTGACGGCTTCGACGCCCAGCGCCGTGGCAAGATGACTCTTTCCTGTCCCAGGAGCGCCGAGGAAATGTACGGCCTCGTGTCGATCGACAAAGCCGAGCTGCGCCAGGGTGAAGATGCGATCGCGGTCGAGCTAAGACTGGAAGGTAAAGGCGAAGCCAGCGAGTGTTTGATCATCGCAAGCCTGCCCATTCACAGTAAGCCCACGGTGAAGGCCGCCTTGTGAGATGGCGCTGAACATCGGAAGTCCTAGTGGTAACACTAGGGATAGTCCTATGACTAAGCATTCGATTGAAGTCATCACGTCTGTGGAGCGGCGCCGTCGCTGGTCTCGCGAAGAGAAAGAGCGGATAGTTGCCGCCTGCCTTGAGCGTGATGCGGTGATCTCCGAGATTGCCCGCGCAGCCGGCATTCATGTCAGCCAGTTATTTCGTTGGCGAAAGGAGCTCTGCCAGATCGAGGTTTCGACGACTGAGATGGGAACCACGTTGGTGCCGGTGATCGTGTAATTGGCTGGACCCAGAAGCGTAAGCCCTGCCGGTTCAACGATATCCACGTAATTCACGTCCAGTTTGTCCAAATCACCGACGTCGAAAAATCGCGTTCCACGATATATTTCTTGTTTCACTTTCCATTGTCGCTCAGCCTTAAAACTGCCGGGTCTGGTAGAGCATATACGCCATACAATAGCAGTGATCAGATCTCTGTATGTTTCAGGACCGGGTACCCTTCCTGTAAACCGATCTCTGTTTTCTCGGCTGCGCATGACAAAATCTGGATAGAGGCCCTCCAAACTGAACCCAGATTTCAACTCATGGGGAAGCACATCGTCCAGTTCCCTGCAAGGCGTTTCGTATCCGGCTTCAGGATATGCGTGGATGGCGTCCCATCGAGCGGAACTGAAATACGGCCATCCCCGTCTACAAAAACCGGCAGTTTCTCCTGGACGCCCGCAAGCGACATGGAAACGCCGCGTTCCCCGACCAGAAAGGGTTTGGCGGGAAGTTCATTGAGAATACGCTCCAGCGTCTGCTCATCCGGAACCGGCTCCAGGTTGATGCCCGCTTTGCGCGGCGCCCCGATCGACAGTGCCCCCGCCGTGTCACGTCCGATATGACCAAGCAGACCGACTATGTCTTGCGGAGAAACCTTGAGCCGCTGGCCGATCTCGGCAAGATGTGTTTCGGGAAGCAGATTGGCAAGCCAGGGCAGCAGCTTCGCAGCACCCACGGGGCCGGAACGCAGCGGCATGGTGAGCGACACAGGAAAGGCAGAGCGGCGTGCTTCCCAGCCCGCATCGTAGTCCAGTCTCCATTCGCCTTCAAAAGTCAGACGGGCGACAGGCAAAGTCTCGTAGAAGACGGTTGTCATCGATCAGCACCGAACGTCGGCAGGAAGTTGAGGTCATCGTCCGGTGTAGAGGACACAGTCTGAACCCTCTTGAGATCGCCAATCTCCATTCCGACCGTACGCGCGACGATCAACGTCTTTTCGAGCTGACAGCTCGGCTTGCCAGCCTCAAGCTCGACGATGAAGCGTTCACCCGTTCCAGAACGGGCAGCAAGCTGGGTTTGCGTCCAGCCCAGAGCTTTGCGTCTTTCCCTGATAGCAGTGCCGAAATCGCGCGCTGACCGGAACATCGTTTACCTCCATCGGATTACTTACCGTACAGGAAGATTGTGGAGAGATCAATACAATGCTTCCCGATCGGTAAGATTATCGTTTTATCGTATTAAATCATCCTGATCGGGAAATCTCGCGTCCGAGGAAGCATCCTTTGAAATCCGGTATCGTGTATGGCCCGGTGACTCGTATACCGGACTGGATTCCAATCAGAAGACTCAACTCAATTGAGTAAGATGCGTGCCTCATGTTTTACTCTCAAAACTTTTTCCAATAGCATGATAAAAATACGAATAATGAAGATGATACTCTGTGAAACAGCTCGCCCCAGTCTCCAACACACCGTGATGCATCGGCGTCACAGCCTGGCGTCGACTTCGGGGCCTGAAGCTCACTTCGAAGGTCTTCCGTTGACGCCAGCCAGCCAACCCGGCAACCTCCCGGCATGACCCTGACGAACAGCTTCATTGCCGAACTTGTCCGTGACGCCAACAGGCTCGATCACCTTGATGGCTATCAGAAACGCCGCATGCTCGAACGAGCTGTTACCACAATCCGCGACATGCGCGAAACAATCGGTATTCCCTCCGGTCCCGGCCGCGACAGTCTCATCGACATCCAAACCGTTGCCCTGTCAATCGAACGGGGATGGCGCAGCGATGAAGAGGTGCGAAGCGCTCTGCTGCAGGCAGCAGCCATGATCCGGGATTTGCATATAGTGCTCGACAGCAGAACCGAAATCAACTTCGCCAAACCCACCGGTTGATAGCGCCCTCGTCTCGCCAAATATACGGAAAACGTCACCGGGAATGAAACAATATCCGGAAGGATGATCACCAGCTGCGAAATGCCTCAGGCAGCTTGATCTCCTCGGTCGCTGCAACGGTCGCACGGCTGACCGCTGGCGTCGCGATCTCCGTCAGGCAAAGGTCTTCTCCGGAGAACCGGGGTTCGTCGCCGGGCTTGCCGCGCGCCATCCAGTTGCGCTTGGCGTGCAGATAATCAAGCAGCCTCGCAAGCTCTGCGGCCTTCTGTTCCAGTCTTGCGACCTGCGTATCGATGATCGCGATCTCCCGCTCAGCGGACAGGCCGTCGCTGAGAAGTTCGCTGGCGATCGCGGCGATCTCCTTGAGCGGCATGCCCAGTGACTGTGCAAAGCGGATCATCAGCGCAGTGGAGACATCCCGCTCGCTGAAAATCTGGTAGGGGTTGCGACCACCCTTTGCGCCTGATTTTGGCGCCAACAGGCCCTTGCGGACATAAAAGCGCACAGTGTCCTGGCTGAGACCGGCCCGGGCAGCAAATTCTCCAATCAACATTGTTGACACCACTTGACCATGGACCATGGTCCAATCTTATAGAGCAGACTCCCTCAATTGTGGAGTTAAATGATGACAGACGATCAAACCACGCCGAAAGGCGCACCCCTCGCTTTTGTGACAGGGGCGACGGGACTTCTCGGCAACAATCTGGTGCGGGCACTCATCGCTGCGGGCTGGCGCGTACGCGCACTGGTGCGGTCCCCGGACAAGGCACGTCAGCAATTCGCCGACCTCGACCTGGAGATCGTGTCTGGCGACATACTCGACGCGCCGGGTTACGCGCCGGCGCTCGCGGGTGTCGATACCATCTACCATACAGCCGCTTATTTCCGCGATTCCTACAAGGGCGGTCGACACTGGGACGCACTCTACGCGGCCAATGTCGAAGGTACGCGCCATTTGCTTGAGCAGGCTTATCAAATGGGCGTGCGGCGTTTCGTCCACACCAGTTCGATCGCCGTGCTCCATGGCACCCGCGGCGAAACTATTGATGAGACCATGCTGCGCGACCCACGCGACGCCGACGATTATTATCGCAGCAAGATCCTGTCCGAGCGCGTCGTACTCGGTTTTCTCAATGCCCATCCGGACTTTTGGGCGGCGATGGTGCTGCCCGGCTGGATGCATGGGCCGGGCGACATCGGACCAACCTCGGCGGGACAGACCGTCATCGATGTCGCGCTGCAGCGGCTGCCCGGAATACCGCCCGGCTCATTCTCGGTCGTCGATGCCCGCGATGTTGCGCAGGCGATGATCCTTGCCAGCGACCGGGGGCGGCGCGGCGAACGCTATCTCGCGGCCGGACGTCACATGACGATGGCCAGTCTCCTGCCCCAGATCGCGCAGCTGGCCGGTGTACCGGCACCAGGTCGCCGCATCCCGCTTTGGGCGATGCACCTGCTCGCCGCCGGTTACGAGGTCTACGCCCGACTAACGCGACGCCCGGTGCTGTTGAGCTGGGCCATGGTGCGCACTGTTGCCGACGAAAACGAGCGGTCGCGCTACGACCCGGCCAAGAGCGAACGCGAACTCGGTCTGCTTTTCCGGCCGGTCGCAGAAACCCTGCGCGACGAGGTGGCGTGGTTCCGCGCCAATGGACTCATACCGGAATGATCGCTTGATCCGATCCTCTTTCCGCAAGGGCGTATCGCTCAACAACCCGGACGGGGAGAAGAACAAAGGGATGGCTGCCAGACAGCACTGGCAACCATCCCGAAATCGCGGGCAGCGGAGACCTCATCTCCGGACTGTCTCGCCACGGCCGCCAGGTGCCTTCTGCCTCGTCACGCCAGACGGTTGCGCCTGAACCCTGGAACACCCGGAACTGGCTGTCAATTGACCCGGCGATGTCCATGCCGAAACCGTCGCCAGATCATACAAGACCTGCGTATCGACTATTGTTCGTTTTCGCCGCGGCTCATCACCATGACAGTATCGGTATCAAGGCCTTCACCAGCATGGCCGCGCAGTCTGCCAAAACGTGTTGGTGGTTGTTTGTTGTCAGCTCTGACCAGCATGAACCGCCCGTCCGGTCCGGGGACAAAACCGGCCAACCGTCCTGACACAATCCTGCAAAGCTCTCGTACGGCTGCCGGAACGGTCGCCTGAACTTTTGCGGCGACCGTCATTGTCATTCTATAGACCTCCAACCCAGGCACAGCGGATCCTCCGGCCTTTCCCTGGCTTCAACTTGCCAGCGCCACGAAACCGGTGTGTCGGGCAACGCGCCAAATCACACTGGCTATATTCAGCCTGCAAAGATTAGGGTTTCATTAACCATACGGAGCCACCCTCCTTGCACAGCAACGATGGAGGTTGGCTATGGCTTACGACTGGAACCGCAATGAACGCGACAGCAGATTTGATGAACTGGCGGCAGCTCTCATATTCTTCACCGTCGTCAGCCTGCTTCTGGCGTCCGCCTATCTTGTGACGAGCTTTGCCGGATAGGCAGGTTGTGTCTCGATAACGGGCGTCGCAGCGTTCCAGAGGCAGGGCAACGGCGCTTTCCACCAAGGACCGCTGCCGGGCTCTTTGAGCCAGCTCCAGCGTCGCTCACACGGCAATCCTGTCCGTTTCCTCCTGCGGCCGCCTCTCGCGCGTCTTTGGCCTCAGCAGGCGGATACGCGACTGCGGCTCAATCACAGACCAGTAGGGCTGTATCAGTTCACGCAGCATCCGGCGCAGTTCCGGCCAAGGGGTCTCCTCGTTGCGAAGCTCCGGATCGTACATCACCAGCATGCAATGCAGCTTGGCGGCAATGTCGTGGATGTAATAGGGCTGCAGCGAAATCAGCACACGCCCGGCAATGCCCTCGAACCGGGCAAGGTCCTGCGTCTTGGCAAGGCTTGTGCTGTAGCCGATGCGACGGTCGGCCGCATTCCATACCCGCCTCAGTCTCAGCAATTCCAGACGCGCGCTCTCTGCCGCTTCAGCGCCAATCCGCGGCGCCAGTTCCCTGATCTCCTCGAAGGAGGACACAGTCCCGGGCGTTGCACCACCATCGTCGACGGCAATCACCACGGAAGGACGGCCGCCCGTCTCCTCGAGCAGTCGCGCTTCAAGTTCCCGGCATTCGCGCTCGGCAGCAAGGCGCTGCTGGTACATGTCGTACCAGTCCGGCCACAGCTCCCTGGCATGCACCGGTCCGGCAATGGTGCGCTTCGGAAGATCGTTGAGCAGCATCGGCAGGATCCGTGCAGCGAGCGGCAAAAGATTGCGCCGGTTGATCACGCTTGGCAGGTTGTCGACAAACGTCTCGTTGGGGAATGCATTTGCGCACGAAATTTTAGGTAAAGTTCTGCTATTCTCAGAATCAGCCATGATCCAAGCTCCAGCTAGCTAGATTGTGGTCAGGCTGGAGGGCGTGGGCAAACACGTTCTCCAGCTGCATTTCAGGCTACACAATAAACGTACCCATTTATTCTGTCAATAAACGGGGATGTTTATGTCGATGGTTTTGCTTTCGCGTAATAAATGGGGGCTAGTGCTACAACCGAATGGGACGTCCGCCACTTAAATTTCAAGAGACAAAAATTCGTATCTCATCAGAGATGAGAGCGAGGATACAGGCGTTGGTTGGCAACTACAGAATCTCCGCTTTCATCCGAGAAGCAATCGAACACGAGTTGGATCGTCGAGAAAAGGTTAAGTCAAAATCGGACAGATCTAACGAAGACAAGTGACCGCTCTCCTACGCGGCAATAAAAGACAATTGGCTTAGACGCCGCCAGTTAGCAAAAGCAATCGGCGTCAGATGTGGCGCGTCAGTTGTCGATCGACCGTCAAAAAAATGACGAAACGGCTATGGGGCTTTGCAAGAGAGCGTCAAGTACTAAAGCTTCAAGCCCGATCGCCGGAACAGCGATGACGTCCCGTGTTCCGCCACGAGTGCCACGACGCCCGTCAGGCGAATCCGTATCGACACCAACCGGTTGACGATTGATCTGGCAGCATCAAGGATTGAGGCATGACCATTAGTGATGATGTTTCCGGCCAAGTTCTTCTTCTCTCCGGCCATCCCGGTTCCGGCAAGTCCACCATAGCCGAAGCGCTGGCCCACTTGCCGGGCGTGCCAAAAGTTCATTTCCACAGCGATGATCTGTGGGGTTACATCAAGCACGGCCGTATCGATCCCTGGCTCCCGCAATCCCGTCAGCAGAACCGCATGATCATGCAGATCGCCGCCGACGTTGCAGGGCGCTACGCCGAGGCAGGTTATTTCGTCATCCTCGATGGCGTCGTGCGACCGGACTGGCTGCCGGCCTTCACGGCGCTTGCTCGCACGCTGCATTACATCGTACTGCGAACGACAGTGATGGAGGCGATCGAACGCTGTCAGGCGCGCGGCGGCGACAGCCTCAGCGACCCGCTTGTCGTGGCCGATCTTCACTCCCAGTTTGCCGATCTCGGCGCCTATGAGCACCACGCCCTCTCTGTGTCAGGCAAGGACGAACAGGCAGTTCTGCAATCGGTCATCAATGCGCTGCAATCGGCACGTTTCCGTATTGATGCCACGAGCGATGGCAATCGATAACAAACACCCATGTGAAGCACGCGTGTCTGTACCGACCGTTGATCTCTTCCGTCACGGCGAAACGGCCTGGAACTGCCTTGGCGGTTTCAGGGGCAACGGGGGACGCGTCCCAGCGGCCGGTTGCCATGCCAAACAGAAACAGTTATAAGGAATTTGATGTTTCCTTATAACGACTGCGCCAGCTGTCGCGATCCCGGCTATGCTGTCGCGATCCCGGTTATAAGGGAAAGATTGGAACCTTATAACAACATAAGTCCGCCGCAAGGATCGCTTGCCATGAAACAAATTGACCTCGCATACCGGACAATGTTCGCGGAATTGGCGCAGCGATCGTTCGACGCACAGTTCTCCACCGACTTCCCTCATAATGGACGGTTCGTGAACGTCCCCGTGAAAGGCAAGGGATACTGGTACTTCGAGTATCCGACGCCTGATGGCGACAAGCGGCGCTATGTAGGGCCGGAAGCAGATGAGGAAATAACCGCGAGAGTACACGCCCACAGGGAAGTCAAAGACGACCTCAGGGAGCGGCGTCGGCTCGTCAACGCACTGACACGAACGGGCGGCATGGCGTCGCCTGAACGTTTTGCGGGCGAAGTAACCAAAGCTCTCGCTGACGCCGGATTGTTTCGCCTTCGAGCCCTCATCATAGGCTCGGTTGCGTTCAGCTGCTATTCGGGGCTGCTAGGGGTTCGTCTTCCAAACGCCTCGCTCCAGACGGGCGACGCCGACTACGCCCAGGATTTCGCAATCAGCGCGGAAGTCGGGGACACCCTGCCACCGATCCTGGACGTCCTGCATACCGTCGATCCGTCCTTCAGGGCAGTGCCGCATCAGGCGGACAAGGCGCGTGTGGCCGCCTTCGTGAACTCGGGCAACTATCGCGTAGAGTTCCTGACGGGGAACCGCGGCTCGGACGACCATACGGGCAAGCCGTCACCCATGCCTGCTCTCGGCGGCGCGTCGGCAGAAAACCTTCGCTTCCTGGACTACCTGATCTACGAACCCGCGAGAACAGTGCTGCTGTACAGAGAAGGCGTGAGCGTCAATATCCCCGCTCCCGAGCGCTATGCCATTCACAAGTTGATTGTTGCGTCCCGGAGGCGCAACGATGCCCTGGGCAGGGCAAAGCGTGACAAGGATATTCAACAGGCATCGCTGCTGTCAGAGGCCCTGGTGGAAACACGGCAAGGATATTTGCTGGCCGACGCCTGGAACGAGGCGTGGGAGCGTGGTCCCGCATGGCAGGAAGCGATCACTTTAGGCCTTGCCATGATGCCGGATAAAGCCAGATCACCCCTGGCAGTCGCGCTCGGCGTTTCCGCCGCTGATCTGGGAAAAAGATGAGGGCTAACCTGGGTGCAGATGCTCGAACCTCCCGTTCCCCAGGACGGGTTCTGTCGGTTTCAGAAGACAGTTGCGATCTCATCGCCAACTGACCAGTCATAACCACAACTGTCCAGTCTCCCGGTCGTTATCCGTCGGCGAAACACACTCGCGGGCCACCCCCGAAACCTTGCCTCGACACTGACGCCAGAACAGGACTGACGTTCGTTCGACCACGGAGAAACACATGCCGACACTCGATGACATCTATCTCGCCTATCTCGACTGCCTCAACCGTCAGGCCTTCGATGAACTCGGCACCTTCGTCGACGACACTGTCGAGCACAATGGCCGGCCGTTCGGGTTGTCAGGCTATCGCGACATGCTGGTGAAAGACTTTGCCGACATTCCCGACCTCAGGTTTGAGGCACAGATCCTTATAAGCAACGCGACCCGGATTGGCGCCCGGCTTTTGTTCGATTGCATGCCCAAAGCCACCTTCATGGACCTCCCCGTCAATGGCCGGCGCGTAAAATTCTGCGAGCATGTTTTTTACGAATTCGAACGCAACAGAATCCGAAACGTCTGGTCGGTCATCGACAAGGCCGCAATCGAGCGCCAGCTTGGCCGATAGCCAGCAAAAGCTAAACCGTTCTAACCCGCGTTGAGCGGTTTCTTGAGCAGTGGACAATCGGTCTTGCGCAGCATCATTTGCGGCAGCTGACGCCGCAGCAAGCCGGCTTTTTCCAGCCCCTCATGTTTGCCTGTGTCCAGTCGTGATGGATGTGCCGGATAGTCGCATCACCATGCATCGCGGTCACGCCGAACAGCCCCTCCATGATTTTTGACGACAGACTGTCACCGTCGATCAGCACCGCCAGCCTCTGCCTGTACCGACCCTCATGCTGACGGAGTTTGTGCGCCCCGGCCTGGCTCCCGCTCTTGCCTTCACCCTTCCAAACCGGCTCGCATGCATCACGATCTCCAACGTTCTCTTGCCTTTGAGGCAGGGTAGCGAGGATCAATTAGCAGCACATGCTGGTGCAGTTCTGCAGATAGCCATCCGCCCCCGTCCCGCTAGACTGAATTCAATAAGGGCGCACTTACGAGTTGCACCCTCGTTGCAAGCAAAACCGACGCCCCTGCCGGAGGGATCTGCGCCCAAGTGACGACGCAGCCCAGGCTCCAGCCCTCGGTCCTTTGCCGGCGCGTTTTATCGGGAGACGGCATGGCGATTTATCATTGCAGTGTAAAACCGATCGGACGCAGCGCCGGCAGAAGTGCGGTCGCCGCCATCGCCTATCGCACCGCCAGCAGGATCCTCAATGAACGTGAGTGCATTACTCACGACTTCACCGCAAAGCAGGGCGTGGTTCATGCGGAAATCATTCTGCCCGACGGTGTCGATGCCCCGTGGGCGCTGGATCGTTCCTCCCTCTGGAATGCCGCAGAGTTCGCCGAACGTCGCTGCGACGCCCGTGTCGCCCGCGAGTTCGAGATCGCCCTTCCGCATGAACTGACCGATACTGAGCGACTGTCGCTCACGCGTGCCTTCGCCGCCGATCTTGCCAATCGCTTTGGCGCTGCCGTCGACTTCGCCATTCATGTACCGCAAGGCAAAAGCGACGACCGCAATGTTCATGCCCATGTGGTGATGACCACCCGGGTGATTACGCCTTCCGGCCTTGCACAAAAGACATTGATCGAGCGGGAGAACAGATGGCTGATCGACAATGGCCTGCCGACCTCGCAGATGCAGATGAAGGCGGTGCGAGAGGCCTTTGCCGATCTCGTCAACCGGCACCTGCTGCGCGCCGGTCTCGATCGCCGCGTCGATCACCGCTCGCATCTGTCCCGTGGACTTGCCATCGAGCCAACCGCGCACATGGGCGTGCATGCCTCGCAGATGAAAAAGCGTGGTGTCGATGTCTCCCGGTGCCGGATCGAGGATGATGCCGCACGACGAAACGCCGAACTCATCCGCCGCCGTCCCGAACAGGTGCTTGCCCTCATCACATCAGACCAGAGCGTCTTTACCCGTCACGATATCGCAAGAACCCTCAGCCGCTACATCACCGATGCGGCCGCCTTCCACAATGCCCTTGCCGCCGTCATGGCCTCACCGCAGCTCGTCCTTCTGCAGCAGGAGCAGAGACACGAACCGGCCCGCTATTCTACCCGCGAGATGATCGAACTCGAACAACTGATGGCGCACAGTGCAGCAAGGATGGCGGCGCGATCAGGTCACGCTGTGAGAGCGACAACGGCTACAAATGCAATCGTCCGGCAGAACGAAGACCTCACAGGAAGGGGTCTCAGCGACGAGCAGAAAAGAGCCGTGTTGCATGTCACCGGACCCGAACAGATATCGGCGGTGATCGGCTTTGCCGGCGCCGGCAAGTCGACCATGCTGACGGCGGCACGGCGGGCATGGGAAGCCGACGGTTATCGTGTCCATGGTGCTGCCCTTGCCGGCAAGGCAGCGGAGGGACTGTCCGCATCATCAGGCATAGCGTCGCGCACGCTGGCGTCGTGGGAGCTTGGCTGGGAGAACGAAAGATCCATGCTCGGCCCAAAAGACATTTTTGTCATCGACGAGGCCGGCATGATCGGCAGCCGGCAGCTTTGCCGCTTCGTCAGGGAGATCGAGGCGCGCGGCGCCAAACTGGTGCTGGTCGGCGATCACGAGCAGTTGCAGGCGATCGGTGCCGGCTCCCCCTTCCGGGCCATCACCGAACGGATCGGCGCCATCGAACTGACCGAAATCCGGCGCCAGACAGAAGACTGGCAAAGACAGGCCTCGATCGCCTTTGCCACCCATCGCACACATGACGCTCTGGCCGATTACGCCAGGCAGAATGCCATCCGCTTTGCTAACGACCGCGCACAGGCATGCGCAGACCTCGTGCGTGACTATCTCGCCGACAGACTACAAAATCCGGATCAGTCCCGCATCGCCCTTGCCCATCGCCGTGTCGATGTCCGCGCCATCAATGACGCCATCCGGGAAGGCCTTCAGGCGGAAGGTGTTCTGGCAAAAGGTAGCAGCCGGTCCGTCACCGCGAATGCTGAATATGGCGTCAGGGACAGGGCCGAGCAAACGGATGGCGAGATCGTCTATCGGACGGTTAATGGCAGCCGTGCCTTTGCCTCAGGCGACCGCATCGTTCTGCTGCGGAACGATCGCTGGCTGGGCGTCAAAAACGGCATGCTGGGGACGGTGGACGCCGTCGAACCGGACGCATTACATTTGCGGCTCGACGGATTGTCGGGCGGACCGCAAACCGGCCGCAGGCTGACTATCCACCCCAAAGACTATCAATCCTTTGATCATGGCTACGCCACCACGATCCACAAGGCGCAAGGCGCCACCGTCGACCGGTCCTTCGTCATGGCATCCGCCAGCATGGACCGGCATCTGACCTACGTCGCCATGACCCGCCATCGTCATCAGGCAATGCTTTATGCTGGACGTGACGAGTTCAAAAACATCAAGGATCTCACCGCCAGCCTCGGCCGCTCGGGGCTGAAAGAAACCACGCTCGATTATACCGACACCTTTGCCGAGCGCCGCGGGCTGAAGGAGCAAAAGGAAGACGGGATCCGGCAGCAGCAACGGGTCAGGCAAACCGCCTTGCGGCAGACGGCAGAACGACGGGGACCACGACAGGGCGTAGACATCGACCGCGTTGCAGACCGCGACCTGCATCTTCAGCATCAAACGCCTCAAGTCGCCGCACCGCTTGTGCCCGCCATCACCCGCTACGACAAATCCGTCGATGAGATCGCCCTCGAAAAAGCGCGGCCGGAACTGGAGCGCGGCATGGAGGTGGTGCGCAATGTCGCCATCCGTGTCTATCATGATGCCTTCAGCGCATCCGAAGCCATCAAACAATACCTGCTCGATCCCGCCACCGATCCTGCCATTCTGGCAAGAGCGATCCGGGAACGCCCCGACCGGTTCGGAGCGCTCCGCGGCAAGTCCGGCATCCTCGGTGACAACAGGGAGAGGAAAGAGGCGCTGCACTACGCCCGGTCGGTCGCATCGCTTGTCGAGAATACCGCCAGAACATGGGAACGGCAGCTGGAGCGCGAACGCAACTCCGAAACATGGAAGCGCGAGAAATGCGATGTCGTCGAGGTCCCCGCCCTCACACCGCGCAGCCAGGAAATCCTCACACACCTCGACGCCCTGCCATATAGCGAAAAGCCGGGTTACGTGAAGCAGATGATGAACTCGGCAGAAGGCCGCAAGGCGCTGGAGGAAGCGCAGGATATCGACAACGCCCTGCAAACACGGTTCGGTACGGCAAACCTGCGCAACGAGCATCTGGACAGGCTCCGAATTACGGCAGACGCGCATGTCTCCGTCGAACGGATCAAACAGGTGACCGGACTGGTGGAGCGGACGCATCGCGCTGCACTGGTCGAAAAACAGACCCTCACCCTTGGCCAGACGCAAAGGCTCGGCCTGCGGATATGACAACAGTGATTGCTCGGGCTTTAAATGTCAGGCGGCTGGGACGACCAACAAGGCTTGGAACGCTCCGCAACGAAAAGGAATTTGGAAGTTGGCTGGGATCTCTACTCCAAAAGGACGAAAAGGTTCGTGAGGTTGAATTGGTCGACGTAATTGGGAACCGGAGTTCGTTCTGGGCACGCGGCTACGAAGCTTTAGAGGTTGAGGCTTCTCGGAATGCGCGTCCTCTGGTAGAAAAAAGGCGGCGGTCCGAAAATGTGAAGCCTAACTGGCAGATCCTGCGGCAAGGCAGTTGAACCGCCGTGGGGCAGAAGCGCGAAGCGGGGCCCCAATAAGACACCCAGAATTTTAAGATGAACGGAAAAAGCCTCCTTCACATGTACTACGAGCAGAAATTAGAGGATGATTTAGCACCTGATCGCCATAAGGAGTCCCCCCTTTGCGGCGGTCACGCTTTTCGTCGTTGTATTCGTGGTGGGCGCTGCGCTTGATACCGCCTGGGTCTATCCACAGCAAGGTTATCATGTCATCGGCAGCCACTGGCGTTCTGACTAGCGAATAAAGCCGGTTAGGTCGTCTTTTTCATTTGGAACGCGCGGAGCTCTCAATTGCAGACGGATGACCCTCCGACGTACAGCTTTACCACGCAAGTCGCGATCCCCTATCAAATCTCCCCAAGGTTCACGATGGTCACGACGTCTTACGCCATTGACGCCAAAGGCCTTTTGATGAGGCAAGGACAGTCTTTGAGACTGATCCCGTGGACATCTATTCGGTTCCTGCACATTCACGTAACGAGTGGAGTCGGCTCCACTGGATTTCCGGTCTACACCGCGCGTTTGCGGATGCTCTTCGTATCTAAGGAGATTTCCTCACTGCATTGGCAAGGAGAGACACGTATCGATCAATCCGCCGACTACGTTCGCTTCATGGAAGAACTAATTCCTTTTGCAGTCGCCTGTAACCCGCGTCTTCGCCTCCGATACGGCGGCGACCCTATGCTGGAGGCTGCGATCCCGGCGGTGCTCTTTCTCGTCTCTATGCCGTTCTTGTTGATACCGTTTTTGATCATTAAACCGCTCGGTGCTCTTCTTTCTGGCTTCAAATTTCCTGGGTTGAACAAATTCGGAGCTAGGCCCGTAGTAGCGACGATCATCGCGGGGGTTGGTGTGGTGCTTAACATGCTCCCATGGTCCACCGGTAAGCATTTCAAGGCCGACGATCTGCCAACCGCAGAGCTGCCTCCCAAATATCGGCGACGCCAGCAGATCGCGATATCTGAGCTACGCCGATGATACAGCTACATCGAGTGCCGGTCTCCTTGCGGAGATTGTCCCACAAATTGCCTCGACAGACTTCAAGTTTAGCACAGCAATGACTTACATTTTCAAGCAGGCGTATTAGTTCGTCCATTCATGCTAATCGGCCAATAGGGATCCCAAAGTGACCGAAGATTCAGTCATCTTGTTAGAGAGAAAGTTCATCAAGGCATCTGTTGTCTCGTATTTTACAGCATATATTGCTGGTAGCGTGATATCGCCGCTTCTTTGGTCTGGAGTTGACCACCTCAATGCAGCCGCGTTCTGGATGTTTTGGCCAGTAAATTTGCGTTACATTATTCAAATAACAGGACATTTTGGCAGCATTGACGGTTGGAATAGCTTTTTATTCTCTAATTACATCATCAGTTTGTTAATGATTATAAGGATGATCTATCTTTTTTCAGTGGAGCTTTCCAAGCCGCACGATAGCTTCACCTGGGGCATTACTAAAGTCCACCTGATGGTTATACCGTTCGCACTGATAGCTCTATTCCTCCCCTTCCGAGAGGGGCCACGATCCTACGGAATGACGTTTTACGATGGTCCAGTCGGCAGCTCCCTAAAAAGCAATTTTCTCGTTGCGATTTTTTATTTCAGCATCACAGACCCGGTCGTGAAGTTCGTAAGCTGGCTGAAATTCTCCTTTTATCCGCGAGGTTAGTTAAATTTCAAGCAGAAGCAGCAGCTGCGACCGATCGGCGCTCTGGCAAGAACCTGTTTGCTTATGAAGCCCCTGACTTCGCGACCTTGTTTGCAGGGCTCAGACGCCACGCGATTACGATCGAAAATGGCCGATAAGTGCGTGGCTTACGCGCACTTACAGAAGGCGGGTACGCGCGTGTTCGCCACGGTGGTAATGTTCATTGATTGTAGTCCGCAATAGGCCGGTAGCGGAAGATCGACCGCTTCCGGAAAATGCGCCAGCACGGGTCGTCGCAAGGTCGACTGACGCCCACGTGTGCGGCCATCACGGTCGTCGAGCACGTTGGTCCCACACGTCGAAGCAGGCCTCGCCGTTGTGCAGAAAGCAGTCTTTGGTGATAATTCCTAAATCGACAAGATTGGGTAGGCGAATGTCTCAGATATCCGGCGAAGCAGTCCCGTCCTACCGCCACCAGGTTTCAGTTGCTCCAACCAATCTGAAACCTGTCAAATCGGACTTCACTAATGGGATGTCCCGACGGGTCGAGTCTGATCGAGCGAAGCAAGAGGTTAAGGTTGGGAGAGTAATATTGTTCAAAGATTATCGGAGACAGTCCTTGCAGCTCCACGCGGCTTTTCACCACCCAAACCGGATACGAGCAGAATCCAATTGTTTCCTCGGCCCATTTTTCGAAGGTGATGGTGGTCGTGCCCGCAACCGTTTTCTGACCATTTACAAACAGCGTTGTACCGGATCGCCAGTTTCCCTTTAATGGCAAATCGTCGAGCGTCGTCGCATCCGAGTAGATCAGCTCTTGCGCGCCCTTCGCGCTGATCCGTTTGGTGACGAGCAAGGGGTGCAGATATTCCGCAGATATTGGCTCCAGCGAACCGCGCCGTACCATCAGCCGCTGCTCGGTTAACCCTGATTGAGTCGGTTTATAGAAGACGGAGAAAAATGGTTGCTCTCTGGTGAGGAGCACGCCCTGCTTGGTTTCATTTGGGGTCAAGCAATGCCCAAACGCTGGAACAGCTGAAACTATACCGGCCAAAAGAAACAAACTTCTCAGCACAGCCGCCCCCCTACCCTGCATCGCATACCGCTACCATAACGCGTGCGAATAGTCATTCGAGCGAATTTTGGTGATCCCCTCATTTGGGACCGGCCGAATAAGGCTACGTTGCTGCACTCTCAACACCATTGCAGACATCAAGATGCGTGTGCTGACAGTCAATGCCGAGACCTGGAGTGCCCCCGTTTCGCCGGACATGTCGGCTAGATTGATTTAGCCCTGATGAACTGCCGAGGGGAAGCCATCTTGAGAGCGGAATGGGGATGGATTTCATTGTAGTCCTCGATCCATCCGTCGATGAGACGGAGCGCCGTTTCGGCGTCCGGTAGTGCCGAGATGCGGACGTAATCTCGCTTCAGGGTTTTGACGAAAGCTTCTGACATTCCGTTCGACTGCGGACTGGCCACCGGCGTGAAGCAGGGCGTCAGGTTGAGCGCCTGGGCGAACAGCTTCGTATCCCTCGCGGTGTAAGCCGACCCATTGTCCGACAGATGTTCGATTGGATGTGGGGCTCTGGTTCCGTTGAAGCGTTTCTCGACCGCCTCCAGCATCATATCGCGCACGTCCGAGCCGGAGATGCCCGCATTGGCAACTGCCGTCCAGGCAATGATCTCGCGGTCGAAGGCGTCGATAATGAAGGCGAGACGAATGACCTCACCATTCCAGCAAGTGAACTCCAGACCGTCGGAGCACCAGCGCAGGTTTGAGCGCATGACCATGACCTTGCCGTCATGGATGCGGCCCTTGCGAACGGCCGTATGCTTCTCCAGCAACATGGCGTGGTTGCCCATGATGCGGTGAACCCGTTTGGCGTTGACGACAGGCTTATCGGCGGCTCGCCTTTCGCGATTGAGGAGCGCGGCGATCCGCCGATAGCCGTAGGTCGGCCTTTGATCCACCAGCCTGCGAATGGCGGGCAGAAGCTCCGCATCCTCGGCCTTGTGGTAGGCTCCGCGCGGCTTTGATTTGCCTTTCAGCCGCTCGATGAGGTTGGAACGGGAGACGCCTAGCGTGTCTGCGACGGCCTTCATCGCGAACCGTCCTTCGGCAACAAGATCGGCCGCGATATCCGTTTTTTTGAGTCCGCTTTGGAAAGGGCTTCGCGGAGGATTTCGACCTCCATCGTCTTGCGACCGAGCATGCGCTCCAACTCCCGGACGCGATCCTCCAGTTTCTTCACTTCCGAATTCCCGACAACCGGCTCGTCAGAATCCACGGCTGCAGCACCTCCCTCGCTCAAGAGCCTGCGCCACCGATAAAGCAAATTGGGCGCGACGCCATGACGGCGAGCGGTCGAAGATACCGTCTCGCCGGGTTCGAAACTCTGCTCAATGATTGTCAGCTTTTGCTCGGTTGTCCACCGCCTGCGGCGAACATCACCCGTCAGCAATTCAACGTGTCGATACTCGTTAGACATAAGCCTGTCCTCAAGCCTGTGCTTGAGCCTTTCTGCTTATGCCGACTGTCCGGTCGAAATGGGGGGCAGTTCAAGACCCCTACTCGGCAGCCATGGCCCTAGTAAACCGCGGCTCCTCTAAAATCACGGACCCTGCATCGCCTTGATAGGAATCGAACCGTCGACCACGCGCCGTGGATTGGCTAAGCACTTGCAACACAATTCATTCACACTCGCTGGCGCCGCCCTAACTTGGTTTTGCTGGCTAATCGAAATGATGCGCACCGAAAGAATAATCGACCGAACGGCGGGATAGCTAAGGTCGCCAAGTCGCTGAGAAATCAGCGCGGAGACGGAGAGGAAGGTGCTGCGGATAACGCTGGCTTGTGATCGCACACCGCTTTCAAAAGCGAGATTGTCGTCGCTTGAACAGTTTTCGGAATATCCGCATATCCTTCCCTGTACTGAAGCTCCCATGACTGTGCTAGCGAGGCCTGCATCCATTCTCTCGGCGACTGCCAATGCAGCGGCGGCCCTGTCTTGAATGGCAAGAGAGCTTCGAGAACGTATCCATCGCCGAGTGCCTTGGCGGTGCACGCGATATCGAACATGTCACGTGGCTGAAGAGAGGATCCTCGATAGTGAACTTTCTTCGCGATGATTTCGCCCGGGGTCTCAAGGTCAACTTCGATTCCACGTACTGCGACACGGGATGTGGGATCGTTGGTCAGACTTAGAGCGCAAATAAAGTCGATTTCACCGATGCCCGCAAACACGATTTTCAACGCACGCGTCCCGTCCGAAACCTGGGTTCACCTGCAGGGTATAGCCCTGTGTTGTCGGGTTCAGATATGGGAGGACCTGCGGATCATCGATGAAAATGTCGATATCGAAGCTTTCACGATGGTTTATCTGGAGCATAAGGGGCGGTGCCACCGCCGAAAGTCCAGCTATCCAGGAGTTTGAAAGAAGAGTTCGCCTGATTGATAATTGACACAGCCTGGTCGAAAAGGCTTTCCCATTGGCTCATCAGGACAGCCCTCAAGCGGCTAGGGCGAGGGGATATCCAGCCAGCTGCGAGAATTTCTGGGCAATCTCGGATGCGGTGCCGTGGTCGATTTCCATCTCGTCCAGGAACTGGTGCTGGAGGTCGGCTTTCACTTCGGAATAGAATGAGAATGCGGAAGCATCGAAATTGTCAACGCTCGCAAAATCCGAAATCTTCGAAGCGAGTTGCTCTGCCGAAAGGTTCGTCCCGTAAGGGGCGTTCACCGTCGACAGTACCTTAATCGCCACGCTAGACATCGTTATCACCACCAGTTTTCAATAAGTTATGTAATACATACCCGCAAAAAACGCACGAAACACAGCAGACGCAGGCATGCAACGGCAATTAATCCGGCTTATTCCAGTTCTTGTGACAAGAAGAGACGAAGCTGCGGTGTTTTTCTTCCCGGTGCATGTCTACCACACCGGGAAGAGACATTTTGCGGCTCAGAGGCCGGCGCGTGCGAGACCATGCTCGACCAGCCGATCGATGACATCAGGATAGCTGACGCCGCTTGCAGCCATCGCCTTCGCATACATGCTGATATCGGTGAATCCGGGAATGGTGTTCACCTCGTTGACCAAAAAAGCCATGTCCTCGGTCAGGAAGAAATCGACACGCGCCATACCGTCACAACCGAGCGCCCGGAAGGCAAGGGCTGCAGTCTCGCGGATCTTCGTCTCGACCTCTGGGGGAAGCTCTGCCGGAACCTTCAGCGCCGCGCCATCCTCGTCGATATATTTCGCATCGTAGCTATAGAAGCCGTGGCTGTCGGCCGGGATTATCTCACCCGGGCGGGAAACGAATAGGCCACCCTTGGTGTCCTCAAGCACGCTGCACTCAATCTCGCGGCCGCGGATGAATTCTTCGGCAAGCAGTTTGCGGTCATGCTTGAAGGCTTCCGCGAGCGCCGGCGCAAATTCCTGACTGCCGGAAACCTTGCGCACCCCGACCGAAGAGCCCTGACGCGCCGGCTTGACGAACAGCGGCAACCCCAACTCGCTTTCAAGCTCGTCGAAGGACGGCGCCCGATCCGCATGCACGGTCACAGCTCGCGCCACCGGCAGCCCCGCCGCCCGCAGCAGCTGCTTGGCGATATCCTTGTCGAGCGCCGTCGCCGAGCCCAGGATGCCGCAGCCGACCAGCGGCACGCGGGCCACTTCCGCCAGCCCTTGCACCGAGCCGTCCTCGCCGAAAATGCCGTGCAGCACCGGGAAAAGGATATCGATCTTCCCGGCATCGCTCATCCTGCCTCCGTCGATAGCGATCATCCGTCCGAGCCCACCGGGCACCAGCGCGATTTCGGTACCGCTTGCCGGCTTGGCGAGCACGCCATTTTCGAAACGGCTGAGCAGCCACTCGCCTTCCCGCGTAACGAAGATCGGCACGGCCTCATATTTCGAGGGCTCCAGTGCCCCTACGACATTCGCCGCCGACATGACGGAGACGTCGTGTTCGGCCGAGCGGCCGCCGAACAGAACGGCGACACGCAGCCTGCCGCGGGAAGACGTCATGAAAATCTCCAAACTGATCTGGTGTCGAAATAGATGTTAGAAGCCGATCGCGATGCCGCGATTGGCGAAGAAGCGGTCGAATACGGCAAGCGGCAGCGCGACATCCGCCCGGCTCGCGGCATCATGGCCGGATGGATTGTGGAAACGGACCGTCTCAGCCGAGGCTGCCGTCACCAGAACGAGATGCCCGCCTTTTGAAGGTGGCATGCGTTCCGGGCACCGTATGTTGCTATTGACGGAGGCGATGAAGAATGGCCGTTCGGCGAGCATGCCCGGGATGTTCTCTGTCGCGACTCCCGTTATTACTTCTGCCGTGAGTCCGAAGCGTTCGCGCACATAGATCACGAAAGGCGCGTAGATCAGCCCCTTGATCGAGGCATCGAGCTCGTTGACGACATAGCCACCATAGGCGGTGCAGGCGCGGGCGAGAGCAAGCGTCGGATGCAGGTCGCCCCGCGCTGCCAGGATCATCTTCAGGCAGGCCATGCCGCAGACATTGACCGCCCAGCGCGCGTATTCCTCGATCGTCTCGGCGCCAGATTGCCGCCAGAGCGGATCGCGCAGCAGCGCCGCAGATCCTTCGGCAAGCACGGGCAACGTCATTTCCGGCGTTTCCCACTGGCTGAAATAAGGAACGACATCTGACAAGGGCATGGCAAAAATCTCCTGCAGGTGTATACTCGTATACGAGATTCGCTGACGTAATCAAGATGATTGCTGGTTCGGAAAAGGTTGGGCATGGACGATTTCGCCGCAGTAAATGTTGAAGCCATCCGGCCAGAGACTGTGGCGGATCGCATCGCGAGGATCCTGAGGGAAGCGATTTCCGGTGGTGAGCTTCGCGGTGGCGTCGCGCTGCGGCAAGACGAACTGGCCTCACGATTTGGTTTCAGCCGCATGCCTGTGCGTGATGCGTTGAGGCTTCTGGAAAGCGAGGGCCTCGTAACCATTCACCCGACGAAGGGCGCTTTCGTGGCAAGAATGGATGCCAAGGAGATTGCGGAGATCTATTCCATTCGCTCACTATTGGAGACGGAAGCCCTGCACCTGTCATATGCTGGGTTAACGACGGCCGATCTGGACAGGGCTGCAACGCTTCTCGCACAGATCGACACTGAGACGGATGTGGGGCGTTGGGGGACGCTGAATAAGCAGTTCCACATGACACTTTACGGCGCCTGCCAAAATGAGCGGCTTATCGGCCTTATCGCTACCCACCATGATGCAGCCGACCGCTACGTACGTGTATTGCTATCCAGCTTGGACTATGAGCAGCAATCGCAGGAGGAGCACCGTGCTCTACTAAAGGCTTGCAGAGATCGGAATATCGACGCTGCAAGTGCAATTTTGCAGCGTCATTTGCTTGAAGGATGTCGCAAGCTCAGCGCGGCCGCTCAGCGTTTGATTATGCCTTGAACGGCAGCGGAGGGGCCAACGTCAGCTTTTTGACCGAGATGAGCGAAAGGTCTTTTGTCCTGGGATCAACTGTCGCGAGACGGCGAGAGGGATATTTGGCCGACCCTTTTTCTGTGGAACCGTGAGCATATGACCGGTCACACTATTTTCTTGCCGCGCCCGCCGCCAAGTCCCAACGAGACATCAACCCCACTGCCCTCCAAAGAAATCCCGGGATCAGTCCAAACAATCAACCACTGTCTTGTTCCTTTGTCGCCGTGATCATCAATCCTCGCGCATAGCTCTGTTGATCTGGTCGGCGAGCGGTTTGACGAGATAGGATAGTGCGGTTCTTTCGCTCGTCTTGATATACGCTTCGACCGGCATGCCTGCGAGCAGACTGAGGTTACCCAGCTTCGACAGTTCCTCCGGCTCGATCTGGATACGGGCCGTATACCAGCTCTCACCCGTTTGTGGATTGTGAGCCAGGTCAGCGGCGACCGTTCCCACCTGCCCAGCAATTTCCGGAGTTGTACGCTGGTTAAAAGCCGAAAATCGTAGGACTGCCTGCTGGCCGACATGCATCTGGTCAATGTCGGCGGGCTGTATGTGAGCTTCCACGACGAGACGGTCATGAACCGGGACGACCTGCATAATGGTCTCACCTGCCCCTATGACACCGCCAATGGTATGGACCGCCAGTTCATGAACTATGCCATCCTGCGGGGATCGGACGTCGATGCGTTTCAACTGGTCTTCGGCCGTGACCTTTTGTTCTGTTAGCTCAGCGAGTTTGTTATCGACGTCGCGTAATTCCGTCAGGACTTCGGCCAGGCGATCCTGATCAAGCTGAAGGATCTGGAGTTCTGTCTCTGTGACGCGCGTAGCTGCCCTTGCAATCTCGGCCATCAACTGGCCACGTTCGCCATCCAATTGAGCCCGCAGTCGCTCCAGTTCTGCAAGACGGTTGAACTGGATCAGTTGCTGATCGGCGAGGCTTCTGACACGGACGAGTTCCTGTCCAATCCACGACAACTCCTCTTCCTTGGCATTCTTACGAACAACGAGCCCCTCGTTTTCTTGAAGTATCTGGTCTATGCGCTGCCTGAGCTGAGCCTTCTGACCATCGAGCGTTTGTTTACGAGCGGCAAAAAGAGCCACCTCAGCTTTAATATATTCGACGCTGTCTGCTTCAGCCTTCTGGCCAAGAGATATTGCCGGAGCCGTGATTACCGGCGCATTCTCGCGCTCGGCTGAAAGTCGCATTCGTCGGGCGTTCAACTGATCAATCTGTTTCGTTACCATGGCCAGCCCGGCTCGCGTCACTGTATCGTCAAGGCGGATCAATAGATCACCGGCCTTGACGACAGCCCCATTGCGCACCCGGATATCACCGACAATGCCGCCTTCTCGATGCTGGATACGTTTGACGTTGCCATCGACAACAACGGTACCCGCACCCACCACTGCACCGGAAAGATTTGCAGTCGCGGCCCAGCCACCAACACCCAAGACCATCAAGGCAATGGTTCCCGCTCCCGCAATCGTATAAAGCCGGATAGAGTGGCTGGCAGCGCTTGGTTTCGAGGTGTTGGGATTCATGCTTTTTCCGATACAGCGCGCATTGTCGTTTTACGCAGCACCTCGTCACGCGGCCCGAAGGCAACCATCGCGCCTTGAGCAAGAACGAGAACATTGTCCACGGCAGAAAGCGCATTGGGCCGATGGGCGACAATCACCACGATGGCACCTCGTTGCCGTGCGGTGGCGATGGCATTCGTCAACGCCAGTTCGCCTTCGGCGTCTAAGCTGGCGTTTGGCTCGTCCAGAACGATCAGAAACGGATTACCAAACAGCGCGCGGGCGAGCCCAATCCTCTGGCGCTGTCCGGCAGAAAGAGACGCGCCACCGTTACCAATCCTTGTGTCGTATCCGTCCGGCATGGACAGAATGAGCTCGTGCACATCGGCCTGTTTCGCCGCCTCGATCACATCAGACGGGCTAGCCGATCCCGAAAACCGACTGATATTTTCCGCTATTGTTCCATCAAACAATTCCACACCCTGCGGCAGGTAACCGATCGACGGGCCAAGCGCTTCCGGATGCCACTGGTCAATCTCCGCCCCGTCCAGCCTGACGGTTCCGCGTGCCGGAGGCCATATGCCGACCAAAGCCCGCACAAGCGTGGATTTCCCGGAACCACTAGGACCAATAATACCCAGTCCCTGCCCCGCTGTAAGCGAGAAGGTGACGTCCCGGACAGTGGGGGATTGGTTGCCTGGAGCTACAACGGCAACACCGGATACAGACAGTGTTTTTGACGGTGCAGGAAGAGCCATTCTTTCCTGATCCGGGCCAATCCTGTCGAGGAGTTGACCAAGGCGCGCCTTTGCCTGCCGAAAGTTGATGAATCCACGCCATTGACCAATCGCCTGCTCAATTGGGGCAAGCGCTCTCGATGTCAGAATAGAAGACGCAATCATCGCTCCCGGCGAAGCAAGCTGCTTAATGGCAAGCCACGCTCCCAGCGCGAGAACGGCAGATTGCAGTGCCAAGCGAAAAATCTTCGAGAAGGTTGAGAAGCTGCTCGTCGCATCGCTCGCGTGCCGCTGTTCCTCAACATAGGCTGAGTTTGTCTCGTGCCATTTACGAGCGTAGGCACTTTTCATGCCCATAGCGTGCAACGCTTCTGCATTCCGCCGCCCAGCCTCAATGTAATCGGCGCGCGCGGATGAGAGCGCGGCTACCCGCCGCGTGGGGTCACGCAGAACCGCATCGCTGCAAAGCGTCAGCACGATCAGCAAAGCCGCACCGGCAATCGCGAGCCACCCCAGATAAGCGTGAAACAGAAACAATATGCCGATGTAAAGCGGCAGCCATGGCATGTCGCAGATGGCCACCGGACCCGGTCCGCTCATGAACTGGCGCATATGTTCGAGATCGCGAACAGGCTGTGCCGCCACCTCCTTTTTTGACATTCTGAGGGGAAGCAACATCACCGCATCGAAAGTCGGACCGCCAAGTTGTTCTTCGATCCTCTCACCGATGCGCGAGAGAATTCTGGACCTTATCAGCTCAAGAATTCCCAGAAACAGGTAGAGGACGATGGCGAGCATCGACAAGGCGACAAGTGTTGGAACACTGCGGCTTGAGAGAACCCGATCATAGACCTGCATCATAAAAAGCGGGCCAGTCAGCATCAGAATATTGGTGAACGCGCTGAGAAGAGCAACGGACCCAAACGCATTGCGTGTTGCGCGCAAGGCAGCGACGACCGGAGGTCGCCGCACTTCAGTATTCGAATATTTGGACAAGCGTCATATCCTATGCAACGAAACGCACGTCGTCCCGATGCAGGTCGGCAAGGTTGACGTTGGCGAGCGTAATGCCATTTGTGCCGTCAATGTTGATAATGGTGTCATTACCAACCTGTGACGCCGCGGCCAGAACTGCCTCAAAGTCTGCCAGGACGCCACCGCGGAACTCGAGAACGTCATCAGTTCCCGCGCCTGCGACAAAGTCACCAATCGTATCCCAGCCGAAGTTTGGCTTGAACACGAAAGCGTCGTTGCCCGCACCGCCTTCGAGATAATCGCCGGTATTGCGGAAACCTTCGATCACGTCATCGTTTGCCGTCATTGCTTGCGACAACAAGACACTTTGAACATCCGCCTTCGTGTAGGTCCCTTCCATCAATGTAAACAGTTCGATGCCACTGTTTGAGTTCTCGCCGAGAGTATTCTTTATCGTGATTGATCCACCATCGTTGGCGCCAGCAGAACTGTCCCACACTGAGATAATGAGATCGTCGCCCATGCGGCTTAACCCAATGTCAGCAGTCGACAAACCGTTAAAAACCAGTCGATCGGCGTTTCCGCCCAATTGGTCTTCCGCAACCGTATCGTGACCACCCCCACGTCCATAGTTGTAAACATCGTCGCCCTTACCGCCAATCAGTTCATCGTCGCCCGCTCCGCCGTCTAGGTAATCATCGCCTGCCCCTGCGATGAGCACTTCGTTAACGATTCCGCCTGTCAAATTGTCATTACCGGAGCCGGTCACAATCTTTTCGATGGAGACTAGGGTCTCAATTCCCTCGGGATTCGCGAGAGTGTGGGCCTGCCCCCCCAGAAGATTGATGATCCAGTCGGCCCCAGAATAGCTGAAGTCAACCGTATCCAAGCCATTTCCACCATCATAACGATCAAGCCCAAGCCCCCCTTCGAGGGTGTCACTACCGTCACCTCCGAACAGGGTATCATTGCCGGCGTCACCGAAAATGAAGTCATCTCCTCCCGCTCCGTTCAATTGGTCGTCGCCTGCGCCACCCCGAATGATCTCGAATGCCACACCACCGTTGATGATCTCGTTGGTGGAGTCGCCAATGATCGTCCCAGCATTCCCGGATGCAAGGCTGTTATAGTACGCTTGTTTAAGGCTAGTTTGCGTCCACGCTACATTGTCGGCAAACCTGAACTCTTCGATCCCACCAAACTCGCCCACCAAGGTAATCGACCAAGCGTTGTTGTCGCCTTCGATTCTGTAGAGACCGCTCGCTTCACGCAAGATGCGAACCGATGTCGAAAAAATCCCCGCGCCGAAGACAAGAACGTCGTTAGCGGGATTCTGACCGCTGTCCTGAATGACATCGTGCCCATCGTTGACCCCGAAATGATAGGTGTCGGAGCCTTCTTTGCCGTCTGCGACATCATCGCCGGCCCCGCCGCTTATCACATCGCCTCCCCCCGTGCCGGCGACCACGTCATTTCCGGAGGTCATCGAAGATGCGAGGACAAGGATCTCGACGTCGCTGCGGCTCAAATGTTCTCCCGAGGAGAATGTCACCAGATCGATACCATGACCGGAGCCGTCCAACTGGTTTTCGATAACGATCGATGAGCCGCCGACCATGATCAACAGAGAAGTCCCGTCGCTGCCGCGTTTGAACGCAATACCCGACCCCGAATAAGCAAATTCGAAAACGAGTTCGTCGATTTCATCCACCGGCGAAACGTCGGAGATCCTGTCGTTTCCATCGCCAAGCGAGTACAGGTAGCGGTCTGACCCCAGCCCACCATTTAGAACATCATTTCCGGTTCCACCGCGCAAGACGTCGGCGCGATAGGTTCCCGTAAGGATATCATCGCCGTTTGAGGGTTGGTTACCGCCAGCGGTCACCGTGATACTCTCTCTCGTCCAAACTGTTCCATTGGCAAACAGCAGGCGCTCTATTCCGGCCCCATTGGCCGCCAACTGATTTTTTAGAACGATGGTCTCTTCGCGCGATCTGATGCGCAAAACAAGATCGTCAGCATTCTGTGCGGAAACTTCGAAGAAGACATCAGCAGTCGTTATTCCACTGCCCAGTTCAAGCGCATCGGTTGAGATGGTATCGGCGTCTTCTTCAATTATATCGTGGCCGTCGCCTAACCCGAATACGTAAGTGTCGCCCCCCCTTCCTCCCGACAGCCGGTCGTCGCCACCGAGACCGTGCAACCTGTCGTTTTCTCCTGTTCCAACCAGGATATCATTTGCCGAAGTGCCGACAACCGCTCCAGCACTTGTTGAGGACTGCTGCAGACTCTTAGGCAGATCTGACACAGAAATACGCGTTCCATCCGCAAAATCTACGAATTCTACGCTCGAAATCTCAACAATATCGCCCGTCTCAGGCAAGAATATCGTGGTCCATTCAGAAGGACCGCTAAACACGCGCAAATCACCTAGACCGATTGTCGGCCCGAAACGTAATGTGTCCGAACCACTGCTCCCATAGAAGACATCTTTCCCGTCACCACGGTTGAAGATGTAGACGTCGTTTCCGGCATTACCGTCGACATAATCATCGCCGATACCTCCTGCGATAACGTCGTTTCCTTGGTACATGATGACACGGTCGTCACCTGCACCAGTATTGACAATCGCAGTCCCCGACGAAAAGTAGAGGTAATCGTCACCAGTCGTCGAGTTCTGGTCAGCGTAAATCTGATGAACTTGAGCCTCCGTCCAAATCACGCCGTTGGCAAACGAGATTTTCTCAACGGATCGGATGCTTATCTCGTCACTGGAGCCGGAAATCCGTAGCGTGAAGAACGTCTGATCTGCTTCATTCAGTCTGACAACTATATCGCTCGGAAGTATCCCTTCACCGAAGCGAACGGTGTCGTTATAAATCCCGCCTTGGAAGACGTCGCGACCATCGCCTTTATTGAAGATATAAATGTTGTCTCCAGAGCCGCCGTCGGCATAGTCGTCACCAGTGCCACCCGAGATGATGTCATCGCCGGCTTCGCCATAGATGCGGTCATCGCCGGCCCCGGAATTTATGACGTCATTCAGATACGACGTATGAATGTAGTCGTCCCCAGATGTCGAATTCTGATCTGCATAGGTCTGGTATAATTGAGACTGGGTCCAGATCGTTCCGTCAGCGAACTCGATCTTCTCGACGTCGCGTACGCTGACTTCATCCGTGGTCCCGGCAATCTGCAGTGTCAGGAAGGTGTGATCGGCTTCCATAAGCCGAACAATGATATCCGAAGGCGATATATTGGCACCAAACCGCAAGATGTCGGTCTCGAAAGCGCCGTCAAATACGTCGCGACCGTCACCCCGGTTAAAGATGTAGGTGTCATTGCCCCAGTTGCCATCGGCATAGTCGTCCCCCATACCGCCCGTGATGATGTCGTCGCCATCTTCAGAGTAAATCCGGTCATCACCCGCGCCGGTATTGATGACATCATCGCCGTCATATGTGTGAATGTAGTCGTCGCCCGACGACGAATTTTGGTCGGCATAAACCTGATAAAGCTGTGCCTCGGTCCATACCGTACCGTCCGCGAACTCGATCTTCTCGACATCGCGTACACTGATTTCATCCGTTGTTCCGGCAATTTTTAGCGTAAGAAAGCTATGATTGGCTTCCATAAGGCGAACAATGATATCCGAAGGCGATATATTGGTACCAAATCGCAAGGTGTCGGTCTCGAAGGAACCGTCAAATACGTCACGACCGTCACCCCTGTTAAAGATGTAGGTGTCGTTGCCCCAGTTGCCGTCGGCATAGTCGTCACCTGTACCGCCGGAGATGATGTCATCACCATCTTCAGAGTAAATTTGGTCATCGCCCGCGCCGGTATTGATGACATCATCGCCGTCATAGGTATGAATGTAGTCGTCGCCAGAGGTCGAATTCTGATCGGCGTAAACCTGATAAAGTTGCGCTTCGGTCCATACTGTACCGTCCGCGAACTCGATCTTCTCGACATCCACTACACTGATTTCGTCCGTCGTCCCACTAATCTTCAGTGTGAGATACTGATGGTTGATCTCGTAAAGCTTGACCAGAATATCCGATTTATCAATATTACTGCCAAGCTTTAATGTATCTGTTCCGGAGTTTCCGAAAAAGACGTCACGCCCGTCACCCCGGCTAAACAGATATGTGTCGTTGCCCAGTCCCCCATCTGCAAAATCATCTCCCGCTCCGCCTGATATTGTATCCGCCCCTTCCAATCCATCTAGGCTATCATTTGCGGATGTCCCGACAAGAGTATTTGCACCGCTGTTGCCCTTGATAGTGTTAAGAGTAACTGCTTGTTGGCCAACGGCAGCAGCAAGTGCACTACGATCCCAAAATGTACCGTCAGTGAACTCAAGACGTTCGATGCCTCCACCATTTGTTCCGAAGGCGTCCTTGATGACGAGTGCCGAACCATCCGACAAGTATATTCTTAGCGTATCTGTATCATAAGCATCAAAACTGAAGGTTAAGTCTGAAGCATAAATACCTGGTCCGAACACCAGACGGTCACTACTACCTTGGAATGCCTCCTCTACGATGACATCGTTGCCGTCACCGAGATTGTAATAATAGGTGTCGTCGCCCCAGCCGCCGATCAGGACGTCGTCGCCTGTTCCGCCAATAAGCTGATCGTTGTCGTCATAACCATAGAGGCGATCATTCCCGGTCCCACCGTTCAGAATATCGGTCGTATCGAAACCACGAATGACATCCTTGCCCGCACTCATCCACGAAGAGCGGAAAAGATCGAGGATCTGCTGGCGGTCAAGCGTAGTGCCATCAGCCGTCTGAAGAACCTCCACGCCACCCAGGTAGTAGCGACCCATGTTCAGGAGAGTCAGCCGGTCGCCGTTGGCGAAGGTAATCCAGCCGTTAGCGGATGAATACGGATCCTGTGAATACGAAAGATTTGAAAGCGAGATGCCATTTCCGAATATCAGCTTATCGGCCGTACCTTGATGAGTTTCATCAACGATAACATCGTTGCCGTCACCGAGATTGTAATAATATGTGTCGTCGCCCCAGCCGCCGATCAGGACGTCGTCGCCAGTCCCGCCGCTGAGCTGGTCATTATCGTCATAACCGTATAGGCGATCATCCCCGGCCCCACCGTTCAGAATATCGGTCGTATCGAAACCACGAATGACGTCCTTGCCCGCACTCATCCACGAGGAGCGGAAAAGATCGAGGATCTGCTGGCGGTCAAGCGTAGTGCCATCAGCCGTCTGAAGAACCTCCACGCCACCCAGATTCTCCCTTCCCATGTTCAGCAGAGTCAGCCGGTCGCCGTTGCCAAACGTAATCCAGGCAGCCGCCGCTGAATTTGGATCCTGTGAATAGGACAGATTTGAAAGTGAGATGCCGCTTCCAAAAATCAGCTTATCGATGTCACCGTAACCATATCCTTCGATAATCACATCGCTCCCGTCACCGAGATCGTAATAATAAGTGTCATCGTGCCAGCCACCGATCAGAACGTCATCCCCGGCACCACCGCGAATCTGGTCCTTATCGTTATAGCCGGAAATCCGATCATCCCCCGCGCTGCCATTGAGCACATCTGCTTGCGACGAGCCCACGATATAATCATTATTTCTGTCCGCAGCTCTCGCGACGAGTGCATTTTTGATGTCTTGTGCAGACCAGATTGTTCCATCCGCAAATTCGAACTGTTCGAGCGGGAAACTCGACAGTTGGCCCAACACCTCAATGCGTCCGGGCATTCCGCGGAATGTAATGAGCAGCGAACGGTCGTCCCGCCCGCCCGCCGACAAATGGATGTCCTCGAAAGAAATGCCTGCGCCGAAAACCAGTTTATCCGCACCCGAATTATCTGAAATGACGACGTATCCATCGCCTCGATGGTAGATGTACGTGTCGTCGCCTTCTCCACCAAGAAGTTGATCATATCCGCCGCCGCCACGCAGTGTGTCGTTACCTTCGTCACCTGATAGGATCTCGTCGGAGAACCCGCCAACCAGCATGTCGTTACCAGTCGTCTGGTTCTGATTGATGTAAAGCTTGTTAAGCTCCCTGTAAGATAGACGGGTGCCGTCAGCGAATTCGAATAATTCGATGCCGTCCGAAAAATCGGGATTCCGATAGTGGACCGAAAGCTTGTCGTTCGTGCCTTCAACGCCAATCACAAGCACAGAACTATTGGCAGAATCCCTGCTCAGAACCAGATTAGCGGGGACAATACCGGCTCCAAACACCACCCGGTCGATGTCGCGAGAAAGACCGAGGTCGATGATGGTATCCGCCCCATCACCGAGATTGAAGCGGTAGGTGTCAGATCCGACACCTCCCTGGAGGATATCGTCTCCACCCGCACCGGCCAGATCATCATCACCGAACGAGCCTGCAATTGCGGTGGATGCTCCATCGCCCATATTTGTAAGCGAAGGAAGACCGCCCTGCGCAATCGCAGAAATTATCTGGCCCTTTGACCACACAGTTCCATCGGTAAATTCAAAGCGTTCGATACCGCTGAAGTCGGTCAGAAAGCCACCAGTGATGACAAGAAGCGCTGAATCGTTGCCGTTGATGCGGATCATGAGATCATCGCCAACTGCCGAACGATGGATGATCAGGTCAGAGGGAAGAATGCCGTTTCCAAATACGATGACATCGTTTCCGGTCACTCCAGAGTCGGTTACCACATCTACACCGCTATCAACGCGGTAGACATATCTGTCCGAGCCATCGCCGCCGATCAATATATCACGACCGGCTCCGCCTTCTAGGATATCGTCACCAGCAAATCCGCGCAGGATATCGTCGCCGGTACCGCCTAAGAGCCAGTCTTCGGAATCGTCGCCCAATAAGCGATCGTTTCCAGAACCTCCGTCCAGAACGTCACCAAGCCCTCCGCCGGCAAGAACAACATCGTCTCCATCCCCACCGAACAGCCAGTCGTCGAGTTTTCCACCGATAAGAAGATCAGCACCCGCGCCACCAAACAGATCATTGCCGCGGTCGCCCCCGTAGATCTGATCGTCGCCTGCACCGCCGCTTATGCGGGCAGCAAAGCCAATCTCGGTTTTACCGGCCCTGTCAAAGCCATTAAAACCGATGAACTCTCCAGTTTTACCGGCCTGGGAAACATCGCCATCAAATCTGTCGCCGTCGACAAATATATAATCAGAACGATCTCCGCCGTTAATCGTGTCTTTCTGTCCTGGCGCTATCGTATCCGCAATAACTGCTGGTGAATTCGTTCCGAGGACGAACCAGCGCTCTCCATCAAGATAGGTGAACACGACTTTGTCGCTGGTGACAGCATTATGCTGCAACCACCAGTCCCAGCCACCCGTCCAGTCGATTTCCGATCGCTGATGAATACCCAGGGCAAACGCCTGCGCCAGCGTCATCTGCCAGCCGATGGCGAATTCACTATTCGGATCGGCAGCGATAATGGCATTGATCGCAGAAATGTTCCGCAGATAGTTCTGATATTCCTTGGCGATCATCAATGCGGACATCAACTGGTTAAGAGCATCCGAACTGGACGTCTCTTGCACATTTGCGCTTCCGCCTGTCGGATCGATCACCGTTCTGGGAATAGCAGTCGCGCCATCGGTCTTGATCGACCATTCCTGATATGTTTCAAGGGTCGCATGGATTGCTCGCCGTGCATACACATCACCGCCAGCTATCTGCATCGATCGCAACGCCTCGAACACACCTATATTAATAGTGCTTTTAGCATCCGACCCGAGATTATATTCCTTACCGTCAATTTTGACGGAAAAATCCTCTTCGACGAAACCAAAGGTCAGGCGCGCGACGTTACCAGCGAGCACGTCCCCATCCACCAAATCGAGAATGGACTTTACAATGCTGATGTGACTTTCGGCCAAATCCCGTGCGACGTCTTTGTGTGCGCGATCTTCGCCGTAAACCCTCGAAATTCGATATAAATCTTCAAGGGTGTTGAATTCGACATCCGCGAACCCCTCTGGATCGTCGCCGAATATCCCTCCGATAAGTCCGCCTAACAGACCTCCCAAAAGAGATCCTATAAACGTTCCAACAGGTCCAAGCGAACTAAAGATGAATGCGCCGATATTGGAGCCAATATTTGACCCCATCTGCTCAGTGTAAGTATCGAAGTTTCCGATATTATTGGCCAGGATCGTTCCCGCCACGCTCCCAAGCGAAGTCAGCATGGAGGTGGAGACGCCCACATTCCAAGGGTTGCCGGCAATAATATTGTCGCCGATTTTAACGATTGCAGCCTGTGTCGGACCTGCGACAAGTGCTGCAAGCTCTGGATCCATATCGAGCAAATCGGCTAGTTGTGACCCGGCATAGGATCCAAGCGCTGCGAAGCCTGCAGATGCAATAATCTCGCCGAAATTGAACCCGTTGGCAGAATTGTCGAGCGCTTGTTGCGCTTCAAACGCAACGATTCCACCAGCGTTCGCTGCGAGAAACTCCAATGCGGCAAGCTGCGCCAGATTGGAACCCGCCTGCTGGGCAAAAATCGATAATGCGCTGGCAAGCGCGGGATCGATATCGGCATCATCAATAAGCGCAGAAACCAACGCGCGGCCAGCATAACCTCCGACGCTGTCAATAACGTTCAGGGCGTATCGCCCCAGCAAAAGCTCACCGTTGAAATCGTCATCGCCCAACAGGGCGTCTGCGGCTACAGAACCAAACGACCGCAGTGCTGACCCGATCAGGATATTCTGCCAAGGGCTATCAGCAAAAATTATATTTGAAATTTGGTGTAGAATATTGTCCGCAAGATTCGCCTCGTCTGTTTGCGGAAAGAAAAGAGAATCATTGTGAACGCGTATTCCATTCGCGATATAAGTATGATATATTTCAACCTCAAAATTGAATGTTTCACGCATATTTTCAGACGAAGAAAAAACACTTGAAATATCTGTCCGTCTGTTTTCAATTACATCATTTTCATCTAAAAAAATTCGACGAGCCGTGGCTAAAACTGGCGAACCATTCTTCGATAGAAGTCGGCCAGATCCGGTATTCCAGTCGATCAAGTTTTCGATAGCGTCAAAATTGCCGTTGCCAGTCGCAAACCTGTGTCCAGGAGTGACTAATAGCACATGTTCCTCTGAGTCAGATAAAAAGCGAAGTTCGATCCATTTATCGGTCATATTATGAAACAGGCGAACGACCCTACTTGGTATCAATTCGCCAAAGCTATTATAAGCAATTACTTCGTCATCAACGCAAATAGTCTCTATCGCGCGCTGCGTACCGTCCGCCATTTCAATCAGAGTTCCTGCGGAAAAACAGTAATCTTGAGGCTTGAAAATGCCGAGATGATGTACTGAACCATCAGGATCAATTCTAAATTTGTCGAAAGGTGTGAAATTATGAACGTTACCGTGCGCGTCCGTCACAATCACAACTGCGGGGTCGCTAGTGTCAATTCGCGCGCCATTTGAACCAACTATATTAGTTCCCGGCGTAGCAATTGGGGGTATACCACTATACAAAAAAATATTTCCGGCAGTGATAAAGTATTGCGCGGCACTTATCCCGCCATCAAGAAAGCTCTTCAGAAGAAATTCCTGAGGATTGTAATATCTTTGATTTGCTCCAAGCTCTACCGAAGCAAAATAATTGTCGTTCGAAACAAAAAATATCGGTGAATCGCCAAATTGCTCCGACGCCGCGACCATACTTCTTTCACCGTTGCTGGATCCGGGAAGAAATTGCGGCGTGGGAACTACTTGTATTTTTCCCAACGCTTGACCCTTAGCAATCCAAGCAGCAACAAGCGCCCCATCGGGGTAGCCTCCGCGCGTCACCTCGGCAAGAATCGTTGAAGTAATAACAACCGTATTATTTGGAGTAAAAAGGGAATCTAGGGCAGGATTTCCCGTCTGCAGCTGCTCTTTTCCAAGATAAATTAAGGCATTTGTATCTACGAAAGCTAGTTCGGACATTAATATACCTCAACCTAAAACACGGAAGTAAATCGGGGAAAATTGCTTAACAGCTTCTTCAAATCGCGTTAGGCAGACCAAATTAGATTTTATATTATTTAGACAATTAGTAATAATCATTGCCGCTTCATTTAAATCATCACCGCCGTAAGCGGCGTATAGTTCCATCATGTAATCCATTTCAGCATTGTAATGCTCGCCTTCACCAATTTTTTGCTTTGTATTTAAAATGAACCAGTCTTCTGTAATTCTTTTTGTTAGATCGGCATCGCCAATTATAGAAGCAATAATCTGTTTATACTTTAAGCGATGGAGTTCCGCCGTCCTATTTCGCTTGCCAGCGGCCTCCTGCCAAGAAGCGGTAACCAGAACGTCATCTGTGATTTTATCAAGATCGAATATTAATAAATTTGAGTTATATACCCCGACATCTTTTCGGGGATCCGCCGAAATAGCTTCAGTCACAGGGTCTACGACTAGAAAACTTCCATTCCAACTGGTTGGAATTCCCTCTAAACCCGAAACTTTCCACATCATGTTTCCACCACTGGATATATATTCTCTTCAAAAAAATATATTTTAAGAAGAAGACGATATTGGCAATCTAGCTTGGCATCTTATACACACTCTCTCGGGAGTATCTTCAGCTCATCGTATGCAAATCGTAGACGTTGATTTTGCTACCATTCCACAACCGCCCTTCGTCCACCCGGCCCCGCCTGCAACATCTTAAATCGTTGAGTTGACAGAACCCGTGCCTTTAGTTCTTCGATCAATCCTTCCTGACCGCCAAAGGGACATATGAAATCAATCAGCCACAATTGATCGCCAGACTTCCAGTCTGTCGGCATCAGGCGGCGGATGCCGTTCGTCACAATTCGCTCTTCTGGCTCGTCTCCAAGAAATGCCCACGATGCAAATCCGTGAGGGTTGCCGGCACGTTCCCACAAATGGAACTGACCCAACATAATTGGAGGCGTTACAAGCCATTCAATATCAGTGATCATCAAATGTTTGTGGAGCGGCGAACGCGACATAAGCCATACGGCATGGCCGATGGCATGGATACGCGTCTGACCGGCATCCTTGCCTGCCCGGATGTTTTTGGGAAGATCCGAATTTTCTTGATCTGCGCTTTGCATTAAATGCCCCCATTTGCCAAAAAGAACGTTAACAATTCATCCAAAATTATCAATCAAAAATTGAGTTTTACAGATCAAAACGCGTAAAATACAGCGTGAGTGTTGGTTTGCACGCGGAACTGAGCCGGTTTTTCCACCGAGAAGTGAGCCACCTCTAAGTATGGTTTTCTGATCAGGCTTTGGTCAAGGGATTGGCCTTTTCTCCTCTCTTCTGTGCTGCTGCGGCCGAGCTGGCCTTGAAGCGGAAGCTATCGTTACCGGTTTCCAGGATATGGCAACGGTGGGTCAAGCGGTCGAGGAGAGCTGTCGTCATCTTGGCGTCGCCGAAGACCGTGGCCCATTCGCTAAAGCTGAGGTTGGTGGTGATGACGACGCTGGTGCGCTCGTAAAGCTTACTCAGCAGGTGGAAGAGCAGCGCTCCGCCTGAGGCGCTGAACGGAAGGTATCCGAGTTCATCGAGGATCAGCAGATCGAGACGGACCAGCGTCTCGGCAATCTGGCCTGTCTTGCCCTTTGTCTTCTCCTGCTCGAGCGCATTGACCAATTCGATAGTCGAGAAGAAGCGGACCTTTCGGCGGTGATGCTCGATAGCCTGAACACCGATGGCAGTCGCGATATGGGTCTTTCCTGTGCCCGGCCCACCGACGAGGACAATGTTATGCGCATCGTCCATGAACTCGCATCGATGCAGTTGGCGCACCGTCGCCTCGTTGATTTCGCTGGCGGCGAAGTCGTATCCGGAGATGTCCTTGTAGGCCGGGAAGCGAGCCGCCTTCATATGATAGGCAATCGAGCGGACCTCGCGCTCGGCCATCTCGGCTTTTAGCAACTGGGACAGGATCGGCACGGCCGCACCGAAGGCTGGAGCTCCTTGCTCGATCAGGTCCGTGACGGCTTGGGCCATGCCGTACATCTTCAGGCTACGCAGCATGATGACGACGGCGGCGCTGGCGGGATCATGACGCATGGCGACCTCCCACGATCCCGACACGTAGGCCATCGTAGCGTTCGACGTTAGCCTTGGGTTCTCGCACCAAGGTCAGCGCCTGGGGCGTGTCGATGTCGGGGCCGTCGGTCGTTTTGCCGTCAATCAGCATGTGCAGCAGATTCAGCACATGCGTTTTGGTTGGCACGCCTTGATCCAGAGCCAGGATATCGGCCATCTCACGATCGCCGCCCAGGCGACGCAGCATCTGGTCCTGCAACAGTCGAAAGGCCAGCGGCAATTCCAGGAAAGGCGCACCATTGCGCAGGGCTCCGGGTTTGCGCTGGATGACCGCAAGGTAATGCCGCCAGTCATAAATCGTCCTCGGTGGTTTGTCGTGGCTGCGTTCTATGATCCGCGGATGTTCGCAGAGGATATTGCCCTCGGCTGCAACAACCAGTCTCTCGGGATAAATCCGCAGGCTGACGGGCCGGTTCGCAAATGATGCAGGCACACTGTAACGATTACGCTCGAAGTTGATCAGACATGTTGGCGAGACGCGTTTGCTCTGCTCGACGAAGCCGTCAAACATGGCGGGCAATGCCATTAAAGCAGGCTGCTCATCAGCCCAAACATCCGCGATCGTGCCGGGCAGGCTCCCGTGCGTCGTGTCCCGCCATAGGTCATGGCAATGCTGTTCCAGCCAGACGTTCAAAGACTGCAAATCCGGGAAGTCCGGCATCTGCTGCCATAGACGAGGACGAGCATCCTGGACGTTCTTCTCGACCTGCCCTTTCTCCCAGCCTGCAGCAGGATTGCAGAACTCAGGTGCAAAGACGTAATGGTTCGTCATCGCAAGGAACCGGATGTTGACCTGTCGCTCCTTGCCGCGGCCAACGCGATCCACCGCTGTCTTCATGTTATCGTAGATGCCGCGAGCAGGCACACCGCCGAACACACGGAAGCCATGCCAGTGGGCGTCGAAGAGCATCTCGTGCGTTTGCAGCAGGTATGCCCTGACCAGAAAAGCCCGACTGTGCGATAGCTTGATATGTGCGACCTGCAACTTCGTGCGCTCACCGCCAATCACGGCATAGTCCTCACTCCAATCGAACTGGAATGCTTCGCCTGGGCGGAAAGACAGCGGAACGAATATGCCGCGGCCCGTCGTCTGCTGCTCACGTTGCCGGTCAGCCCGCCAATCACGGGCGAAGGCGGCAACCCGACCATAGGAGCCGGTAAAGCCGAGAACCACCAGATCGGCATGAAGCTGCTTCAGCGTTCGGCGCTGTTTGCGCGACTTCCCGGCCTCTGTCTTCAGCCAGGCCGTCAGCTTATCGGCAAAAGGATCAAGCTTGCTCGGCCGGTCCGGTACCGTGAACGTCGGCTCGATCGTACCAGCGCTCAAATACTTCGCGATCGTGTTGCGTGACAGCCCGGTGCGCCGGCTGATCTCCCGGATCGACTGCTTCTCACGCAGTGTCATCCGGCGGATGATGTTTAAAAGTCCCATGTGGATCACTCCGTTGCCCCCGTCGCTCTCCGCGTTGGGGGAAGGTTCACATGGCTCAATTCTCAATGGAAATTATGCGCCTAACCGGCTCAGTTCTGCGTGCAAACCAACACCCTTGCGGAGATCGATGCCGCTCACCGGTCCCGCACGGCCATTGGAAGACAACGACGTTTACCGGAGCGCTCAGGCTATCCGGAATGACCGCACCCATGGTCTTGGACGGTGCGATGAACGGGGTAGCATTCCAGGCCTATGTCCAGCAGGTTCTCATTCCAACCTTGGCACCGGGCGACATCGTCATCATGGACAATCTGCCTGCACACAAAGCGGAAGGCGTGCGTCACGCAATCGAAGATGCCGGATGCCGGTTGCTTTACCTTCCTCCCTACAGTCCCGACTTCAACCCCATCGAGAAGGCATTCGCCAAGCTCAAGGCCGTCTTGCGCGCCAAAGCCGAGCGAACGATCGACGGCTTATGGAATACCGTCGGCCACATCGTCACGCTGTTCGAACCACAACAATGCGCCAACTACTTCAAATCGTGCGGATATGACCCCGAGTAAAGCGGACGCGCTCTAGTCCTCATCCGCGATCGCACCGTAGCGACCAGCTACATGATACAAGCGCTCCGGATGTACGATCATTATAGGTTCCGGGTCGCGGCCGAAGACGGGGAGGAGATCGGCCAACCTCTCGAGCTGAAATTGCCGCCGCAGGCGGGCGAAGCGGCTTGGTTCGAGCGGGACTGGACAGATCCCGTCCGCGCACGTGACCGCAACCTCTTTGCGCGCGCCGACTGAAGCTCTTCTCCTTCGGTCGACCCATTTCCAGCTGTTCGCGCAGATGGAAGGCGTCATGTTTCACACTCAGGAATTCGCCCGCATCTGTTCCGGCGAATTCGGTGCGGAGATCATGGAGCAGGGCAATCAGCTCTGGTCGAAAGGTGAGTGCGTCGGATCAGGCGACGACTTCCTTTCAGGCTCTATCTACATGAGCTGTGGCTTCAGGGTGCATTTGGATATCCTTCCCCTTAAATGGTCAACCCTGGTGAAGGCTATTCGGGGGTTGAATACATCCACTCCCGACACTTTGAATTTCGTCGCGCACTCCTGCGCTCTTATGCGGCCTCCTTCAGCAGATCGAACGCTAACTCGGTATGTGAGGATATGATCGCCTTCAGTCAGCTCTATGGTGATAGGGTCGAGCCCTTCATGAAGGTACATCTGCCCCTCGTAAGTACCATCGATGTAGAACTCGATGTTGTTAGTGTAGCTTTTGCCCATCGGGAACATCGTGTCGTCGATCCATAGGCCGTTCGAGGCAATGGTAACCTCATGATATTTTGGCGGGGGTTTCTCGTTTTTTTTCTCAGCCTGCTTTTCGTCCAGCTGGACGACTGGCTTTGGATCGGGATTGGGCTTTTTCCTGAAATCGGTCATCTGTTTGCGAAAATAGGAACCCTGCCCCACGTAGGTCAGGACAACACCAGGCGCTTTGCTGGTGCGATCAACCAGGGCTTGTTTGTCCCAGCTTATGGCCCATTGGCCGTCAACAGAAACGACGACGGTCGGAGACGCGTTGGCGATTTTCTTATATTGCTCGATTCTCTCCTTGGTTTTATCGACATACTGCATGACGTCAGCACAGGTCTCGTTGACCTGATCCATGCAAAACGCGTCCGCTTTCGCTTTAGCGGGGTTGACGAAGTTCTTCGTCACGTAGGCTTGGCCAGATTGAACGATAACTGAGCCACCACCTTGGGCGATCGCGTTCATAATTTCGTCTTGGTTTCCCCCTGCCGCGCCGACCGCCAGTCCTCGCACTGACGCAACCGTGGCAGCCTTTTTCACCACATCTCCAATTGTCGCCGTCGGCATTTTTCCCGCCGTAGCGTTCCCGGTAGAGACAAGGTATGCGTATGTGCCAGCAAGAAGCGCTCTCTCGATGTCTCCCTTGGATTGGTTGTAGGTCAGCCAAGCGGTGAATGCCGCGGCCGCCGCTGGCCCTCCATATGCGGCCACCGCTTTTTCCGCGACTTGTCGAGCTGCCTCACTCTCTTCCATCAGCTTGGCGGCATTGTCGTTTTCTAACCGCATTCTGTCAGTCCCGAGATGCCATACTGCGTCGACGACTTTGCCTTCGCGGAGACGAGCTTGTGCGTCATCCAAATTCTCGATTGTTCCGCTTATCGTGCGTTCCGCATAGCGTCCCGTTGCTTGGGCAGCATCCACTGTGTCGTTCGCGGCTTTCAGAGCCGTGTGGGCAGCATCCCGGACAGCTTTGGACGGGTTCGTCAGCGCGTTGGTGATTGCAGTCTGGGTTTCCTTATCGAGCTTGGCCCCTATTGCTGCGATGTTTTGGGCTGCCGAATTCAAATATGGAATACCTGATTTGCTCACGGCCTCAATCATTATCGGAGCCGCCGGAAATGCTACCTTGATGAGCTCCATCGGTTTGATTTGGCTTCCAACTTTTCGAGCCTCGTCAACGGTCTGTTGCCATTTTTCACCTACGTCGCCACCTACATTAGGCTGGCACCAACCAAAATCGTTATTAGTGCAGTCAGCGAGTGCCGTCGCCGATGAGATCGATAGCAAAACCAGAGCAAACAAAGTCGGACGCATACACCCCTCCCCTAACGGTATAGTTGCAACGAAGATTAGTTACTTGATGCGGTAATGCAAGTATGCGCCGGCGATAGAAAGCGGCCGCTTTGGTGATGCGTGACATACCCTGCTCTAGCCATAGGCGCGCATGGGAACTATCACCTAACGCCCGCAAATTGCCGCCCTGTATCGGCTTCCTGGTGGCCCGCGTGGAGAAGGGCACGGAACCCGTCGGGAAGGATGCCATGATCCAGGTGAGTGATTAGGCTTGCATCAAGAACGGCAGCTCGTGCGCCATTCCGCTAGAATGAACTCGCTCTATAAGGTTGACGAGTCGCCCCTCAACTCTCATGGCAAGCCCACGACTGATGAGCCACTCCTCGGTGCTTTCGTTGCAGTCGCTCCTAGCCAGGCGCGGGACAGCTCCGAATTCGTCAACTACCAGATCAGCTGCGTTGATTGTATTGCGTGTATCCACAACGATCGCCCCTCCATTATCCAATATGAAGGCCTCAATGGTCGGTGGTCGCCTTTTCCAAGCGGCTCTCCATGCGGCTATCTCCAAGTCCAATAAGCCGCATATATCCTCGTTGAACTCAGTCTCAAAATCCGCCGTGAAGTGATATGCCAGTCGATTCAAGTCGACGTCAGCGAAAATCTGCTCATATAAGGGCGCGGGTTTGATATTCCGGATTCCGAAGTCGGATGATCTATCGAAATGTGGACTAAACCTGTCAATCGACACCTTCGACACCGATTGTTGAGGGGGCTGAAAGTGCCTGATGTAGGGCAACAGTTGTAGGGTGTCTTGATACCAGTTTTCTTTGTCATTTGGAAAGCGAGCGAGCAAGTTCCAGACGCACTTTATTCCGGACTGCTTTGCCCAAAACAATGTCCGTAAATTGACAAAAGCCGACGTTCCCTTCTTCATGTGTTTCAGCAGAGGCGTTGACAGAGCTTCGATGCCGGGCTGGAACGCGCTAGCCCCCGCGTCTCGCATCAATCTTATCTCTTCAACAGAAAGGTTGGCTTTGACCTCGTAAAATATATCTGCTTTGGAAACACCTTCCAAAGCAGCGATAGGCTTGAGAAACTCCTCAAAGAAGTTCTTAGGAATGATGTTATCCACCATGAAGAAGCCTTTAGGGGCATATTTCTCTCTGTAGTGCCTATACTCATCTACTGCTGAGACCCCCTCCTTGGCGCGATACTTCATTCCGCTTCCGTTGAGACCACAGAAGGTGCAGTGGGACTTCTCACCAAACCAACAGCCCCGCGAGGTCTCGAGGGGTAGCCAAATGGTATCCATATGCGGGTGGTTGTATTCGCGGCACTGTTCAAAAAATGCATCGTAGTCGATGTAGGCTTCATAGGGCGGGTAGATACCCTTGGACCTCGTTATTCCTCGGGACCAAGCCGACTTGTCTCGACAATATTGTGAAAGCTGATCGTCAAGCTCTCCAGAAAAAATATGGTCCACGGAGATCATAAATGAGCGCAACCCGAGAGCCATCTCGCCATCGGCATTTGCGCCTCCTACGATTATATGTGGCGGGGACGGCGTACGCGATTTCACCGCATTCGCCAATAGCTCAACGGCAGTAATCGTTTGAAATGTGGACGTGAAAGCAATTATGTCCGGACGCCAAACTTCCACTTCTTTAAGGAACTTGGCTTCAAGCAAATCAAGAGCAGTCAATATATCTTCAACCGAGAAAGCGTCTTGATCAACTCCAGCGTCCCTGAACACATCTTTAATATTTTCAATGAGTAATGCAACCGACGCGTTCGTTGCACTGGGGACCTTAGGATGACTGCGTTTATGCAGCGCTAAAGAAATTAGCCTCTCACATACCAACCATTGATGGCTTGCCGCTAAAGTATGATAAACCTTGAAACCAATTAAGTCAGCCGCAATTAGATTGGCGTAAAGTATCTTTGTGTTTATCTCAGAGCGGGTAAGTACGTCGTGCACCAAGTGTGCAGCTAGTGACGGCATGAAAACGTCGCAGAAAGGCGGAACAACGAGAAGGCAGCGGGTGGCCTGATGTTTTAAAGGTGAGCTATCACTCAGGTCGTTGCCCATTGTCACCTCGCCAAACCGAGCAGGAAAAACAATTTGAGAGAAAAACCTAAATCTTTACCGCGACATACACGGCTTGTGGATTTATCCCGGAATTAACCTGAGCGGTCAACAAGTCTTTGATTTGCGATGACGCGGCGCTGTCGATATTTACGCCATAGTTGTTCAATACAGCTTGGGGATCGTGGATTAGACGATCTGCCAAATCTGGATTTTGCGCCAGATCGGACTCAAGGGCTGGTAAACGACCTTCACCCATGCCAAACACTCCCTTGCTAACTTTGCATGATAGGTTCTAAACTTGGATTGAGCGTTCTTATATTAAGCACGTTCTAGTGGCATTGCAAACGGAAACTGCATTACTGGCGTGCGGACACGACAACTGGAAGTCTCTACCAAACTGTGCGTCACGCAACTTGAAGCGAGATTACAAAACATACGCGGGGGACATGAATGATTAGTCAGGATATCTTCGCCAAAGCCGAAAAGGAAAAATGCGACAAGGTGGGAAAATTGTGCAGTATGATGCAGCTACAGAAGACTGGAACGCTACAGCTCGTCCACGAATATGGTCGCCGTCGCAAAGGAATAACACGCAACTTCTGGGAACCAATACACTACGCCTGCTGGCGGCGTCGATAGCGAAGGGCAAACCCAGCTGCAGGCGCCGCTGATCGCACTTGCCGATTAATTCTTTCTCAATCGACCAATAAATGGTCAAATCCCACACAGATTATTGATCGGAAATGCGCTTTCCCTGTGAAGACTGACTTGGCACGCCCTTTGCTTGTGACTGATTTGACCGTTTTGACTGATTTGACGGTTTGCTCAAAATAGAAAAGGGGAACTCGATGGGTTCAGAATTCAGTCGCCGCCGCTTCCTTCAAGGCTCTGTGGGCGCCGCCGCTGTCGCCGGCTATATGCAGATCAATCCTGACTTTTTCATTTCGTCGGCTTTTGCACAGGCCGGCAAGGCAATGACCTTCCTGTCGGCCGAAAACATCACCGGCAACTGGGATCCGACCGCTCACACCACGTTGTCGCAGAAGAACATCGAAGGTTTCGTGATGGGTTTCCTGACCCGCACGCCGATGAAGCTCGACGATCCAGGTGCGGTCGTCTACGAGCTGGCAACCGACATCAAGCTGCTTGATCCCCACCGCCTGCAGATCAAACTGCGCGAAGGCATCGTCTTCCATGACGGCAAGCCGTTCAAGGCTGAAGATGTCAAGGCAACCTTTGAATACGGCTCGGGCGCAGATCGTCCGGCACAATGGTATCCCGGCCCGACCGAAACCCTGACTATCGAGACGCCGGACGATTACACGGTCATCGTCGACACATCGAAAGGCGGCTATCCGGCCCACCTCTTCATATTCCTCGCATCCTTCTTGCCAATCATGTCGGCCAAGGATATCGCCGGTGGGGCCGGTGGACCACTCTCCCAGCGGCTAAACGGCACCGGCCCGTTCAAGTTTGTCGAACAGCGCGGCAACGACACCGTGATGGAGGCCTATGACGGCTATTTCAAAGGCAAACCCGTTATTCCCGGTATCAATTTCACCTTCACCGGCGACTCTACCACCCGAATGCTGTCGTTGATGAATGGTCAGGCTTCGATTGTCGAGCGGCTGGAGCCGGAACAGGTGGACTCGATCAAGGACAATCCAGCGATATTCATCAACAAGGTCGTTTCGGTTGAAAACAAGTATCTGTGGTTCCGCTGCTCGAAACCTCCTTTTGACGATCCGCGTATCCGTCTAGCAGCCTGCCATTCAATCGATCGGGACATGATTATGGAATTGATGGGTTCGGCCGGCCACGCTTCATCCAACTTCGTATCTCCGGTCAAGTTCGGTTACGTCGACCTGCCTGACTACCCGAAATTCGACCCGGAAAAAGCACAGGCCATGCTGGCCGAAGCCGGTTTCCCGAACGGCAAAGGTCTACCGCCGCTGGAATATATCACCTCCGTCGGCTTCTACCCGAAGACCAAGGAGTACGGCGAAATGATCACCGCCATGTTGCAGGAGCAGGGCTTCAACGTCAGCCTGACCGTGCTTGAGCCCGCGGCCTGGAATGAGCAGCTTTATCACCGCCCCGGTGGCGGCCCAGGTCATATGGTCGATTGCGGCTGGTCGACGGCATCTCCGGAACCGGACCTCGTGCTGCGCACCCATTTCCACTCCACCTCTCACCGCATCTGCGGCATCGAGGATAAGGATATCGATGCCAGCCTCGACAAGGAGCGTTCGGCACCGACACTGGAGGAACGCAAGAAAATCCTCCAGGAAGAAACCATGCCGCTCATCGCCTCAAAAATGCCGGCGCTTTCTTTGTTTACCTCGGTGATGATCCACGCCATGCAGAAGGACTTTGAAGGCATGTACATCTATCCGGACGGATCGATAGACGCCGCCAAACCGGCTGCCTGATGGCGTATATCTGCACGCCACCTGACCTTGGGGCGGCGTGCAGACTTCCACGTGAATTTCCGAGCGGAGTGGCTGAATGTTTGCCATCAACTTCTTGATGCGGCGCCTTTTCCAAGGCGTCATCATCATATTCCTCGTCTCCCTGCTGATCTTTACCCTATTGCGGGTGGTGCCGGGAGATCCGGTACGCCTGATGGCGGGTGGCATGGCACCCGAGGCACTAATTGAGAAGATCGCAACTGATATGGGCCTGCGCGATCCTATCCCGGTGCAGTTCGGCAGGTATATGAACGGCGTCGTTCGCGGCGATCTTGGTCAGTCCTTCGTGCGCCCGGCGAACGGCGCTTCAACAGGCGGGGCGACGTTCAACGACACGACGCGTGGTGAGCGTGCGAAGGTCTTCGACCTGGTTTTCGATGCCCTGCCGATGACGCTCCAGCTTGCGGCTGTCACGCTGGTGATCGCTCTGATCTTTTCGGCAATTGTCGGCATTGCCGGCGGACTGTCGATCGGCAGATGGCCCGACAAACTGGCATTCTACATTTCCTCGGTCTTCATCTCACTGCCGAATTTCTGGCTCAGCATCGTTCTGGCACTGCTGTTCTCAGTCAAGCTCGGCTGGCTGCCTGCGATCGGCTATCAGGGCTTTGCCTACACGATCCTGCCCGCCATCGTACTGGCGGTGGAATTGTCGCCGGTTCTGATCCGCACGCTGGTCAGTTCCGTGTCGGGGCAGATGATGGAGCCTTATGTTTCGGTTGGCCGCGTGCGCGGCTTGAGCAAGGCGCGGATCATTTCCAACCACGCGCTACGCAATGCCTCGGTGCCATTGCTCAATCTGCTCGGCGTGCAGTTCTCCGGCCTCCTCGGCGGCGTCATTATCGTCGAATACATCTTCGATTATCCGGGACTTGGTCTTCTAACCATCAACGCTGTGCTGCAGCGCGACTTTCCCCTGATCCAGGGCATTGCCATCGTGACCAGTGCGATTTTCGTGCTGATCAACATCATCGTTGATCTTGTCGCAACCACCATCGATCCGAGGCTAGAATACTGATGTCCATCACATCTGCACTCGACACCCCGCTCGTATCGAAGGCCGCAAGCCGCTCTATTGCACGGCGCATCTTTGACCGCGCCGCCTCGACGCCCGGTTTTCGCATCGGCCTTGCAATCTTCCTTCTGCTTGCGATTGCAGCCGCTCTTTACCCTGAAATCAGCGGCATCGATCCCACCAAGATGGATGTGAAGGCGCGTCTCCTGCCACCGCTTTTCATCGGAGACAACTGGAGCTGGGCCCATCCGCTCGGCACTGACCAGATCGGCCGCGACATGCTGGTTCGCTCGCTTGTCGGCCTGCGCTATTCTTTCCTGATCGGCATCGCTTCTGTTGCCGTGACGCTCATCATTGGTTGCGCTCTCGGAACCATCGCCGGATATTTCGGTGGCCGCATAGACATGCTGATCATGCGCCTCACCGACGCGCAACTTTCAATACCGATGATCATTCTGGCAATCGCCGTCCTGGGCGTCTCACGCCCGACGATTCCCGCTATCGTTCTTGTTCTTGGCCTCTCGAGCTGGCCGGTCTATGCGCGCATCATGCGCAGTATCGTCATGACGGAGAGACAACGGGAATACGTGCGCGCCGCAAAACTGGGTGGCTCGACCGATATCCGCATTATCGTGGGCTTGCTCCTGCCACTGCTCCTCCCGCCGGTAATCTTCACCTCCGTGCTTGATGTGGCCCGAATGATGATTTTTGAATCGACCCTCGGCTTCTTGGGCCTGGGCGTCCAGCCACCGACTCCGACCTTCGGCAACATCATTGCGGATGGCCGAAAGTATCTGCTCAATGCCTGGTGGATCGCCACCATGCCCGGCGTGTTCCTCGGCCTGACATTGACCAGCATCAATCTTATCGGTGCCTCGCTGGAGCGCGCCCGAAACACCATTCACGGAGGATCAGAGTGATGAGCCAGCCTCTTCTCCAACTCAGGAATGTCACGGTTGCTGCCCGACGCGGGGCCCAGGCGAAGATCATTCTCGATGATATTTCTTTCAACATCGCACCGCGCGAAATCGTTGGCGTCGTCGGCGCCAGCGGTGCTGGCAAGACGGTTCTGTCAAAAGCCGTCGTCAACTGGCTGGAAGCGCCACTCGCCCTGCAATCCGGCAGCGTGCTCTTCGAAGGCAAGGATATTTACGCCATTACTGAGAGCGAGATGCGCGTCCTGCGCCGGCGTGTCGCCTATGTTGGCGCCAACCCAATGGGCGCCTTGGATCCAACCTTGCCAGTCGGTTACCAGATCGTGGAGAAACTGCGTGCCGTCGCGCCAGGCACCTCCCGGCAGGAAGCGGAAAAAAGAACAATCGAGTTACTTGAGGCGGTCCGTATTCCATCTGCCCGCAGCCGTTTCAGCGATTACCCCTCGCAGTTTTCCGGTGGTATGATGCAGCGCGCCCTGATCGTCGATGCTCTGGTTACCAATCCCGCGCTTCTCATCGCCGACAACGTGACTCAACCGCTCGACGTCACCGTTGCCGCTCAGGTCATCCGTCTGATGAAGGAACTGACTTCGAGCTTCGACACGGCCGTCTTGTTCGTCTCCTCTTCCCTGCCGGTTGCCCGCGAAGCCTGCGACCGTATGCTCGTGATGGAGGAAGGCCGCATCATCGAAGAACAGGAGACCGAACGACTGATCGCGGCGCCCGCCCACGCCTACACGAAGGACCTCGTCCAGCAGACACCGAAGATCTGGATCGAGAAAAGCGAAATCCCACGCCTGAACGACAAGCGCGAAACTGTCCTGAGTTTGCGCGACGCATCGCAAATCTACAAGGTTAGAAAGAAAACCGGCTTTGGCGGCTTCAATCACGTGTGCGCCGTCAGAAACGTCACCTTTGATGTCCGTCGCGGCGACAGCTTTGCGATCGTCGGTGAATCCGGTTGTGGCAAATCCACCCTGATGAGGCTTCTCAGCCGGTTGGAATTGCCAAGTTCCGGTCAGGTCCTGTGTGGTGACAAGGATATCGCAACCCTTAGCGGCAAGGACCTTCTTTCGTTCCGCAAGAAGCTTCAGATGGTTCTGCAGGATCCCTTCGGCTCGCTTCCGCCACGCACTTCTGTCGGCAAGATGCTGGAAGGCCCGCTTCGCACCCACGGGTGGAAAGACGGCGCCAAAATTCGAGAACGTGTACTCAAGGTGATGGGCGAGGTCGGCCTGTCCACCGATCTCTATGAAGAGCTGCCGATTGGGCTGAGTGCCGGCCACCGGCAGCGGATCAATGTCGCCCGAGCGCTCGTTCTGGAGCCGGAAATCCTCATCATGGACGAAACATTGTCTGCACTGGACCAGACGGAACAATTCAAGCTTCTCGATCTTTTCCAGAAGCTGCAGAAAGAATACGACCTCACCTACATCTTCATCTCCCACGACCTCGCTATGGTCCGCAAGGTTTGTAACCGTGTCGCTGTGATGTACCTCGGTGAGGTCTTCGAACTGGCTGACAATGAGCGGTTGTTCTTTGATCCTGGCCATCCCTATACCATGGCGCTTTTAAGCGCGATGCCGACGCTTGAGGAACGCCGTTACCAGCCGGAAGATTGCCTTCTCGAGGGCGAGCCGCCAAGCCCGATCGACATTCCCACTGGCTGCAGCTTCAAGTCGCGCTGTCCGCATGCAATGGAGAAATGTGGCAATCTTCAGCCTGTTCTGACTGTAAGAGGCAGCCAGGACTTCGCCGCCTGTCATCTGGTACCGTCACTCGCCGGCGGTGATACGCAAATACCTCAAATGGCTTCGGCCTGAACGTGGTCGCGCGCCCGGCAATGTGGTTCCGACCGTCGCTAGCATCCAGGGAATATTCATGAGTTTCACGGAACATCGCCTCAAGCTTATCCTCGACACGCTGAAACAGTCCCAGCGCGTCAACGTGAAGGAACTCTCCGATCATCTGCATGTCAGTCAGGAATCAATCCGGCGTGACCTGAAGGAACTGGAGGCGCGCGGCTACGCCCGCCGGGTTTATGGTGGAGCAGTTCTCGACCAGCAGGAAAGCGATCAACCCTTTACCGAGCGCCTGCGCGTCGCATCTCGGGAAAAAGCAAGGATCGGCGAGGCAACAGCGGCCCTGGTCGAAGACGGGATGAAGGTGTTCATCGATACCGGTACGACGACCCTTGCCTGCCTGAAACATCTCGAAAGCCGCAAGGATATCACCGTCGTCAGCAATTCTTTGGCTGTCGCTGCCCATTTTTTCCACCTGCCGCAGGCGAGCGTCCGCGTTCTCGGTGGACGTATGCGGCCCGAATACCAGGCGACTTACGGACACGAAACCGTTGCCGCTCTGAAAGAGCATTTCTTTGATCTGGCCATCATCGCCATTAGTGCGATCCACTCCGACCGGGGCTTCATGGACTTCGGTGAAGACGAGGCCGTCTTGCGCCGCGTTGCCAAGGCGCAGGCAAAACGCTCGGTGGTCGTTGCCGACAGCTCGAAATTCGGCCGCCTCGGCTCCATTCACACCTTTGGTCTCAATGACATCGATGCGGTCGTGACCAGTGGCGTGGTGGCCCGGGAATTCTCGGAACAATTCAATCAATCAAACGTGGAAATCATACATGCCTGACGCTCCTTCCTCACCTGCCCCAATCAATCCCAATCGTCTTCAGGCGCTGATGGAGGCTGTGTCCACCTTTGGCGGTGGTCCCGACGGATCGATGACACGCCTTACACTGTCCAGAGAAGACGGCATGGCGCGCGATTGGCTGGGTCGCTGGTTTGCCGATAACGGCTTCACGCAGTCCATCGATGCCATTGGCAACCAGTTTGGCAAGATGACGCTGGCTGGCGCCAATGCTCCGGTGATCATGGTCGGTTCGCACATTGACAGTCAGCCGAACGGCGGGCGCTTCGACGGCGCGCTTGGCGTTATTGCCGGCTGCGAAGCGGTTCTCGCCGTGACCGAGCGCCTCAAGGCTGAGGGCCGGCTTTCCGCCTGCAACTTTCAGATCGTCAACTGGACAAACGAGGAGGGTGCACGTTTCCAGCCCAGCCTTTTGGGCAGCAGTGTTTTTGCCGGCGCAGCGGAACTCGAATGGGCGCTCGACAGGGCAGACGGGGACGGCATCACCGTGCGCCAGTCGCTGGAAGAGATCGGTTATGCGGGAAGAGACAAGGTCGAGATTCCCGACGCCCTGATCGAGCTGCATATCGAGGGAGACACGACACTCAGCAACGCCGGCGAGCGGTTCGGTATCTTTACGCGCTTCTGGGGCGCCACGAAATATCGCCTCGCCTTCCTCGGCCGTCAGGCCCACACGGGCGCTACTCCGATGGCAGACCGCAAGGATGCGTTGCTTGCTGCTGCCTATCTGATCGCCGACCTTAAACAACTTTCGACCGAGCATGGCCTCGACCTGCATACCTCGGTTGGGCGACTGGAAGTCTTTCCCAATTCGCCGAATGTGGTGCCAGCGGAGGCAGTGCTGTTCATTGAACTGCGTTCAGCGTCGCCAGAAGTGCTGGCGGATGCAGAGCGCAAGATGAAAATCAAGATCGACGAGGCCGCGTTAAAGGCCGGAGTAACCTCCGAAGTGCGCTCGATTGACCGCCGCAAGGCTGGAAAATTCGCGCCTGGACTAATTGCCCTGGCTGAAAGTGCAGCAGCAAATCTCGGGTTGAGCGCTCGCCACCTCGATACGATCGGCGGCCATGACTCCGTTGCGATGTCAGCGGTTTGCCCGGCGGTGGTACTTGCGGTGCACAGCCGTGATGGCGTTATCCATCATCCAACCGAATACACCTCTCCGGAAGACCAAGCCGTTGGCACGCAGATTCTTGCCGACATGCTCTACCGGATCGCTTGTGAAGGCCTGCAGGCGGCAGAACTCGTCGAGGCTGCAGAATGAAGAAAGTGGGATCGCCGCAAAACCCGGTGGAAGAACGCGCAGAAAACGCGCTTCTTGCGTTTTCTGCCGTGGTCGGAACCAGACCGGCCTACACTCCGTCAACGGCTGCTGTCGCATCACCGTCTTACCACGCCGTCGAGTCCAGCGGCTTTGCAGTCGCAAGCCCCGAAGGGGAAGCGGAATATTTCCTGCGGCTTGGTGCTGATGAAGTCGCCGATCTGGTCGATGGCGAAGTGGCGTTTGCTGCCGCAACCCGTTTTCACGAGCTCGGCTTCTCTCCTGAACCTATCGTGTACGATAGTAAGACCCGTGCAGCGCTGTTTTGCCGACTTGGAGACGGCTGGCGGACGGCCAAGATCGACGATCTCATGCAACTGGCAAGGGCTGCCCGACTGTTAGAGATGCAGAAAACAATCGCAGCCGGTGTGCCCTTCGGGCACACATGGTCGGTCTTTGAAGGGATCGACGAGCTATGGTCGATCGTCTCGGCTGGCGATGCCGATCTGCCCGGTGATGCAGAGTGGATGCTGTCCTGGATGAGGCCGATCCGCGAGGCCGTTACGGCAGCAGGGGTGGATGTGAAACCGGCCCACGGGGATCCGCAAGCTTCGAATGTCATGCTTGGCCCCAACGGGTCTTTGCAACTCGTTGATTTCGACATGGCCGCTGATATCGACCCCTATTATCAGCTTGGTGTGCAGATGAACGAGCTTTACCAGTTCGAAAGCCAGATGAAGCCGCTGCTCGAGATGCATGATGGCGCGTTCACCGAAAAGGCGTTCAGTCGCTGCCGTGTCTATGCTGCGGCGGACGATCTCTACTGGGCCCTGCGCAGCCTCGTGTTGGAGCTTCGGTCACCACCGAAGGGTGTTGAATTCCTGAAACATGCTGGCTGGCGTTTTCTGCGCTGCCGAATGCTGCTTGGCCATCCGGACTTCGAGGCTAGACTACGGGCGCTCTAAGCAGAGACTTATAACAACGGGCTAAAAACGATAACGGGAACAAGCCTATGAACGAACTGGGAACGGCACGATCCGATGCCGAACGGGCGCTGGAGGCCGCAATCATCCAGGTTAAACCATGGGAAGGCAGGCGGTTGCGCTACCGTCCGGTCTCCGGAGGCATCAGCAACACCAATTTTCGCATCGAGGTCGAAGGTGACGACCTGGGGTATTTTCTGAAAATCCCTGGCCGGGGCACGGAGATGTTCATCAACCGCAAGGCTGCGGCTGCGGCGAGCAAGCAGGCTGAAGCGATCGGCGTCGGGCCGAAGACATTCGATTATCTCGATCACCTCGATATCGAAATCGCTGAATTTATCGACGGCCGCCGCGCCTCGACCCATAAGGATTTCGCAGACCCCGCGATCAGAAACGAGGCGGTGCGTGTGTACAGGCAGTTTCACGAAGCCCCTACGCTGCCACTGACAAAAACCGTCTTCGACATGATTGAAGAGCATTTTGATCAAGTGAGAGCACTTGGCGGCCATTGGCCACTCGACCACGACTGGCTGTTCCGGTCCTACAAGCATGCGCGCGCGGCACTTGAGGCTTCCGGGCTTGATCTCGTTCCGTGCTTTAACGATCCGATGCCAGGAAACTTCCTGATCGGCGACGACAAGTCGATCAAACTCATCGACTTCGAATACGCCTCGAACAATGAACGTCTCTACGATCTGGCGATCTGGAGCGGTGAAATGTTCTATTCGGAGGACATCGACTGCGAAATCATCGAGGAATATTTCGGCCTCTACAACAAGGCATCTCACGCCCGTTTCATTGTGCACAAGGCGCTGGCAGACATCAAGTGGAGCACATGGGCGATGGTGCAGAACCGGATTTCGACACTTGATTTTGACTTTTACAAATACGGGATATGGAAACACATGCGCGCCCGCTCGATCATCCATGACCCTCGCTGGCCCCTTTTCCTGAAAGCGCTCTGATGACCACCCAAGATATCCACCTGCGAGAAGTCGCACCTTACATCGCCTTTGCCGAAGCGCTCGCCAACGCCGCACGCCCGCTGGCGCTTTCTTATTTCAGGACGCCACTGGACGTCATCTCAAAACTCGACGACAGCCCGGTCACGATCGCCGACCGCGCAATCGAGAAACATCTGCGCGAGATGATCGAGGCGCGTTTTCCAGACCATGGAATTTATGGCGAAGAGTTTGGCGTCAAGCAAGGCGACGCCTTTACATGGGTGCTCGACCCAATCGACGGTACAAAGAGCTTTATCACCGGCTTTCCGCTGTTTGGCACGCTCATCTCGCTAGCCTATCAGGGAAAACCATACTGTGGCGTAATCGATATTCCCGCAACCGGCGAGCGGTGGCTGGGACGGCCGGGAGGAACAGTATTTGCCGGAAAACCGGCACGAACCAGCAGCAACGAAAACCTTTCTGACGCCCGGTTCTATACGACCTCACCCGACATGTTCGTAGGCGCCGACATTGCGTGCTTCGAACGCCTGTCCAGGACAACGAAGCTGCGACGCTTTGGAGGCGACTGCTACATTTACGGCCTCCTCGCATCGGGCCATTGCGACATTGCGCTCGAAACGGGTCTGCAGCCCTATGACTACATGGCTCTCGTGCCGATCGTGACCGGTGCAGGCGGTTCTATCACCGACTGGCAGGGCAACGCGCTGTCATTTCATTCGGATGGACGGGTTTTGGCATCGGCCAACGCAAAGCTCCACCATAAAACCCTGGCACTCATCAACCGGTAATCCATTCGATGCCCTACACTATGACGATCGAAAAAACTGTTTTTCGTTTTGATAACCTGAAGGTTCTCATGGCGAAGGCAACGCCGGAGCGTTCCGGCGATCAACTGGCACGAATCGCCGCAGAAGGTCCTGTCGAGAGGCTTGCCGCACAGATGGCGCTGGCCGAACTGCCGCTCAAGGCATTTCTTGGCGAAGAACTGATCTCATCCGATAAAGACGAGGTGTCACGGCTGATCGCTGACCGGCATGATGCGGCGGCGTTTGGGCCGGTCTCTTCGCTCACCGTTGGCGAATTCCGCGAGTGGCTGCTGAGGCCCGAGACGACGCAGGACCAGCTTGAGGCGGTGACATGGGGCCTCACCCCGGAAATGGTCGCTGCGGTGTCTAAAATCATGCGGCTGCAGGACATGATTACTGTTTCGGCCAAGCGACGTGTAGTGACGCGTTTCCGAAACACGATAGGTCTGACGGGCCGGCTTTCCACTCGAAATCAGCCCAACCACCCGACGGATGACAGCCGCGGCATCATCGCCTCTGCAATCGACGGACTCCTTATGGGGTCCGGAGATGCCGTGATTGGTGTCAACCCGGCAACCGACGCGACCGATGACTACATTCGTATCGTCTCTCTGCTCGACGAATTGCGGGAAAAGCTTGCTATCCCAACCCAGACCTGTTGCCTTGGACATATCACGACTGCGATGCAGGCAATGGAAAGAGGCGCGCCCCTCGACCTCGTCTTCCAGTCGGTGGCCGGTTCGGAAAAGGCAAATCGCGGTTTTGGCATCGATCTGGCGTTGCTCAAGGAAGCGCATGAGGCGGCGCGATCGCTCAAACGCAGCCCACCCGGTGCCAATGTCATGTATTTTGAGACAGGTCAGGGAGCTGCTCTTTCGGCGGATGCACATTTTGGCATCGACCAGCAGACGATGGAGGCACGCGCCTATGCGGTCGCCCGCGAGTTCGACCCGCTGCTCGTCAACACGGTCGTTGGCTTCATCGGACCGGAATATCTGTTCAACGGCAAGCAGATTATCAGAGCTGGCATTGAAGACCATTTCTGCGGAAAGCTCCTTGGCCTGCCGATGGGTGTTGACGTTTGTTACACAAATCACGCGGACGCCGATCAAGAGGATATGGACACGCTGCTTACTCTGCTTTGCGCCGCGAATGTCAACTTCGTCATCACCGTTCCTGGCGCCGACGACATCATGCTCAACTATCAGTCGCTATCGCATCACGATGCCGTCTATTGCCGGGAGACGCTGAAGCGACCACCCGCACCGGAATTCGAGAAATGGCTGTTTGATATCGGGCTGACCGATCGCCACGGTGCGATGTTTGGCGAGCCTGTTGCGCTGTCCAATTATGTCCGAAACAGCGAACTGATTGGAGGCTAAGATGGTGAAAATGTTCAAACCGGCAGCCAGCGATAAAACTGTAAACCTCAAGGACATGACCGATGCGCGTGTTTCGCTTGGCCGCCATGGGGCAGGCCTTCCGACACGCGCACAGCTCGCCTTTCTTCTCGACCACGCGCGGGCGCGTGAAGCAGTCTGGACAAGCGTCGACCGGCGCTCGCTAGCGGATAGGCTCGATCGCCTTGGCCTTTCGGTTGTCAATGTTGACAGCATGGCACGTGACCGCAGCATCTATGTGCGGCGGCCTGACCTTGGACGGCAGCTTTCAGCAGAATCTACGGCCCGTCTCAAACAGAAAAGGACAATCGAAGGCTACGATGTCGCAATCATCGTCGCGGACGGCCTTTCGTCTAGCGCGGTTGACCTCAATGCAGTGCCTTTGATCGAGGCGCTTGTTCCGAGGCTGGCATCTCTTAACCTGGCGTCCTCGCCAATTGTCCTTGCTAATCAGGCGCGCGTCGCAATTGGTGATCCTATCGGTGAGGCATTAGGCGCAGAATTGACGATCGTGCTTGTGGGCGAACGTCCCGGGCTTTCATCTGCCGACAGTCTCGGTGCCTACATCACTTTTGGCCCGGCGTCGGGAAACCCGGATTCCAACCGCAACTGTGTCTCCAACATCAGGGATGGCGGCTTACCAACCCGCGAAGCTGCCGACATTATTACCGCCCTTACAAGGGATATGATGAGCACCCGAGTCAGCGGTGTAGGCCTCAAGGCTGCCATCACAGCGCTTCTTGAAAACCAGAACGGTGCGGTGCCGCCTAAAGAGCTGGTGATAATTGCCGGAACTCCTTCAAGCCAGCAAAAATGAGTACCGTTGCTTTTTCACGAAACTCGTCATTTGATATGAGTCCGACGCGGATTGGGGGGGCATATGGACGGCACGCATCTGTTCGAACTCGTGATCGCGATGTTTCTCGCCATTATCGTGCTGCATTACATCGCCCATCGCATGAGCCTGCCGCCATCCGTAGCGCTTCTGATGGGCGGAGGAACGTTGGCATTCGTCCCCGGTTTGCCCACGATCTCCGTCAATCCGGAACTGGTTCTGGTGATTTTCTTACCGCCACTGCTGCTCGATGGAGCGTGGTCGATCGCCGTGGACCGTTTGAAACGGCATGTCTTCGGCATTGCGTCCCTCGCAATCGGCGCGGTGTTGTTCACGACAGTCGTCATTACCGTTGTTGTTCACCTCCTCATGCCGTCCCTGCCGTGGGCTGCCTGCGCTGCCCTTGGGGCTATCGTCTCACCTCCTGACGCAGTTTCGGCTCGTGCCGTGCTGGAAAGGGTCAAGATACCCAGACGCCTCCAGATCCTTCTGGAAGGAGAAAGCCTCCTGAATGATGCCAGCGGGCTCGTACTCTTTCGTTTTGCCGTGGCAGCTGCGGCCGGCAGTACATTCAGCACCACCGAAGCACTCGCTGCATTCGTCTTTCTGGCTGCAGGTGGCGCGGCAATCGGTGCGGTTGTCGGTTTCGCGTGGGTAAAGCTGGTCCGGCATCTAGGCGACGAATATCTGATGATTGCTGCGACGGCCATTCTATCGTGGGCCGCCTATCTTTTGGCGGAACAGATGCATGCGTCCGGTGTGATCGCTACGGTGACCGCCGGATTGATTGCATCATGGCATCAGCATACTGTGCTGTCTGCCGCGACGCGTATGCGCGGGACGTCATTCTGGAACGTTCTTGTTTTCCTCATGGAGGCAATGGTTTTCATCCTGATAGGACTGTCGCTACGGGACGTCGTTGAACGTGGCGGTGGCTTTGGCTCACTGGTTGGCTCGATGGCCCTCCCCGCGGTGACGATCCTCGTTACGCTCGTCATCGCGCGGTTCGTGTGGATATGCGCATCGGATTTCGTCATCAGGTTATTTCATGGCTTGCAACTCGCTCGCTCGAAACCCCTCGGACCAGGAGGGGTGACAGCGCTCGGTTGGGCAGGCATGCGCGGCGTCGTCACGCTGGCGCTTGCTCTCAGCCTGCCGGAAGATTTCCCGGGACGCGACTTCATTCTGGTCATGGCCTTCGCGGTGATTGTGGGAACGGTCCTCATACAAGGAACGACGCTCGGACGGATTATAGCTTGGGTTGGGCTTGGCAATATCGAACCAGAGAGCGCACCGATGACGATGAGTGAGGCCGAAGCCTCAATGGCGCAGGTCCAGTTTGCAACTGTTCAGGGGCTTGCTTATGATGGAAACGGAGAACTGATCCATCCGCAACTCCTGAAGAGATACGAACATCGACTGGCGGCAAGTGTCAAATATGCCGAAAGCACCGAGAAATATTCGCCACTTCTTCATGCCCATTTCGATGTCGTTCTTCAGGCTGTCGCCGCCGGCAGAACGGAACTCATTCGCTTGCGCCGAGAAGGAAAGATCGATGACGAAACGCTAAGAGAGCTTGAGCATGATCTCGATCTTGAAGAGCTCAGCGCAATTTCTGCGAAGGCGTGACTCAGGGGCGACTCCTGCGTCCCTCTCCAGCGAAGCTTATTACTTTTACGACTTCCCCGAATTATCGTCTATCGCTCTTACGGGTGACCCAGAAGGTGTCGACCGCGTTTACATCGACCCTAATATTCCACTTGAAAAATCTTTTCAACATACTGATAAATATTAAAACAATATTGTAATTATAACCGAAACATCGATATCGCCCCTGTTCGATTCTGATGCAGCAGCATGACAGCATGTTCTCAAGATGTGGCTTTGATCTTCCGTTGACCCCGTTGGTCGACCCAGCAACCTCATGCCATGATCCTAACCGAACACGCCGAACTTGTCCGCGATCGAACAGGCTGGATCACCTCCATGGCTATCAGAAGCGACGTATACTCGAACGGGCAGTCACAACTATCCGCGACATGCGCGAAACAATAGCCATTCCCTCCGGTCCCGGCCGTGACTGTCTACTCGACATCCACACCATCGCTATCTCCTTCTTCGTGCGGAGAAAAGACCAGACGCAATCGTCGACTACAACTTGAAATTTAGCAAATGTGGCCAGCCCTAATACCGTTGTCGTTGTCCCCATGGGTCGGCAATCGAATACGACGTTCCAAGCTTGGGCCATGTCGGCACAGCAAATAGGAATAATAAGACCATCGGCGACAGCTTAAACAAACAAGCCGTCTGTGACCGCGAAACCGCTCTTTTGCAAATCGCTCAGTGTGGTGTCGAGGAACTGGATCGAACCGCCATCCGGCGTCGCAACCAACAGTTCATTTGCCGAAACCACCGTTACGGCCGCCAGCAAAGCGGCCTTGGACACAAAAAGATCGCTGGTGAATACCAGGGTGTCATCGGCCCGCAGCTGATGCACGATATCGGCACCGTGACCGCTGCCGAACCAGAAGGCATCGGCACCCGCACCACCCTTCATTTGGTCATTGCCGGTTCCGCCATAAAGTACATCGTTGCCTTCATTGCCCTCCATCGTGTCGTTGCCGGAGCCGCCAACGAGTACGTCATCGCCGAGCCTGCCCTTGATGACATCATTGCCGCCCCTGCCTTCGATGATATCGTTGCCCGCCAGGCCGGATATCGTTTCGCCCGCGTCTGTCCCGACGATGGTCGGGGTTCCATATCCCGTTCCGCCGCCAGCCGGCGCGCCCTTGACCGTTAGGGACAGCGTCGCCGTCGCGGTTGCCCCCTGGCTGTCCCGGATCGTGTAGCGAAAGGTATCTGTGAGACTGGAGGTTTCCGACAGGCTTGCAACTGAAGGATTGGTCTCGTTTACATCGTAACTCCAGCTCCCATCCGCTTTCAGAAGAAGCGTTCCGAAGCTGCCGGAAATTGTGCTGCCCGCGCCCGTGATGTTGACGGCTGCGCCGGTGCCGCTGGCAGACAGGACCGTCAATGCGTCTCCGGTATCGACGTCGCTATCGTTGCCGAGAACAGTTCCTGTCGCATTGGTCGCGGCTGCCGTCGCTGTCGCCGTATCGTCGGCGGCAACCGGCGCGTGGTTCGCTCCCTTGATGGTGAAAACCAGACTGGCCGTCGATTGCAGACCCGTCTCATCGCGAATGGTGTAGCTGAAGGTCTCGGTCAGCGTCGAACCGCCAGAAAGGCCGGAAACCGCCGGGTTGGAAACATTGGGAACGTAACTGTACGTTCCGTCGGAATCGATGACCAACAGGCCGTATGTACCCGCCAATTGTGTGTCGTTTTCGGTGACGGCTACGCTTAACGAGCCATGCATCACGCGGGTCACCGCCATGAAATCACCGGCATCGGGATCTGTGTCGTTGGCGACGACGTTGCCGGTCACGCTGGCATTGACAGACACGGTGCCGGTGTCGCTGACCGCCACCGGCGCATCGTTGCTGCCTGCAATCGTGATCGAGAGGCTCGCCTTTGCGGTTCCGCCGCGACCATCCGAAACGGTGTATTCAAAACTCTCGACCAGATTATCGAAATATAGCGCGTTGACGATCGGATTGGTTGCGGATGGCGTAAAGCTATAGTCACCATTGGGTGCAATCGTCAGCGCGCCATAACTGGTCTGAATGCTTTGCGACGCGCCAAGCGAATAGGCCACGCCCTTGATCACGATCGAGGCGACCGAGAGGATATCGTCGTCGCTATCCTGATCGTTGGCAAGCAGGTTGCCAGAAACCGTGTTGCCCGGACCATCTTCCGAAACGGATCGGGCCTCGCCTGTCGCGGACGGCGCGGTATTGGCAGGCCCGGACGGAACCGATGGCGTGACGATGAACTGCGCCGGCTTTACACTCGACGCCGTAATCCCGCTGAGCGTCGCAACCGTTGCGAAGGCGCCGGGACCGGAGGCGCCGTCCACGTCCACCTCGACGAGGGTATCCGCGCCCGATTGTGAAAGACGGATATAGCCCGCCGCAAGTGCGCTCGCGCCCGTCGTTCCGGTCGGCATTGCCAGAATGCCGGAAAGATCGAGGAAGTCGTCGGACCGAAAATCGGAAACGATATCTCCTATCTCGCTCATGCTGCTGATAACGAAGGTATCCGCACCCGCACCACCTTTCAGCGTATCGACACCTGCACCACCGACAAGCCGGTCGTTGCCCTCGTTACCCTCCAGATAATCGTTTCCGTCGCCACCGATGAGGATATCGTCTCCGGTAAGCCCCTTGATCGTATCGTTGCCGCCCAGGCCGGCAATCACGTCTGCGCCTGCCGTGCCGCGCAGCGTATCGGCTGCCGCCGTTCCGCTGATCGTCGGTTGGGGCTCGCCACCTGTGGAGGAGGCGCGAATGGAAACCGTCAGCGATGCCGAGGACTGGAGACCCGCGCCGTCGCGGACGGTATAGTTGAAGACTTCCGACAACGATGCGGAGCCCGAAAGTGCTGCGACGGCAGCATTGCTCTGGTTCGGTTGATAGATCCAGCTTCCGTCGCTTTTCAGGATCAGCGATCCGTAACTGCCGACAATAGTGGTTCCGCCGGTCGTCACGCTCTGCATCGCTCCGCCGGCGGCGCTGCCGGAAAGCACGGAAAGAACGTCGCCGGTATCGGGATCGAGATCGTTGGTCAGAAGATTGCCATTGCCCGAAACGGTTTTGACGATCGAGGCGGTGTCGGCAACCGCCGTCGGCGCATCGTTCAGACCGGTGATCGTCACCGTGACGACGGCGCTGGCTGTTCCACCGCGCCCGTCGGAAATTCGATAGGTGAGATTGTCTTCCGCGGTCTGCCCGGCCGCGATGGCGTTGGTGGCGGCGAGGGTCGGGTCCACCTTGTAATAATAGCTGCCATTCGGACTGATATAAAAAGTGCCGTATTTGCCGGCGACGGCGGTTTCCGCTGCCTGAATGGCGGAAGCCTTGGAGCCATGGGTTGCCTGCGTCACCCGCAGGACGTCACCATCCACATCACTGTCATTGGCAAGCAGATTGAACGTGCTGCTGACCGTCGTCCGGTTCTCGGTCACGGTAATGTGGCTGTCGGCAACGGCAACAGGCGCCGTATCGCCGGGCTCCATCACCTCATCCGGGTCCGGCGAAGGACGCGGCCCTGAAATGGTGCCGGTCAACCCTTCCGTATAAGCGATGTAATTGGCAAGCCGGCCTCCAACCACTTCGTAGGATTCGTTATCCGTATGGACCTGATCCTTCAGCGGCAGATCTTCGGTGATCGAACCGATATAGATGTCGTCGCGACTGGCCGCGATTTCGCGCTGCGCCTCGCGAACGATATCCTGCCCTCCGTTCCAGCGGGCATCAGAACCCGTATAGGCCGTATCGGCGACCTCCTGTATGAAAACCGGTGCGGCAGGATCGGTCTGGGCGCGGATGTAATCCAGCACCTCGACCGTCGCTTCCTTATAGGTCTCGACGTCGCTCGTGCCGTCCATGATGCGCTTGGCATCCGCCTCGCCCTGCGCCCAGACGATTTTCAGCTCGACCGTATAGCCTTGCGCCTCAAGGGCGGCAATCGAGGCATTGATGCCCTGTATCGCAGCCTGTGCCAGTGCTCCGGGCGTGTTCGTGTCGGGATACCACCAGAGAAGATCCGCGCCCGGCGCATCGGAAGCATTGCCATCGACGCCGCTTGCCCCCTTGGCAAAATCCTGGACCACCACATTGTTGGCGGTCGTAAATTTCGACGACGTTCCCGTGCCCTGGATCGTTGTTTTCAGCGTGGACGCCGAAACACCGCCGGAGATGCCGAGATAGGACGAAAGCTCGGCCGCAAGAACCGAAGCGCCGGAATCGTTGTCCCCATAGAGGTTGAACATATTGTCCGCGTTGGATTGCCCCATAAACGCAATAAACTGGATAGCTGCCATGGACCCCTCCGGGCAAACGCCTTTTTCGTTAACTGATTGCCTTGTCTGATACCGGGCGGAAATGATTTCTCTTGTCCCGGCTCAGTCCTCCCTGAAAACATGATTGAGCTGATCCGTCAGCGGCTTGACAAGATAGGAGATCACGCGCCGCTCCGCCGCCGGCATCAACACATCCGTTGGCATTCCCGGATAGAGTTTCAGGCCTCCCAACCCTTCCAGGCTCTCTGTCTCAGGCCTGATCCGCACCGCGTAAAACGGCTGTCCGGTTCTTTGATCGGTCAGCACATCCGGCGAAATGGAGACAACCTCGCCCACCACCATCGGTGTCGTCGTGCGGTCGAAAGCGCTAAAGTGCACCTGTGCCCTTTGACCTGGCGTCACCTGATCGATATTGCGCGGCGAGATTTTCGCCTCCACTATCAGGCCATCGCCACGCGGCGCGACCAGCATCAACGTCTCCCCTGGCTGAACGATGCCGCCGACGGTGTGAAGCTGCAGTTCGAAAATACGACCGCTGACGGGAGAACGGATGTCCAATCGGCCAAACTGTTCTGTCACATCGACACGTCGCGCTTCCATTTCGGTGATCTTCGCTTCGGTCTCCGCCAACTCCTTGGCATTTTCTCCACGGCGGTTTTCATCGAGCTGAAGAATTTGTAGTTCCACTTCGCTGATGCGCCCCTCGGCCTGCGCTCTCGATGCCAGTCGTTCACCCAGATTGCCCTGCAACTCGGCGCGACGCTGTTTGAGCGACGTCAGGCGCTGCAGCGTGACAAGCTGTTGCCGGTACAATCCGTCGACAGAGGCAAACTCCTCATCAACCGCCGCAATCGACGCTTTAACCGCCTCGATCTGGACGTTTTCGCCCTCGATCTCATTTGCAAGCTGGCCCTTGCGTTCGGCGAGCTGGCGCTTCATGCCTTCAATGCCGTCTCGCCGTGTTTCGAGAAGGTTCTGCTCCAATGCAACGAGCTGGCCATAGGCAGGCCTGGTCAGCCGCTTCTCTCCCAGAAAATCCGCCTCGAACGTTCTTGTGCCGGCAAGCTCCGCTCTGAGGCGCGCAGCGCGTACCAGAGACTGCACCAGCGCATTCTCGACAATTGCCAGATTGGCTTCGACAGTCGTTCGGCTGAGACGCAACAAAACATCGCCGGCCGCAACCTCACTGCCCTCTTGCACCAAAAGTTCGGACACCGTGCCGCCGCTGAGATGCTGTATTTTCTTGACGTCGTTTTCGATGACGATGAAGCCCTGACCGCTGACGGCTCCCGCCAGCTTCGTCGTGGCCGCCCAGCCGCCAACACCGCCGAACAGGGCAAGCCCCAGTCCGATAACAACCGCGATATGTCGCCGGAGTGAACGGCGCCAGAAGGCGATAGAAAGCTCATCGCTCATCGCGACACCTCCAGCTTTCCGGTTGCCCCGACAACCTTCAGGATCTTTGCAGAGCGCGCAACCGGTTTGCGAAGGACCTGCCCCATGATCGCCTCACGCGGGCCGAAGGCTGCCATCTTGCCCTCTTTCAAGACCAGAATCTCGTCCGCTTGAGCAAGAATACCGGGTCTATGGGTGATGACGACTGCAATGCCTCCGCGCATCTTGATGCTGTCGATGGCGCGAGACAAAGCCTCTTCCCCCTCAGCGTCGAGATTGGCGTTCGGCTCATCGAGAACGACAAGGAATGGTTGGCCGTAAAGCGCACGCGCCAGAGCGATACGCTGCCGCTGACCGGCCGAGAGTATCGGAAACTGGGGATCGATCAGGGTGTCGTAGCCATCCGGCAATTGCAAAATCAGATCGTGCACGCCGGCCGTTTTCGCTGCAGCAATGACTTCCGCAGAGGGAATGTTCTTGCGAAACCGGGCAATATTCTGGGCGATGGTTCCTCCAAACAGCCCCACCTCCTGCGGAAGGTAACCCATATGGCTGCCAAGCCGATCAACGTGCCACTGGTCCATCGTCGCTCCGTCGAAACGCAGCGTGCCGGAACTGACGGGCCAGATACCCAGAAGTAAACGGGCAAGCACCGTCTTGCCGGATCCGCTATGTCCGATCACTCCGAGAACCGTTCCCGCCTCCAGCGAAAACCCGATCTCCGATATGATGGGTTTTTGGGTTTCCGGCGGACCTCCCGCCATGGCCTCGACCGTAATGTTGCGGGATGGCAGCGGTAACTCCGACAGGATTTCCCGGTCCGTCTCTGCCGCAACGATAGCCTCGAGGCGGAGCCAGCTATGTCTTGCTGCGGCAAAACTCCGCCAGTGGACAATAGCCGCCTCAACCGGCGCAAGCGCCCGCGACGTCAAAATCGAGGACGCCAGAATGATACCGCCGGACGCATCCCCCCTTATGACAAGAACGGCTCCAACCGCCAAAACGGCAGATTGCAGGGCAAGCCGGAGAATTTTCGTCAGTGTCGCGTAAGTATTGGCCACATCGGCATGACGGGTGCCGAACAGCCGGAATGCCGCATTATGGGCGGCCCACCTTTCCGCCACATCGCCAGTCATGCCCATGGCCCTCAGCGTCCCGAAATTCAGCCTGACGGAATCTGAAAAGCCCCTGCGGTTTGCGGTCAGCACCGCGAGATCGCGTTGAGATTGCTGTAGGCTGAAATGTGCAAGTGCGGTTAAAACCATCAAGACCAGCACGCCTGCCAGCGCCACGAAACCAATGACGGGATGAAGCAGAAAACAGATCGCCAGATAGACGGGCAGCCAGGGAAGATCAAAAAGCGCCGATGGCCCCGGCCCGGAGAGAAAACCGCGCACCATGTCGAGATCGTCACTTGTCGAGACGAGTGCTTGTCTGCCGCACAGCAGCAGCGATCGCCGATAAAGGACCCGATCGAGAGTGACTTCGAACAAGGCGGCGAGACGTGACAACATGCGACTTCTGACGATTTCAAACGCGCCCTGACAGACGAACAGCATGCCCGCCAGCAGACACAGTGCAATGAGCGAGCCGATGCTGCCGCTTGGGATGATGCGGTCATAGACCTGCAACATGAAAAACGGGCTCGTCAGATATAGCAGATTGATGAAACCGCTGACGACGGCAACGACGGCAAGCCCGCCCCTGCACCGGGCAAAAGCCTGATGCAGGAGCGAGGCGCGGGCGATTCCCCCACCCGTTTCACGATCAAACGCGCCGTCTTTCGGCATACTCATTCGCCTGCTGCTGTTATTATTGCACAAAATCCGCGTTACCCGGCGTGCCGCAAAGCCTCGTCAATTGGCGGGATGGGGCTCGTCATGGAGGGTGCTTTCCGGCACCATGTTGAGATCGAAGGCTGACACATCGGCCTCGACGGGGATGAGGTCGAGAACCGTGTCTGCGGTAAAACTCTGCGGCGCGATGGCCAAATTCCGCCCGGAACTGCGCTGCCGGGTGACGACGATGGTGGTTTCCCTGGCCGCGCCGTTATAAAGCGACAAAATCTCGCCTTCTGTCGGCGAAAGGCTGGCCATCGGCACCAGATGGCGAACGAAGCCACTGAGGATGATGTCGATCTTGCCGGAGGATACCGCCCAGTTCTCCCAATAACCATCGGGAATGCGCAGCGCTATCGTCGCGTTGCTGCGCAACGTCACCGTGAATACCGTCAGGTCGCCCTCATCGCTGAGCAGCCGGACCTTTCCCCAGCCATATAGTTGTTCTCGCGTGGCGCGCGATTCCGGCATCTCGTTCTGCTTAAGAAGATTGACGGCATCCTTGACCTTCTGCGCCAGCGACATTTTCGTAACAAGGATGGCATCGCCGTCATCAATCACGATCATGTCTTCAAGCCCGATCAGGACGACCTTTCTGCCACCGCGCGCATAAGCAAGGGTGTTGCTGGAGCCGATCGACAGCACCGGCCCGGAAAGGGCGTTGCCGTTGGCATCCTTGTTGCGGGCGATCTCATGCAGGGCCGAAAGAGAGCCGATGTCAGACCAGCCGATGCCCTCGCAGCGCACCACCGCACCGCGCGACGTGCGTTCCATGATCGCCGTGTCGATGGGAACATCTGGTGGCGAAGCCCCAAACGCCGAAGCTTCCAGCATGATCGCGTGTATGTCATCGAACATGTCGATGGCGGCATTTTCAAACGCCTCTTCCGCAGCCTGCAGGGTTTCCGGCGCGTGACGCGCCAGTTCTTCCAGCATGACGCCGGCCCGGAACATGAAGATGCCGGCGTTCCAGCAAAAACCCTCCTCCACGTAACGCTTCGCATTTTCAAGCGATGGTTTTTCCAGAAAATCGCCGGCGCCGATGGCGTATCCCCTGACCTCACCGTCTATTTCGATTGCATCGCCCGGGCGGATATAACCAAAGCCGGTTTCAGGATGCTCGGGACTGATACCGAAGGTGACGATACGGTCGGCGAAACGTGCAATCGGCAGAGCGTCCGCGACGATCCTGTTGAAGATTTCGGGTTCCGCAATGATATGATCCGAAGGGGCGACGAGAAGAACGGCGTTGCTTCCCGCTGCATCGATGCGCGAGATGGTGACGGTCAGCGCGGCAATCGCCGCGGCCGTTCCCTGCATCGATGGTTCAACAATAAGTCCGTCGACGGAAAATCCGCCGCTGGCGACCTGTTCTTCCGCATGAACCAATGTGTCGCGTGCACACATCAGCCATGGCAGACTATATCCGGGTACAGCAAAACGGCGCAGCGCCTGCTGGAAAAAGCTGTCATGCCCGTCGCCACCCAGCGTGAGAAACTGCTTCGGTTTGTTCGAGCGGGACAGCGGCCAGAGCCGGGTTCCGGACCCACCGATCATGATGGCGGGAACGATCCGGGTGTTCTCGCCTGCAACAGCGGTCAAATCCTGACGCATATGAAACCCTCGCAAAACCATAAAATATATTTTCGCAAAAAATCGGCCCGCGCTGTCGCCAACTCACCAGCAAAGTCCGTGATAGACAATGTGACCGCTGCGATTGGGCACCTCCACGCGCGCAAGATCCACCACCACAAGCGGTCTGCCGGCCGCTTCGATCGCCCCGGTCAGACCCGCATATTTGTGGCCGACCACCAGAATATCAGCGTTGTCGATGACATCGTTGATCGACGGCCGGACCCGTGGCGCAATATGGCGCAGATAGGTTCGGCCTTCGCTTTCATCCCTCACAACGTTTGGATCGAAGATCGACACTTCTTTGCCGTTGCCGATAAAATTCTCCACAAGGCTCAGCATCGGGCTTTCGCGCATATCATCGGTGTCGGTCTTGAACGTAATGCCGATGAAGCCGATGCGATCCTTGCGCGCATCGGAGATGAGCTGTTTCGCGCGATCGATCTGCACCAGGTTTGCCGCCTTTGCGGCGTCAAGCATCGGTGTCGCAACGTTCATTCGCCGTCCGAAGCCGGACAGAGCCCGCAGATCCTTGGGAAGGCACGAGCCGCCGTAAGCAAAACCCGGTTTCATGTAGGCCTTGGAAATATTCAGCCGGGTATCCGCGCACACGACATCCATGACCACATGGCTGTCGATGCCCTTGGCCTTGCAGAGATTGCCAATCTCGTTGGCAAAGCTGATTTTTACCGCATGCCAGCAATTGTTGACATATTTGACGATCTCGGCGCTCCGCAGCGGAATAACATGTGGAACGACGCTAATATGGGCGACCATTGCCTTAAGAACGTCGATCGAGCGCGTATCATCGCCATACTGACCGAAAACGATGGCGCCTGGCCGGTAGTAGTCCGCAATCGCCGAGCTCTCGCGCAGGAATTCGGGATAATAGGCGACGCCGAAATCCACTCCGGCGATTTTCCCGGACGCCTCCTCGAGTGCCGGTATGACAACCTCCTCCATCGTGCCGGGCAGGATAGTGGAACGCATGACGACAACGTGGAATTCGCTCTTATTGCGCAAGGCTCTGCCGATCTCAAAAGAGACCTGACGCACGTAGTCGGTATTGAGTGTGCCGTCGAGAAGGCTGGGCGTACCCACGCAGCAGAGCGACACATTCGTCATTTCGACCGCTTCATCCGCCGAGGTTGTCGCGGTCAGCATGCCGTTGAGGTTGGCTTTTTCCAGAAACTCGGCAAGGTCAGGTTCAATGATCGGCGCTTCGCCACGGGCAAGGCACGAAACCTTGAAACTATCCGGATCGACCGCCACGACACGGAAACCGTCGTTGCTCAGACAGGCGGCTGACACGCAGCCGACATAACCGGCCCCGAAAACACTGACCCTGAGACCCATTGCACTGACGTTAATATCAATTTTGGTCATGTGAACCCCTGAAAGCAACTAAGGAAATACTTAAATAACCATGAGAAAAATCTGAAAATTCAGAATACACGCGCCACCGGACCGAGCAGGAATGAGGCGATCAAAAGCAATGCAGGACCAGGCTCGGCAGAATCCGCTGGCAACATAAAACTTATATTTTATCGCAAAAGTGCTTCGCCGAAAGCAAATGAGCAAACAGCACAAATCTAACAAAACATGACAACGTATTCATATGACTGCACAAAAATGTGTACATCATTGAAACAGCCAAATTGGCAAAATTTCAAATAAACATATATGAAGGCAAAACCGACGGTTCACAAAGAATGATACGAGCTTGCCGGCTCCGCTATTAATTACAAAAACATTAAATATGAATATACAAAGCAGTCAACAAATATTTAACGAAGAATACAAAATAAATCCGAAATTCCATAATATTCGCAACTATTTACCCGCCCGTTGCTTAGGCGCGTCAATCAATCCGCCTCATTAACCGGACGTTTCCTTGAATCTGCTTCAATGGCCGCTTTCCTTGTCGGGAAGTGAACCATGTTGCGTTTTGCGTTGATTGCCTTTTCCGCCTCCTTTCTGTTCAGCTTGCCTATGCTGGGCGTCGGCAACGATTCAGGCTCAAGTAAAGCCGCACATCAAATCCTCAAACCGGACACCTCGTCTGTACGCACGCCCACCGTTCAGGTGAAACTGGAAAGATCCGGCAGCGCAACGATCTCGAACGGCAAGAAGGAAACGGGCATGAGTTGCGGCGTGGCGGCTTCCCAAATCGAAACACCGCCGCAAAAAATTGCCACAAGCTCGAAATATCTTCCGCGAGATGCGATGGAGAGCGAGCGGCAGGACGCTTCCCATATCGCCGTTTTCAAGCCGATCTGGCGTTCTATTCGTGAGCTGGAAAACATTGAGACGCGCTTTGGAGCTGAATGCGCCATGCGTGTCCTTCATCAATGGGCCACCTCCCGCGCCCTGATCGACGCTGCGACGCCCGACGCCAAACTGACCCGCGCTCGCGTGCTTGCAGAAATATCCGGTCTTGTCGCCGCTTGGGGTGTTGCAGGCGATCTCGACAGACAGAAATCCATAACGGATTGGCTGAACATCATGGCAGACGATACCATGGTGTTTTTCGACGTCGAGGCCGGCCCCAGGAGCGCCCGCAACAACCACCGCTATTGGGCAGCACTTGCCCTTGCCACAGTCGGGAGCCTGACGGGAGACCAAAAAAAGATCGACTGGGCCCGCCAGTCTTACCGGATAGGCGTGTGCCAGGTCACGGAAGACGGCACTTTGCCGCTTGAAATGCAAAGGGGAGCGCTTGCGCGCAACTACCATCTCTATGCTTTTCGTCCGCTGGCTGGCACATTCGTCACGTTCCGCAAGATCGGTCAACCACTCGATGACATTTGCTCCGGATCTCTCGAAAGACTGGCCAAAGCCGCGTTGAGGGGTGTTGATGACGCCACGCTGTTCGAGGCGGCGACCATGAAACAGCAAATCAAGCCGCCGCGTGAAGACAGCTACCCCGCCCATCTGAGGCTGGATACGCTTAAACGCGACCTCCAACAGGGATGACACCGGCAACACCATCATCATCTACCTCGCCATGCCGTCTAGCGAAATAAGCGCGGATCGCGCCAAAAGGTAGCCGCCGTCGGCCGATTGGGTCAGCCAATATTTGGCCTGTCCGATATCCTTGACGACGCCGGTCGCCTGCGCATACATCAGACCAAGCAGGTATTGCGCCTCGCTATCCCCCTGCGTTGCAGCCAGTTTTCGATAGGCGGCTGCCTTTTCGAACGACCGGCTCGTACCGCGCCCCACGAAATAGGCCTCGGAGACCGCACGGATGGCCTCCATATCCCCCCGGTCGGCATAGGGTTCGAGAATCTGCAAAATCCGGTCATGCATGGTCGCCGGCACGCCAGAACGGTTCAATGCCTTGGCCAGGAAAGGCACGGCTTTTTCGTCGCCCGCCCTGGCGGCCTCGGCAAACATGTCCACACCCTTGCGGATTTCAGCCGGGTCGTTGCTGTTCCACAAAGCGCGGGCGATCTTGCCTTCCTCTGAAATAGGGCCGCCCTTCGGCGCGGCGGCGATGACTGCCTGCGCCTTTTCCCGTGCCGCCGCGCTGAACCGCCCGTCGGAAAGTTTCGTGGCAGCGGAAAGGCTTCGCTCGGGTGAGAGATCGATCGCCGAGAGCAGGAGCTTCTCGGCGCGTGCCGTTGCGTCCGGGTCGGCGCCTTGCATGAGCAGGGACGCGGTTTCGACATAACGGGCTCCGCGCCGCGCCGGCTGCAACTTGTCCAGCAAGGCAATCGCTTCGTTCACATCCCGGGTGACGCCGCGCCCTTCCAGCAAGGCAAGCGAGGTCTCCTCAATGCCGCGGAGATTGCCCACCAGCGCTGCCCACCTGTACCATTTGTAGGCAAGGGCATCGTTTTTGGGAACATCGATGCCGAGCTGCATGCGCGCCCAGGCGATGACGCAGCTGGAAGACCCGCGCATGGCCTCCTTCGCCAGCAGGTTCATGACCTTGCCGGTATTAGCGCCAAACGAATAATCGTTATTGACGATCCCCTTGGCCAGCAGGCGCACCGCCTCGCGGCTCCTGGGGGCCGCCGATATCAGAAGGGAAAAACCGAGGTCAGGGTTACGAAGATCGCGGCGGGTTTCATTCAGGGCGGCCGTCGCGATTTCCAGCTGTCTGGCGACAGGAAGCTTTTTTGCCGCTTCAAGCGAAGGCAAGCGCGTTGCCGGTAAAGCCTGCGGGCTGACGGTGATCGTCGCGCGCACCTTTGGAACAGGCACACTGCTCTTTCCTGCAGCCTGAGCCACCATCGTCGCTGCCGGCAAAACCGTAACCAGGGTGAAAATGACTGAAAGTTTCATCGAGCGGTCCTTTCTCCACCATCCGAATATCGTGACGGAGGTTTTGCTATTGAGTGATGGTTGCAGCCTTACCCAGCCACCGTTCCGCTTCTTTCGGATCGGAGGGGATGCCGTAACCAATCTGCAGTGCAATGGCGTAAGGTTCGAAAGCCTGGCGATAACCGGAGATCGCCGCCCGCGCGAGCCAACCCGTACTGTCAGTGGCCGAAAGGGGAAAACCACTGGTGCCAGTCGCAAAAGCGTCGGCGACCGTCACCATGGCAGCGCCGTCGCCGGTTTCAGCGGCTTTTATCATCCAGACCCTGGCCTTCTCCGAATAGGCCGCGTCCTCTTTGGCCAATGTCGAAAGAACGCGCGCCAAAGCCTGAATGGCATTACCGGAGCCTGCCTTCGCGGCATCTTCAAGCGCCGGCACGGCTTCGGCAACCATTGACGGATTTGTCGATGTCTTCGGCGCGTCGTCGCCCACCAACTGCTCGACGAGCGTCTTCAAAGCTCCGTCGTCTCCGGCGCGAACCGCAGCAAGCAACCACCGCGTCGCTTGCCGCGGATCGGCGTGGGGCGGCAGGAGGTACATGCGACCGGCTTCGCGCATCGCTTCCACCTTGCCCGCCTCCGCAGCCTTGACCATCGTCGCAAGCGCCAGTCCGGGGTTGGCAACGCCGCGTTTGTCGTCGTTGAGCAAATTTGCGAGTTGATAAAGTGTGCTCGCGTCATCCGTTTCGGAAGCAATCGCCCGTTCAACCAGGGTGCGGGTCTGTATCGCGTAATTGGCATCCCGCGATATGGCATCGGCCAGCGCAACCTCGTCCTTGGCACTGCACAGCGGTTGTTTCAGGGCCATGTCGAACATGGCGCGGCGCGATGTCTGGTCGCTCGCACGGTCGGCTGTTTTCAGTATCGCGCGGATATCTCCGTCGTCCACGGCCTGCCTCAACCACAAATCCGCTGCCCTGCCGCCACCGGTTTTTGTGTCCACGCCGAGATCGGCGAGCTGGATCATTGAAGCCGTGTGACCCAAACGTGCAGCCTCGACAAGAAGTTTGACCCCTTCCTCGGGTTGAGGCGTGAAACCTGCCGCCCCCTTCAGATAAAGCTTGGCAAGATCATACCGCACCGAGGTATCGCCGGTTGACAAACCATCTCTGAGAAGTTCGACCGCCGCCTTCACGTTCGCCTTGTCGGCGTTTTCAGATGAAAGCTGCAATCGCGCCAGCAGAACCAGCGCCTGGCCGCGTTCCTGACCCGCCGCCAATGCCTTTTCGTACCATTGGCCGGCCTCACGGGTATCGACAACGGTGCCGACGCCGTCGCGATAGGCCAGCGACAGGAGAACCATAGCCCGCCGGTCCCCAAGAGCCGCCGCGCGACGAATATTGCGGAAATACATCAGCTTTCCATCATCACCGGACTGCTCCGCCAACGCCTGTCTGGCGACCGCGATCAGGCTGGGACGGTTACCGGCGGCAGCGGCACGCTCCTGCCAGCGTCGCCCGATACCCACGTTGCGTTCGACACCGATACCGCAGCCATAGGCGTCGGCCAGTGTGGCCATCGCTTCGCTCAGGCCGTTATTGGCGGCGCGCCGCAATATCGCAACCGGATTGACGCTTTTTGAAATATTGTGCGTGCTGTCGACCATCAGTTGGTAAAGCTCGAGAGCGGCCGTATCGGAGCCCAGAGCAACCGCACGCGTCAGATATTCCACGGCCTTTTCCGTGTTGCGCGCCGTTCCCGTGCCGCTGGCATAAGCACTGCCCAACTGCTTCAGAATATCCGTATCAACGACAGGATTGCGCGCGGCCTGTTCGAGATAGCCCACCATGGCGGAATAGTTGGGCTTGCCGCCAAAATCTCCATGGGAGATTTGCGCCAGAAGTTCCAAAGCGCGTACGTTTCCGCGCTGAGCCTCCTGTTTAAGCACCTGTGTCGCCTTTGGAAGTGCATCCTTGAGATCGAGGTTTGCCAGCAACAGGCGAGCCAGCGAAATGCGACTACCTGGGTGTCCTTTCGCAGCAGCGGTTTCCAGAAGTTCCACCGCCTTGTTGCGATCCACCGGAACGCCGTCGCCGATCACGTAACGCTGTGAAAGACGTTCGACCGCAACGAAATTTCCGGCCTTTGCGGCAGCCATCAGCCACCTCGCGGAAAGCTGGGGATTATAAAGGCCGAATTCTTCATTGGCATAAATGCCGGAAAACAGGTTGAGAACGTCGCATTCCCCGGCGCCGAGCGACTGGCTAAGTCTGTCGATCGCCTGATTGAAAAGAAGCTGAGGCGCATTCTCCGATGGCGCCAGATCCGGATTGTTGCGATATAGCCGCGCAAGCAACAGAGCCGCATCCGGGTCACCGTTTTGCGCACCCATCTTGAGGTATTTTTCGCCCTTCAACTTGTCCTGCGGCACCACTTCGCCCGTGGCATAAAGACGACCCAGAAAGGTCGCCCCTTCCATGAATCCACGCGCTATCGCCTCATCCTGGAGTGAGAGACCCCGGCCAAGATCGGGCGAGCCTGACGTAGCGTCGAACATCAGGCGACCCAATGTGTGGGAGGCGCGGCCAGCCAGTTCATAATTGGCGTTTTTCAGATATTCGAGCATGCGGCGCGCAAGCACCCTGTCACGCGGGGCATTGCCGGTTCCGCCGATATAAGCCTGCGCATCCAGCAGCATATCGTCCAGATTGCTCGAAACCGACCCGCCGTCCCACTTGCTCCAGTCGAAGGAGAGATTGCGCTGTTGTTCCCTGACCCTGCAGATCGGCGCGTAGTCGAAATCAGGACTAGGCATAAGACCGTCCTGCAGCGGCAAGGTCGTCTGCGCCTGCGCCGGCTGCGCCGCAAACACCAGCGCGACAAACAACATGCCGGCGCCAAACCCCGTCTTTTCCCGCCGACCGGAGAGGAGGGATGCCAAGCTTTTGAATGTTGTCATGTACCTGATCCCTCTCATCTTTCTGCTCCCGATCAGGCTTTCGCCGAAACGGATGTGAGAACGATATCGTTCGGTCCGCTGCCCAGAACAAAGATGGACGTCACCGAACGGCGTTTCAGCGTCGTTTTTTCGAAAGTCCTGGCAATCGCCCCTGAAATCTCGACGTTCAGATCGATTGCAACCGCATTGACCTCGATGGAGACGCCACTCATCGGTGCGACGGCCTTGATGACGGGCGAGCGTTTGGCGAGCGCCGTCAGTGAAACCGGCGATGTCGTGAGGTTGTAGAGCGCAAGCGCACATTTCGCCGGGTCCGACGTAAATACATCCGCGACGACGACCGGCTCTTTTGTGTTCGCGCCCGCGAGAACCGTCAGATATTGTCCCTGCCCCACCGAAAGCGGCGAGGACTGTCCTTTGACCAGCAGGGTGTAGTCCCCGGGAGCTCTGGCGACATAGTCCGAAATCCCGCCTGCAGAAACCTTGAACGGCGTCTCGCCAATAGTCGCTGTTGCAACGGCCGACGGATCGGTCGCGGCAATACGGATGAAGCTCCAGTCTTTCGGAACATCCGCATCATAGATGCCGGCATCGTCGCCAGCCGCCAAAACGGACCGGTTTGCCGCCAGCAGACCCGCAAAAGCGGTAACAAGGCGAACGAACCGGCGTCGATCTATTTTAAAGGCAATCTCATCCGAAAACATCTGCTTCAGCCCTGCTTCTTGATGAATTGATCGGGAACGCGGCACAGACGTGCGGTAACCGTGGTGTCGCCGAAGTTTCCGTTGACGGAGACGCCCGTAATCGGCGTCGGAAACTCGTCGTTCAGCATCAGGTAAAACGTGCCGTCATCGACGAAACGGGGAAAGCCGCCTAGTGTCAGCGTATCCTCATCGCCATCGCGATAACGCACCGTGACAGTCATCTGGTTCAGGCCAGCCTGGGAGGCAGCGAACTCCAGATACGCCTCTCCATATTGCTGCACCTTGAGTTCTCCGGCGGCAAGCAGCACTGTCTCGCCGTCAATTTTCTTCGGCTGAGAGTTCGCGATACTGCCATTACCCTCACAGGAGCCGTAGACCGCCGCCAGCAGTTGGCGCGATGCCTGGAACATGGTCTGGTCCACGGCATAATATGACGGCGCCTCCCAGATGATCAGCGGGGCCGGCTTTTCGTGAAAGCCTTTGGAGAAGACGAGAGTCGCAAGAGATGAGATGAACTGCGCGCCGTTTTCGGCATAGTTCGTAATGTCCAGACCGGTTTCCTGCGCAAGAAATCCCGCAAAGTTGAATTCAGGCGTAGCGCTGAAGGAGGAGCCGACAAGAGCAACCGGTGGCGAGGTTTCCGCCGCATTTCCCAGAAGATCGCTGGCATCATCTGCCGATCTCGTTGTCTGCCAGACCGTTTCTTTCTCAGGCTCCACCGCACTGCCGCACAATGCCTGAATTTCGTGACCCATCGGCGCGATGTAATCGAGACTTCCGACAGCCTTTGTCTCGAAATTGTAGGTAGACAGGGATGGGTATCCAGCGAGCTTCTTCATCGTTTCCGCCGCGGCGGAAGCAACCAGATGGGCGCCGGATGACGTCCAGTGATGATCCCGCGCAAAGAAGAAATTGCCCCTTGCCTGATGATCGTCAATCGCCTTGAGAACATCTACCGTCGTGATGCCGTTCTTTTGCAGCTGCATGACATAGTGACGGAACTCCTGTTCTGCGACGGGGGCGTTGTAGCGCGCCTGGATCTCGTCGCTATCATCGAGTTTCGCTTGCTGCACGATGCCGCGGGACGGCAGCGGCAGGAAAACAAGTTCCGTTCCCTTGACGCGCAACGCATCGGAAATGGCGCGCAGGGAGGCCATCGTTTCCGACGTTCTGACGAAGAACTCCTCAAAATCCGTATTGGTACGGAAAAACACGCCATCGAGCCCTTCGGCCAGATTGAATTCAGATTTTTTGTTGCCGATATCCGGGCAGGCCATGCCCGCAAAGGCTGGCGTTGCGGCGAAAACGAACAGAGCACTCATGAAGCGGAGGGCAAACCGGCTCACCTCACCTGTACCGCACAGATGGAAAACCTCAAGGCTCTTCGTTTTCATCGACCACCTCCATCTTAGGTATCTCGAAATGGGGATCAGCCGCCGCCATCTTCGTGAGAATTTTGTTGGCCTGATTGTGCTTGAGCACCTGCGCGCGCCTCAGCCAGAGGAGCCCCTCTGCCTGAAGGGCCTGCGAACTGTCTGCGCGAAGGACGAGCGCCGTCTGAAACATGGCGGACGGATTGTTGGCGGCGGCGGCTCGGGCGAGCCATTCATTCGCCTTGTCCGCGTCCCGTTCGACGCCTTGCCCCGACCTGTACGCCTCATAGAGCCGATACATGGCAAGCGGACCTTCTTCCGTGCGTGTCGCCGCGGCTTTCTCCAACCAGCCAATGCCCGCCTCACCATCATGCGGAACACCGAAGCCGGAAAGCAGGGACAGCCCGACGTCGATCATCGCTGCCGCGTCGCCGCGCTTTGCACCCTTGTAATTAAAGGCAAATGCCGCTTCCGGATCGACAGGCGCGGCGAAACCGGAGCTTTCCAGCGCCGCGAGATCGTGCCATGCACGATCAAAACCGGCATCTGCCGCCGCCTGTAAATTCTCCTTTGCAAGCTCCCTGCTCTGCGGCACGCCTGCACCCCAGAGATAAGCGAGACCGAGTTCGCGCTGCGCCGAACGGCTGCCAGCGTCGCTTGCGGTGCGCAGGTAGTCGGCGGCGCGTTTCTTGTCGATGTCGACGCCAACGCCATCGGCATACATGCGGGCAAGTTTCAGGTTGAGCGATGGGTTTTTCGGCTGCACTGCAAGTGCCCGATCGTAATAGGACAAGGCCTTGGACGGATCGGCAGGTGTATGAACGCCATCAAGGAGAAGATCGGCCATCATGATCGTCGCTTCGACGTCGCCATTGGCGATCCCTTCTTCGAGAACACGCTGTGCCTCTCCAAAATTCCGTTCGCTTTTCCCTCCTTCGAGATATGTTGAAGCCAGCATGGCGGCCGCACCCGGATATCCCGCACCTGCCATCTCCCTGGCGAGGTTGGCGCCCCGCAGGCTCAACAGCGGATCTGTTGATTTCAGCAGAGCACCGGCGAGCAGGAAACGGTCGGCAGACGAGAGATCGGGAATGTTGGCAGCAAGTTCCAGAAACTCCCTCGCCTTGCCGCTCTCTCCATCTTCCAGCGAAAGAACATCGAAGAGATCGATCGCCGCAGAGAAACTCCCGGCTCGCGCCGCTGTTTCCAGAAGCGGAACTGCTTCTTCCAGACGGCCATTTGCCCTCAGAAAGCGTGCCATCTCGACCGATGCCTCGACATCGCCCCTATCGACCGCTCTCTGGAAAATCGCATGTGCCTTTTCAAACGCATTCGGGCCGCCGACGCGCATGTGCAGATTTGCAAGTTCGATCAGACCATCCGTCCTGCCCCTTGCAGCCGATCTTTCCAGATATTCCGTCGCCTTGCCAATATCGACCGGAACGACCTGCCCTTCTGCGTAAAGCTTGCCGAGCTTCAGCATCGCCGCATCGCTGCCAAGGGCCTCGGCCTTCTCCAGCCATTCCACGGCGAAAATTTTTCGTTTCGGGTCTGAAGAAAGAAGAGCAGCCTCCGCCAGCCTGTTCAGCACGCGAACCGACGGCCGCACCGCAAGCGCTTTCGAATACCACGCCATGGCATCGTCGATATCGACCGTCTGGCCAATACCATGAAGACTGAAATCGCCCCGCAGCACGATTGCGTTGATGCTGCCGGCGGCTGCGGTGGCGACAAGCCCGTTGCGTGCCGCTGTCAGACTTTCTTCCGTTCGCAATTCAGGCTTTTCGAGAAGCAATTGTGCTAAAAGGGTAGTGCCATCCTTGGATTGTCGCGCCAGCGTCAACCCATAGATATCCAGAGCTTTTCGCGCATCGGCGATAACGCCATCGCCATCACGGAACATCGTGCCGATGCGCAGAAGCGCATCCACGTCGCGCGTTTCGCCATTCATGACCTGGGCGAACAGATCGTCAGAAAGCTTCTTGCGGTTTTCCAACGTGTTCTGAAGCTGCACGGAGAAATAGAGCACGGCCTTGGCATCTTTGATGCCAGCAAGACGCCGCATCCATTTATCGAAGATCGGTTGATCGACATTGATGTCGCCGCTCTCGGTAAAGTCCTTGACCAGTTCCTGCGCCGCTTCTATATCGCCGGCTTCGGCTGCCCGGTTAAGATAATCCGCCGCCTCAGCGGAATTGAACAGGCCGGTCGCGGGATCCATTTGCAGGCGCGCGATCCAGAAGATCGATCGCTTATGCCCGAGCTCGCTGGCTTTCCGATACCAATTGAGTGCCGCGTGCAATGCCTCGTCGGAATTCGCATTTTCCCGGTAGTAGGTCGCAAGGTCGTAAGCCGCGCGCCCATCGCCGGACGCCGCACGCCGCTCAAGCAGCCCGATGCCGAAGCGGGTCATCGACTGTGCTTCGGCCTCAGGCGTTCCGGCCAGACCGGCCAACTCGAAAGCAGCCCCGCCATAACCCAGCCTCAGCGCCAGTTGCAGCCGGGCCTTCGCATCGGCGGCACCCAGCTGCCGCTCCACCATCGTTCGCCCGGCAATATAGGCTGCCTCGGCGACCCCCGCCCGGCCAGCCTCTTCCAGGAGCGACAAGGCGCGATTGATATCGAATGAACCGCCCTCTCCGGCAAGCAGCATCTTCGCCAGCGTCAATTTGGCTTCAGACTGGTGCGGGCCGGGTATCGTCAGCGCGGCTTCGAGGACTGTGCGCGCCTTGCCGAAGTCAGACACGAGCAAGGGATTTTGCGCATCGACCGGCACGCCGGCCCGTAGCACTCTTGCATAATCCAGCATGCCCTGCCCGTCGCTGCGCTGCGAAAGCGCGGTCGCGGCTTCGATAAGCCTGCCCGCCACCTGCGCTTCAGCGGCAGATACTGGAAAGCCGTTCAAAAACGTCGATCCGACCGTAAGAGCAAGGGTGAAAAGGTGACGCTTCATCATCACTTCCCCCAGAAACAGGTGGCGTTGCCACCGACAAATTCATCGATCAACGGTCGTTCGGTCGCGGCATCCTTTTGCAGCAGCGCAATCGCACGCTGCACGGAGATATTCTCGGCAGGAACCGCCGCCAGAGCTTCAAGGAATGCGAGATAGTGGCGACCATTGCCACGGTTATCGAGAAAGCCCGTATCCTGGTGAAGATAATCACGGCTTGGACCGGGAATGTAATTCTCGGCCGCATAGGCATTGACGAGCACCGGATCGTTGATGCCGTTCAGCCAATAACCAAAAATCGTCCAGATCGACCGTTTGACGGGGCTGGCATCGCCGGATGTCTTCACATAGAGATTTTCGCCGTGTCCGCGGGCAACCTCTGCCATCACCACCATGCTGGTCAGCGACTGCCGCATATACCAGAGCGCCCGCGCACCCCGGCGCGTTTCAAGCGGTAGTCCGCCATTAGCGCGGGCCTCATCGAGAATGGAGAGAAAGCGCGACCTGCCTTTTTCATAAAGACCGTCATCCCCGACGATCCCGCCCCATGTCATCAGCACGCTATCGGCCAGATACCGGTGGTTGTTGACGTCGACGTCACCGTTGAATGTTTGGTCGACCCGTCGAACCAGCGGATCGAGCCATTTCTGGATTTTCGACCGTTCCGCGTCCGGCAGCTCGTCGCGGATGATCGAAAAAGCCGTGATGGTCGGCAAGAGTGCGCGCTTCAGCGCATAATAAGCGTCGTGCCCGACCTCCGTTTTTTTCGAAGGCGCCTCGATCCGCCCAGGTGTTCAGAAGGCTACGCAGCATCGTGGTCGATGAGGCGTCACCGCCAAGCGCACGCCCGGAAAGTACCATCACGGCCCAGGCGAACTGGGCACCGGCACGATCGCTACCGTAACCGGCGGTCGGACGAAATCCTTCGACGACCTCGAGATCAAGCCATTTGCTATCGGCCTTGATCGCAAGGCATTGTTTGCGAAGACGTCCCGATGTATCGGCCGCGATTGCCGCCTTGCGGGCCGAAACATCGAAAAGACCGTCATAGGCAGGTGCTGCGGTTGCGGCAGAGGTGGTGCAAAACCAGACACCGAAGGCTACAAGGATACCGCGTCTCAGGGGGATTTTTGGGCCCAGAATCCCGGAAAACATTGCCATCAGCTTCGGCCTCCCGTCCCGTTGAAGTTCTCGTACTGAACGGAGTTTGAAACATTCGTGCAGGTGTCGGTCAGTGCATCTTCCGCGAAGATTGCGGATTGACCGTCGCCATTGAAAAACCCTGCGTCGCGGAAACGGCAGCTATAGGCTTCCGGGCGTTTCGGTCGGCACACCGTCGAGGTTATCAACACGCTTTCGCGCTCGTTGAAGCGCAGCATATGGCCTTCCATCGCCCGACCATCGCCATCGATCAGCCGGCCGACCTGATTGAGATAATCGTTGCCGGAAAGGCTGAAACCCGACGTCCCGTCAACCTTGATGCCGCCGCCATTTCCGTGGATGCGGTTGCCGCTGGCCGCGAAGGTCGTCAGCGGCAGATAGGGATCAAACTCGAAATCGCGCAATGCGTTAGCAGGAGATGCTCGCAAGTTACTTATATAGCCGTGGATCGCATCCTGAGCGTTGTTTTCCAGAATATTCTCATGAACGCCAACGTCCCAACTGTTGCGAATCTTGATGCCCGCACGCTTGTTGTCGAAGAACCGGTTGCCGACAGCCAGATTGCAGCTGCTCTCAAAGAGGGTCAGGCCATCCTGATTGTTGTCGAAGGCGACATTGGCATAGATGAAATTGTCGACGCTGTTGCGGTCGATCATGAAGCCCGAGCCGGCATTGGTGTGGGATACATTGCCGACGATCCAGGAAAAATTCACCTCACGCGAGACGATGATGCCGTGTTTGGCCTTGGTGTCATAGGCAGTGTTGAGGGCAATCAGCAGCCGATGGGAGCGATCGTGCGGGTCGATCGCGTAGAGCACGTTGTCGCGATATTCGTTGCCCACGAGACTGACATCGTCGGCCTCATAGGAGTAGAATCCATATTCGAAATTGTGGAAGAAATTGTCGACAACGATCCCCGTAGGCGCACGCGCGCCACTTATCCGCTGCGCCACGGTCTTGGGACCGGCAGAAAAGGCCAGGCCGAAGGACTTGGGTGCCGCGTAACCCAGCGCGTCCAGCACGGAGCCACCGATCATCAGCCGTGAATTGCTCCAGCCGATGATATAGGGCCGGAAAACATGACGCTTTTCTTTATCCGAGTAACGCGGCGTCCCGGTCACCTCGTCCCAGGATGTGACGGTCGTATCCTGGACGTAAAGCGTTCCAGCCACGGAAATGAAACTGCCGGCCGTCGCAGAAAGACGATAGGTGGCCGCCTCCTGTCCGGAAAGGATCAACGTCGCGCCCTCCGCCACCAGAACCGGCGCGCGCAGCGTCACGACATCGTTTTCGCGCGTTACCAACGGAAAACCGTCGCCAGCATCCAGTTCACTTGCCAGACTGCCAAGAGTGTAGACGCCGCTCTGGATAACGATGATGCGCGGATAAGGAATGCCCTGCGCTTCAGCCGCGAAAGACAGCCCCGTATTGCCCGCAGCGAGATCCTCCATGAATTTGTCGCTATAGGGACTGAGATTGGCAAGCGTAACGGCAGCATGACCGGGCTGCGGCAAGGGCACATTCTCCCGCACCATGCCGGCACGCACGGAAATGTCGGAATAGGTGTAGGTCTCGGGAAGGCTCATCCTGCCTTCCTGCCGGGCAAGTGTCAGCCTGCCATCGCTGAAGGCGGCAGCGGGTGTTGCTTCTGCCGCAGCCTGAAGCTTCGGTGCCTGTTGCATGGCCAGGTAATCGACCGGGCTTCCTTTGCCCCAACCGAGATTACGCACATCGAGAGACCGGAAATTGGCTTCCGCGATGGCACGCGCCGTGCGGACACGCAACATGTGATCCTTCAGGGTCCTCGCCTGAACCGATGCGAATTTGAGCATCGCCGGATTTGCCGCAGCCGCAACCAGAACGTCGGCCTTGAGCGTCTCATCGTCCGCTGCACCGGAAAATGACGCGAGATAAGTCAATGCCTCACCGCCGAAGCCATCCAGCGCAGCACGTTTTCCAATCATGCTGGCGGCCCGCGCCTTGATCTTCTCGTCGGCAATACGATCAATCAGTTGCTTGGCTGCATCGGTCTTGCGCGCGTCGGTCAGCACTTCGACGATCTTCAGATACCCCTTGTCGCGGCTATCTTTTTTGTCCTCACCGGCTGCAACTTTCACCGCTTCGCCGACCAGCGCATCGAAATCACCGTTACCCTTGCTGTCATTGGCAACCGAAGCCAGCCGCAGCAACGCCTCTATCCGGAATTCCGTGTCCTGAATGGAAAGGGCGACTGACTTCGCATCATCCGTCTCGCCCTTTTTGGCGAGCGTACGCGCCAGTTCGGACTGTACGCGTCCCCTGTCACGGCTATTGGCGATGATTTCGAGTGCACTCTGGGCCGCCGCAATATCACCTTCCCGCGCCTTCACGCGGGCGATCCCGGCAACAGCCTTGTCGCGGTCATTGCCGCCCTGGAGAAAGGGCAGCAGCGTCTCTGCGTCCTTCACCCTGTCGGCATCTGCCAGGCTTTTGGCAAGATTGGCAATCGTGTTGCCGCCGTCCTTGGCCGCGCGCAATTCCTGCACCAGCGCCAAGGCATCATCCAGTCGCTGCAGGCTGATGGCGCTCTCGGCCGCCGCCACTACCGCCACTCCCCGCTCAGGGTCGGACAGGCCGGCAAGAACGGCGTTTCCATTGGCATAAGAAGCATCGGCCATCTTCGTCAGATCGTTTTTGGCGAACACGGTTGCCAGCGTGAAATCAAGCTCGGCGCGCAACGCGCTTTCCGGCAAATATTCTGCCAACTTTGCTGCATCCAGCCCACGCCCGGCCTCGATACGCTGCTTGACGATCTTCTCGATCAGATCTTCCTGATCGCTGTTGTCCGCAAGGCTGGTGGCCAGCACTGGCATCCATTCCAGCTTGCCTTCGCTGACGGCCAGATCCGCTACATTGTCGATTGCCTTTTTACGCGCTTCGGAATCTTCCGGATTGATCGCCAGCGCCCACAACAATGCCGACTCCAGATCGTCTTTCTTGAGGGCGCCGGCGCTCTGCGCCACAATGGCATCCGTGGCAGCGCCGCTGACCGGTTTACCGTCGATCTGCTTGCCCGCAAGAATTCGCAAGGCCAGATCGTAGCGGGCATAGCCACGCATGCGTGTCGGCCACATGCGCGAAATCGCCTTGTCGGCAAGGACAGAGGACATTTGAGGATCGATGATCGTCGCCGTTTGCGCCAGAGTGTTCAGCGCCGCGTTCTTTGCCGTCTCGTCCTTGATGAGATCGACACGGTCGGCCGCCTTCTCCATCAGGCTTATGGCATTCGGCTTGTCGCCCTTGGCAACGAGAGCCGCATAGCCCCCCAAGGCCGCGACCTGCAATTCCGGCAGAGAAAGGGCCTCGATCAGCTCCATTATCCGCACACGCATCTCGGTTCTTTGCTCCGGGTCCGCGATACGGCCCTTCATCTGCTCCTGCAATGCGGAGATACTGGCGGAAACCAGACTGTCGGCATCTATTCCATCGGAGGCCAGCCTGCTCAATGCAGTCTTTGCCTCGACGGAATCCGCCGCCACCCACGATTTCAACTGTGTCATGCCAGCATGCGCCGCATCGAGAAATGCGAGGCGCTGCCGGGCGTCCGTCGCACCATCGGCCTTCAGAACATTCGCGGTAATGTCCGACATGACGGCATCGGCTTTGGCCAGCGCCGATGATGGCGTGGCCGGGGACTGCTGGGCGAAAGCGACCGAGGAGGCGCCCGGCCAGTGTCCGGAGGGAAAGACCAGCCAGATCGACAACGCCGCCACGCGCAGCGATACCAGGGTGCTCCCCGTTTTCGGCAGCCGCCGGCGATTGTAACTTGATAGGTGGATGATGTCGCGTGTCATCATGCTTCCTTCGTCAGGTCTGTGTCGTAAAAGCTGCTCGATAATTGCGTTCAGAGAACCGGAATGCAGGCAACGGATCGCCGTCGGAGACCGAGACGGTCCCGCCTGCACATGAATTTCCTGCAACTGTCATTCAATATGGCAGCCGACCAGCCGCCATTGGCAGAGGGAGGTATAACCTCCCACGACCACTTACTTCGGCAGGATTCTGCCCGTCATATCCGCAATCCATTGGTTCAGGCCGAACCATGGTCCGTTGTCGAAGCGAACGACAGCGGGTGTACCAATTTCGGCCGTCAGGTCATGTCCGCCAAGATCGATCTTTACTGCGACCCGGTCGCTGGTCGCAGCGGACTGTTCGCTGACTTTCGGCAGTTGAGACACCGCCACATCATGCAGAACCGTGCCTTGCGGCAGGTCGACGCTGACATGCGGCGCCTTATAGAGCGCCATCAGATGGGAGCGATCCACCATGGCAACCACATGCGGTTTGGCATCCGCATGACGCAGCCCCAACACCTGCGCTCCGACCTTGATCTGCGTATCGACAGCCGGACCTATGGGCTCGGCGGTGCAATCGCATGATGCGACGACCGACGTGCTCTGTCCGCTCTCGGTCAGAACAGTCAAAATCCGCTCACCACTTTTTACCGGACCGGTCACCAGATTGGTGATGATGCCGTTGGCAGGTGCAAGAACCGGAACCGTATCGACCGTAACAACCGCACTATCGGCCTCGAAAACCCAGAGACGTGTATAGAGACTGCTTGCCAGAAACGCTGCAAGCGCGAGCGACAGGACCAGCGTGGCGACAATGCCCACGGCCTTTCGGAAGTTGCCAGCGCCCGGTACCGCCTCGCCCGATTTTCGTGGCCGCAGTTTGACCTCGCCGGAAGCGCGCCTGGCGAAATCGAGAATATCGTTACCCTCGACGAGCTCACCACTGATGTAGGAATCGTGAATATAACGCAGCATACGCTGCGCGGCCGGAGACGTACCGACAAATTTGAAACCCGTACGGCCGGTTTCCACGCTGGAATGACGGACTTCCGCTTTCACGGGCAACATCATGTCGAAACCATCGAGAGGTATCTGCAACTGCAGGGGCAGCACTTGTCCTTCTTCGAAGGTGGCATCGCCTGTTGCGACGCCCACCCCGCCCAAAGACCAGTCGATCGATGAATATCTGTGCTGATCGATGACGCATTTCAGCGGCAACTTATAGCGCGCATGCTGGCGTTGCTCATCCGCTTCGAAACTCACGATGCTCATGTTCATTTTGGGCTCCTTCGCGGGTCAGCGCATACCGAAAATCGCAGTGGTCGCCTCAATGCCTGGGACCGACAATTGACCGACGAGCAACGATATGAGGGTTACAAAAAGGGTAATCGATAAAACATGCATGTAGGTGGAAGAGGCGTTTTTTAGCGCTGCGGCTCGGCCGGAGCCATTGGCGGACAGTGTCGTTTTCTGCCGCGTCCACTTCTGGCGATCGAGGTGGAAGAAAATGTAGGTTTTTATGATCGAGCCGAAAACCTGATTGAAATAGATGAAGAAGGGATAGAAAATCGAAACCCGCGGTCGGGAATTGAACAACATCAGCGTCATGATGTAACGGGTCAGCAGAACCCAGGCGAAATAGGCCGGGAAAATGAACGGGTTGTCGAAAAGCCCGATCAGGATGACCATGACGAGGCCGGCAAGCGACGTCCACATCGAGATGCGCTGATCGAAAATCGTCCACCACGTAAAATAACCGATATGCCAGGGACCAAGCGCCAGTGCGCGGCTGTTCGTTCGCAGCATGTTGCCGAACCATCGCGTCATCAATTGCGCCGCGGCCTGGAAAAAGCCTGAGGTCGGTGGGTCTTCGACTGTCGCGACGGTGACGTCGGGCACATACAGCATGTGATAATTGTTGCGCAGCAGCCAATACCAGCTCGACTTGTCGTCGCCGGTCAGGAACTTCAACCTGCCAAGACGCCAATGCTCGATATAGTCCCGTTCCACCTGCAGAATGAAATCGGAATTGGTGACGACCGAGGCGCGGAACATCGACATTCTCCCGGTCAGTGTCAGAACGCGTCTTGAAAGCCCGTTCGACGACATGAGAATATGGCGTTGCGCAAACCGCAACGAATACCAGACGTGAAACGACGATTTTCCACGCACCCGCGAGGTTTCATCCGTGGTCAACGCACCAACGCGACCATCCGCGAAAAAACCGGCGCACCGATCGACGAGGTTTTCGGGCACGATGGAATCGCCGTCGATCACTGCCACGACGTCATCGCCTCGCGGCTCCAGCTTGGAGACGGCCCGAAAAGCGTAGGCCAGCGCATCCCGCTTGCCGCTGCCATTGATGCGGACGATCACCAGACGGATATCCGTGTTCTCGCCGCAAATAAGGCGGTGCATCGAACGGATCAGGCGCTGGTCGGACATTTCGACGATGGATGCGATGACCGTCGCCCCGCCGCGAGAAGCAAGCGCTGCCCGGAACGCGGCGCGATACACCTCGGCTGTCGTGTCGCCGTCGATGCGAAAACTGGTGACGATGAGATAGGCATGAGGCGCTTGGCCGTTTTCCGCACTGTGCTCGAGATGACGATCCGCTCGAATGCGCATTTTCGGGAAGACAGTGCGACGATAGATGTTGGACCGCACGAAATGCAGGACACCCCAGAAATACCGCCAAACGGCCAGTGCGCCCAGACCGAACAAAAGACCCGCGTTCGCCCCAAAAAGCACGCCCTCCGGGACGATCACGATCAAGCTGGCGAGGCCAAGCACAAACAGCAAATGGGCCGGAAAGCTCTCGCTCCAATCGACGATAGCGGATTGCTCTCCTGCCCGAGAAACCGGCACTGTCGACAATCTATCGACAGGCAATACTTCATCAGGAAGACCGAGCACTCTCTTTTCGAGATAGTGTCTCATCCAATAATCCATCAATGAAATAAAGTTACGATCAAAAATCGAAGTAAGTTACATATAATACGATATATATATCCACATTATATATTTTTTTGACTTAATCAAACTCTAAATTACAATATATATGCGTAAAATGGATATATTTATACGATATCATCCAGATAACGTACCGGTATCTCCCACAACACGACTTTTGGCGCCGCTTGCGAGCGAAGTTTCTCCAGAAAATCCTGCATGGGCACAAAAGGCCCCTTTCCTTCCCTGGCGTAGTTGAGAACATCCACCTCGCACGTCGTTTTCAACTGATCTTCAAAAGACCAAAGTGGGTTCGCGCTATAGCTCGTCCCGACCAGGACGACCTGATCCGCCGGTGCAGCTCCAGCCTCGCCATCACCAAACAACGCATCGGCGTTATCCGCCCTGGCGGCAGCCGATATCGGCTGGATGATGTCGAAGCCCGTACCGGCTCCGGGCAACATCCAGCCGGCATCGACGAACTTTGCGAGGTCGCCGACATGGTTGACATCGTTTTGGGATACGCTGTCAAAAGCAGTTTTCATCAACTGATCGCGACGGGGAATGGCGGCGCACGCCGCCTTTGCCGCCAGACCGCTGCCTTTGACCGTCCAGTGCGTATCCGATCGCAGAAAAAGTTCTTCAGGCTTTGCGGAACCGAACGTCGCGGCCACGTCCGCGGCCGCTATCCCCTTCTTGTTCAGGAAGGCCATGAATCTCTCATAGAGATCGGCATTGGTTTCAGGCAAAACGTTACTGCCCAGCTGCCCGGCCACGACCTGCGCTTTAGGCGGGATCGGCACGATAACCAGAGTAGTGCCTTTTTCCGCCAATCTGGAGCGAACATCCACAATCGTCTGGAAAGAGGTTGCAAGATTGGCCTCCGATGTCCGGCTCCAGGCAAACTCCTCTGCCGTGAAAAGCCAGCCGCTCCGGCCAACGATTGCACCTTTCCTCGCCTCCCCGAAAACACCGAGAGAAACTGCATTAAAAAACTCGACAGCGAAATTGCTGAACGGCAATTCCCGTTCGTAGCCTTCTTCAAGCCGACTGGCGACCTTCCCGGTCCAGATATCGGCGAGTTCATCCACTTTCAGGTCTTCATCCGGGATAGTAACCACATAATTCGCGGTAATTCCGGCACCGGCCAGCAAAAGAAAGAGAACCGACGCGGTTGAAAGCAAACGTGGTGAGATCATGCGCCGTACTCCCTAAAACTGAAAATAGAGGAAGGGTGAATCATTGTCGGCCGTCAGCTTCAATATCGAAATCAGACCAAAAAAGCAGACGATGCCCGTTGCCGCCAAAGCTACGCCCGCGGTCGATGGACGAAGCGGCATATGGATCAATCGCTCGGCCGGGAAAGTCCGGTTGAACCACGGCTCAATAAACACCACCGCCACGCCAACGGCCAGCGAAGCAAGAGCGAAGTTCTTGATCTGCCACGCAATATCCGGCTGGATATGAAATCCGTTGAAGCCTGACATTCCGCGATACATGTCGACCGCGCTGTGCACGTCGAGCGATCGGAACATGACCCAACCGAGCATGACCAGCATCAGAGTACCAACCAACGCCACGAAAGAGCGCTTATCGGACGGCTTGATCCCGAGCAGACGCTCCAATGCCAGAAGCCCGCCGTGCCAGACACCCCATAGGATGAAGGTCCAGTTGGCGCCATGCCAAAGCCCGCCCAGCACCATGGTAATGAACAGGTTGAAGTAAGTCCTTGCGGTCCCGAACCGGTTTCCGCCGAGCGGAATATAGAGATAATCCCGCAGCCAGGCCGACAGGCTGAGATGCCAGCGACGCCAGAATTCCGTGATGGAACGGGACACATAGGGACAGTCGAAATTTTCGATAAAGCGGAATCCCATCATCATTCCCAATCCGATAGCCATGCTGGAATAGCCCGAAAAATCGAAATACAGCTGTATCGAATAAGCGATGGTTCCAAGCCAGGCCTCGGCAAATGTCGGGTCGGCTTTGGCGAATATCGCATCCGCTATGGGTGCCACGGAATCCGCAATCAGTACTTTCTTCGCCAGGCCGGAAAAAAACCGAATGCCGCCTTCGGCAAAAAGCTCAAGCGAATGCTGGCGATAGGTGAACTGATGGGCAAGGTCCTTGTAACGCAGGACCGGGCCGGCAACCAATTGCGGAAACAGAGCCTTGAATGCTGCAAAATCGAAGAAGTTCTGCGCCGGTGGCGCGTCTTCTCTATAAATGTCGATCAAATAAGAGATCGCCTGAAATATATAAAACGAGATGCCAATCGGTAGCAGGATTCGCGCATGCCACGACGTGAATGGGTCACCGCCGTTGAAGAGGTCGGCGAGGCTGTCCATGAAGAAATTGCAGTATTTGAAATAACCGAGCACAAGTAGAGGCCCGGAAATCGCAACAATCAGCAATCTTTTTCGCGCTTGCGCCGTCCGCTCCACATCGATCAGCTTTCCGAAGATATAGCTCCAGAGCGTCACGAGAAAAAGCAGGGCAAGGTAATCTATCCTCCACCATCCGTAGAACAGGTAGGAAAACAGAAGTATAACGAGCGATTTGTACCGGAATGGAACGGAAAAATAGACACCGAGCGCAATCGGTAGAAACATAAATATGAATAAACTTGATGAAAAAACCATCTTTATCGACTTTCTTCATGAAGGTCGAACTTAATATTCACATATAAGAATATGAATTCATGCAGGAGTCAATAAGCTGTTAATAAAAAATTAAACCACTTGATGTGTCGGGCAGACTTTCGAATCACAGTTGTGAAGGGAGATGGGACGAGCGTTTCGATCACAACACCAACCACTCTCATGACCCACGATATCGGGACGGTTTTATCCCGCCACGAAAGAAGCACCCCAGAGACGACGGGCGTATATTTTGCGGGACAACATCCCGACCACGCGTGCCGATTGCCGCTCGCTATCTATTGAGACCGCGAAACGTGACACTTTCGAAAGTCACCCCTTGTTGGCAACTTGCCCCGAGAGGACCATCAAGCCTTGTGGGGGCCGCGCTTAGACGGTACTATTATGGCGTCGTATTCATTTAGAGAGAGCACTATGGCAACAGGTACGGTTAAATTTTTCGCACAGGACAAGGGCTTCGGCTTTATCACTCCCGACAACGGTGGCCCGGACGTTTTCGTCCACATCTCGGCTGTAGGGTTTGGTGGTTCGCTTCAGGATGGCCAAAAGGTCAGCTACGATGTGGGACAAGACCGGAAGACGGGAAAGTCCAAGGCCGAAAACGTCAGCGTCCTGTGATTGGTTTCTTGGCTCAAAGATTCCCACGGGCAAGAATCCGTCACCGACTTGAGCCTTGATGGGAACGGAACGCGACCAACATCTCGGATCCGCTAAGCAACCATAATTACGATGAGTAATGCAAAGCGCCGTATGTAGGCTGATGGCCTGCCGAGATATCGCTCGGCAGGCCATTTCTCGTTAATTTACGAGATCAGCTCTCAAATGAGTACGCGAAGAAGCAGGCATCGCATACCCGACAGCAATACGGCTCGCCATCTTGCTACCACATGGCCAGTTGCAGCGTTCACTGGGACCGCAATCGGAACTGAACCGCAGTTCACTACCGTCACGGAGCCAAAGTCCGCGACAACCGTCGATCAAACTGATGTTCTTTTTGTATACCATTTCAAATCGCTCACCTATTGCAGCCACTCGCAACGATAGGCCAGCACCGGCTCGGCAAATCCTTTCAGCCGGTAACGATCACCATGCACGAGGACATCGGCGCTGCCATATTCCTGCAAGGTCTTGTCCGATATCAGGATCTGATCACTCTCAGCGGCGGCACAAAGCCTTGCTGCCAATTGCACGGTCGTACCGAAGAAATCATTGCTGTCTTCGATTGGCTCACCACAATCCAGCCCAATGCGGATGTGAATGGGCTCGCCTCTGTCGCTGTTGTAGCGATGGAACTCACGTTGGATATCAATGGCGCAGTCCACCGCAAATGGCGTGCAGGAGAACACTGCCATTATGCCATCACCGGTGTGCTTGACCTCCCGTCCCGAGCGTCGCCCCAGACAACCACGAACAAGAGCATCGTGCGCCCGGACGAGTTCAGCCGACATACGATCACCGAGGCGGGCGGTCATTTCGGTTGAGCCGACGATATCAGTGAAAAGGATCGCACGGTGGCCGGCGTCCATATCTTTCGCGACAGGCCCGGCCGCTACCGGATCCTGTATTCGCCCGAGAAATGCTTCTACGGCCGAGAGAGCGACTTCCACCACTTCACTGGCGATAAAGCCGTGCGCTTCCCGATGCACGCACTGCGCGGTTTCAGCATCCGGGGCATCGATCAGGCAAAAGGCAGTACCACGCCTTTCATCAAACCAATAGGTTAAGAACCTGACGCCATACTGATCCTGAATGTTGAGATCTTTAAGGTGTGCCGCGGCAATATCCGCCGCTGAAACTCCGGCAAGCTCGTGCCGGTCCATGAAGATAGGCATTGGTTTCCTCCCGAGAGTATATCGTTGCCTGCTCTTCCAGCCAGTTTACGACTTCCCCGAATTATCGTCTATCGCTCTTACGGGTGACCCTGGACAGGAGCGGACCACCAAAAAGAGCGATGTTCGTTTGCGTGACAATTTCGGGGCATTCGGCTATGTTACATGGCCTACGAGCATTCACTGACGCATCAATTTGCGGTCAGCCTTTGCCCGCCAACGAAGCGATTTGGGGGGAATGCGATGACACAGCTCGACGAGACAAAACTACATTCTTTCATTGGCAAAATGCTGGGCGACCTTGGAGGAGCCTTCAGCGTTCCAACCGTCAGGATCGGCTTGAGACTGGGCCTGTTCGATGCGCTGCATCGCGTTGGACCGGTAACGCCCGCAGGCCTGGCGGCGGCCTCTGGTGGCCTTTCGGAGCGATATGTCAGGGAGTGGGCGCTGGCACAGGCGGCAAACGGCTATATCGACTACGACAGCGGTTCCGAGATGTTCAGCCTCTCACCCGAGCAGGCGATGGTGTTCGTCAACAGGGACAGCCCCGTCTATCTGGAAGGCGCTTTCGATCTGGTGGCCGCGATGATCGAGGGAGAGCCGAAGGTTGAGCACAGTTTTCGGACCGGTGGCGGGGTGCGGTGGGGAGACACCGCAGGTTGCCTGTTCTGCGCAACGGGCGCGTTCTTTCGTCCGGGATATGTGAACAATATCGTGCAATCTTGGCTGCCTGCCCTTCAGGGCGTTGAGGAAAAACTGGAGACCGGGGCCAAGGTGGCCGATGTGGGATGTGGCGTTGGCTTCTCGACAATTCTTATGGCCGAGGCATACCGCAACGCCAGATTCATCGGCTACGACTTCCACGAGCCCTCCATAGAAGAGGCAAACAGGCATGCCAAAAGCCATGGGGTGGACGACCGGGTGAAGTTCGTGGCGGCGACGGCCAAAGACATCAAGGATACGGATTTCGATCTCATCACCAGTTACGACTGTCTGCACGATATGGGCGATCCGCGCGGGTGCGCGGGGCACATGTCCCGCATTCTCAAGAAGGACGGCACCTGGATGATCGTCGAGCCCATCGCGGGCGATCGCCCGGCGGACAATATGAACCCTGTCGGCCGCCTCTACTACAATGCGTCAACCATGATCTGCGTGCCGACGTCGCTTGACCAGGAGGTTGGGGAAGGATTGGGGGCGCAGGCCGGCGAAGCGAAGCTTTCCGAGGTCATTCGCTCGGGTGGTTTTACCCACGTCAGGCGAGCCTTTACGGGGCCTTTCAACATGGTGCTGGAGGCGCGGGCTTAAGAGGTTCCGCAGGCGGGAACCGTGCGGTATCTGCCTTGAGCCCGGCCTCAGCCGCCTTGCCGGGAGCGCCGGGGAAGACGTCGTCCCGACGCGAATCGATCGCGGCCAACGCTTCGATTGCGACCTCCAATGGCTGCACCTTGGGACTAGGCCACCGTAGAGCGTGGCAGGATTGAGATCGGAGAGAGGTGCGCCGGTCATCAGACGCTCTACGAGGTCGGGATTGGCGATAAAGGGATGGCCGAAGGCGATCAGGTCGGCCTTGCCTTCTTTCTTACGGCTGTGCGTGCAGGGCACGCCTTGAGGAACGCGTTTTCTTCTGAGGTGCCATTCGGGACTGGAGGCGCTGAGCGGCCCAGCAATTCACAACATGGCTAGGTGTTGACATCGACCACAGTGCGGCCCTGAACCTTGCCTTCGAGGACACGCTTCGCGACGTCCGGCACTTCGGCCAGACCAATCACCCTGGTCGTCCGAGCAAGCTTCTTGAGATCAAGATCGCGCGCCAGGCGTGACCAGGCCTCAATGCGAACCACCTGCGGTGCATTGACGGAATCGATGCCGGCAAGCGTGACGTTGCGCAGGATGAAGGGTAGTACCGTTACAGGAAGATCGACACCCTGAGCAAGGCCGCAGGCGGTGACCACGCCGCGATACTGGGTCTGCGCCAACACGTTCGCGAGCGTATGGCTGCCGACGGAATCGACCGCGCCAGCCCAACGCTCGGTCGTGATGGGCTGACCCGGTTCAGAAAGCGTACGGCGATCAATAATCTCCGCCGCTCCGAGCTCGCGCAGATAATCGGACTCTTCAAGACGCCCCGTAGACGCGACGACACGATAACCAAGTTCGGACAGAAGAGCGATTGCAACGGATCCGACGCCGCCATTGGCGCCGGTGACAAGGATATCGCCCCGGTCGGGCGTGATACCGCCATGCTCGAGTGCCAGGACACTCAGCATGGCCGTGTAGCCTGCCGTACCGATGGCCATGGCGTCCTGTGTCGAAAGGGGTTCGGGGATTTTTACCAGCCAGTCGCCGCTTATACGTGCTTTTTGGGCATAGCCGCCATGATGCGTCTGGCTGAGACCCCAGCTGTTGGCGACAACCCGATCACCAACCTCAATGCCGGGGTAAGACGAGGCTTCGACAACGCCGGACAAATCCACGCCGGGGATCAGCGGGAATTTCTGAATGATCCCCCTGTTGCCCGCCAAGGCAAGCCCGTCCTTGTAGTTCACGGTCGAGTAGTCAACGGCGATCGTGACGTCGCCGGGCATGAGGTCTTTCTCATTCAATTCGACCAGGTCGGTCGAAAGCGTGTCACCGTCCTTGGTGGCCAGAAGTGCTTTGAAGCTCATGGGCTTTTCCTCCGATATTCGATTACTGACTGCGTCGAGCCGGATCAGCCGGCCGACCGATACCGCTCGGCCGCATTCGCCTGTCTGACGTTGGGAAGCATGGCCTGCCGCGCCGCCTGATAGGCGTCCCACTGTCCGGCATCGGGAAGCGGCGGAATGGTGACGAGTTCGCGGCGATCGAAGCCGACCAGTGCTGCATCGACAAGCTCGTCGACCTCCATAACCCCGGTCATCGTATTCACATCGACACCCGAATGCTCCCATATCTCGGTGCGTGTTGCCGAAGGAAGTACTGCCTGAACGTAGACACCCCTTGGACCAAGCTCCAGGCTAAGCCCTTGGGACAGAAATGTGACGAATGCTTTGGTGGCGCCATATACCGACAGGCCAAACTCCGGCGCGAACCCGACAACCGAGGAAATATTGACGATCGCCCCCTCACCCGCCTCGACAAACCGCGGCGCCACAGCCGTGGTGAGCCGAAGGACAGCGGTGGCGTTCAAGGCGACCAGCCTTGAAACGTCCTCGACCTTTTGCTCGACGAAGCTTCCGGGAAGGTTTCCCCCGGCATTGTTGATGAGGACACCAATATGGCGATCGTCGCGCAGCCGGGTCTCGACCGCTACAAGATCATCAAGGTCGGTGAGGTCGGCCTGCAGGATATCGATAGCGACACCCGTTTCATCGCGCAGCCGCGCCGCGACCGCCTCCAGCCGGACCTTGTTGCGAGCGACCAGAACCAGGTTATGGCCGCGACGGGCAAAACGATCCGCATAGGCGGCGCCGATGCCGGTTGACGCTCCGGTGATAAGGACTGCAGGACGCTCGGTCACGATATGGATCTCACTTTCGCTTGGCAATTAATAAACATGATAACTGTCATCATTAATACCCAATATGATAGGCATCATCAAAATGTCAACGCCGTAGCGAATTTTTTTGGAGCGTTAGACGCACGCTGAAAACCGACAGACAATCTCGCCGCGCTAAACAACTGATTGGGTGGGCCGCGGCGTGGAGCGCGATCCTGCGCGCATGCCCGGTCGGCCAGTTCTACGCCAAACCCACACATCGCAGACTGCCGAAGCGTCTCTCGCGACGAGCCCCAACATGAATAGCGCCCGGCATTGCTCTTTTGCACGCCGGAGCCTATATATATGACGGTAATCATGATTGATCGAGAACATGATCGCCATCATGACAACGTGAACGGCGGTCGCGGAGTTATTTGAAATGAAAGTCAGTCGGGAGCAGATGGCGGAAAACCGCCTGCGGATTCTGGATTCGGCCAGCCGGTTATTTCGCGAGAAAGGTTTTGAGGCGGTCACCGTCGCTGAAGTGATGAAGGAGGTCGGCCTCACACATGGCGGCTTTTACGGCCACTTTAAATCCAAGGACGAACTGGTCGCCCAGTCGCTCGCCCATAGCCTCGCAATAGACCCGGACAGCAAATTCAACCTCGATAGCTTTATCGACAGCTATCTGTCGCCCCGTCATCGCAATAACCCCGCCACGGGCTGTCCGACTGCCAGCCTGGTTGCGGACACGCGCCATCAGAGCCCGGCAGCACGGGCGGCGATGACAGAAGGATTCCAGGCGCAGGTTGACCGGATCAGCAAAGCCTGCACGGGAAGAACCGCGGCCGACAAACGCCGCGCAGCCATAGGAAGTTGGGCCGCCATGGTCGGCGCGGTGATCCTCGCCCGCGCGCTTGATGATCCTGCGCTTTCTGACGAAGTGCTCGAGCAGACACATGCCTGGATCGATTCCGCCGCCGGCCAGAAACCCACTGCACGGTAGGTCCGCGCCGCGAAAGGGAGCATGGGGCAAAAGCTAGGCCGCTGGCCTGCCACAAGGATTGTCGAATGTCCGTCCCAATGCCTCCAAGCCCGCAATGCCCCGATTACCGGCAACAATAAGGATATTCGGTGCAATCGGCAGAGCCCCACGAAGTTCTTCGAAGCGGGAAAGGCCTATATCGATGTCATTGATGACGTGGGGCGACCAGTAATCGCAGACGATCGATGCGGCTAGAGATATTTCATAGGTGGTTATCGAGCCGCGTCACCCGCAGAAATCTGCGCAACTGGTTGGAGCAGGCCTTTTCATTTGCCATGTTCGAAGATCAGCAAGGTCGATGTTGCCGTCGCACATAACCGGCCCGCCCCATCATGAAGCGTGGCCTCAGCGAACGCGACGCGCCTGCCCATCGACGTAACGCGCCCGACGGCACGCACCGTACCGCTGTCAGTGCTCAAACCGCGAAGATACGAAATCTTCAATTCAAGCGTCGTATAACCCTGCTCCGCGGTTAGCTTTGAATGAACAGCAACCCCGCAGGCGCTGTCCAGCAGGGTGGCAGCATAGCCACCATGGACAGATCCAATCGGATTATAGACGCTATCATCCGGCGCGCCCTCGAAAACAGCATGACCGCGCTCAACCTCGACCAGGGAAAAATCAAGCTTTCTGCCGATAGGAGGCTGATGCCCTTCCCTCAGCATCGCCTGAAGTTGTTGAAGTCCGTCTGCGGGAGAAGGGATAATCGCATCCATTTGATTCACCATGGCTCTTTGAAGGGACGCACCTCTGCGAGGAACGACCACGCATCGCGTGGCTGGTGCGCCAGATGGAAGACCTCGGCCGCAATCGAGGCCGGGGAAATGAAGAAATCATCGGGGGCATCGGGCAGACGCTCGCGCTGCCAGGGCACGTCGATCACCGCGTCGATGATGAGATACGCGACATGAACGCCTTTGGGGCCAAGCTCGCGCGCGAGCGATTCTGTCAGGATGCGCTGCGCGGCCTTGGTCGGCGCGAACCCCGCAAAATTGGGTTTGCCCCGCAAGGCGGCGGTGTTTCCCGTCACGATCAAGGCGCCCTCACCAGCCTCGATCATCGCCGGCGCCGTCAATCTGGCCAGATGCAGCAGCGCCGTAACATTGGTCGCAAGATTGCGATCCAGCACCACAGGGTCGATGTCCATGAAACTGCCGAACGCCCCGCCGACTGCATTGTGAACTACGATCTTTGGCGATCCGACGCCGGCAATGGCGCGCTCGAGCGCAGCAGGGTCGGAAACATCGCAGGCTATCGCTATCGACTCCGGGATTTCGCTTTCCAACACGGCAAGCCGCGTCACGTCGCGCGCAATCATGGCGACACGATAGCCGCCTGCTGAAAAACGCCGCACCACTGCGGCTCTCGTTCCCGGCCCGACACCCGTGACGAGCGCAAGCGGTTTCGTCGCTGACGTGCTCATAGGGCTCTCTCCTCCCCGAACGATGCTGTCAGGCCCCGTGGGGCGGTCATCGGACGGCATTCGCGTTGAAGCGGTCTACGAGAGTTCGGACATCGTCATCCGCGCCCTCCAGAGCGCGCAGCCGCGCGCACTCACTCGGAACGACCCTGCCAGTTTCCGAATCGACCAGCGCAAGGCTGAGCGCATGTCCGGTTTTATCGTCGATCGTTTCGATCGCTGGAGCGCCTAGTCCTGTGGCATCCCATCGATCACCCCATTCCCGCAGAGCCAATATAACCTTCGACAGATCAAGTCCCTTAGCCGTCAGCCGATATTCGTCCCGAGGCGGGCGATCCTGGTATCGCACTCGCGCAACAAGACCGTGATCGATCATGTGCTTGAGACGCGCTGTCAACGTGGCGGTCGGTATGCCGACCTCGCCACAAAGCTCATCAAACCGGCTAAGGCCAAGCGACAGGTCCCTGATCAGCAGCAACGTCCAGCGATCTCCGACCAGGTTCAAGGCGCCAGCGACCGAGCAGCGCGTTCCCGCGAACGATTTAGGCCTCATATGCCCTCGGCATTTCGTTGACTTCAATAATTAAAGTAACGTAGATGCGCTTCCATCGCAACCGTTGTGACACTGGTGCCCGGCCGCCATCGCTCGGCAAGCAAAAGATCGATGCGCACGTATGGCACACCGCGTCGATCCCTTAACTTTTGGCCCTTGACCGAACATTTATTCTCGTACTGATGCTACTGGCGGTACGTCGCTTGCCTTTTTAGCAGCAATGCCCCGCGCGTACGCAAAGCCTTCAGGGCCTCATCAACGTTTTGTCCAGGTGCTTTCTATAAAGCGAACCGCGTCTCCGACGGTGCGAATAGTCTCGCTGGCACTATCCGGAATCTCAATTCCGAATTCCCCTTCGAACGCGATGACCATCTCCATCATCTCCAGTGAGTCGGCGCCAAGGTCGTCCGAGAAGCTGGCATCCTCCGAGATTTTATCAATCTCGACGCCGAGTTGCTCGGCAACGATCTTATACAGGCGACTTGTGATCTCACTCATGAAAATTCCTTGCAATCTGGTAGCTCATCATCCAGCGCTTAAATTGGCAACCATGCCATCAATCAGCAAGACGCTTGGCATTTTTTTGTTGCTGCAATTCGTGGGAGTTCACCCGAATGGCGACACCTCGGTTTTTTATGTGGTAGCAGCTTGAACGCTGTCGCAGGCCGCCTGTCACACGCGAAAAGACAAATGCTGGCTGCCCCCACTAAGTCCCTGCGAAACCTCCGCTAGACCCTTTAACCCCATACCGGACGCATAAAGGACCTCTCGTAGCTGACGATGCTACGATTGCGCTTGTCCAATTCATAGGCTGCGATGCACTCGGGGTCAGACGCCATCCTGATCCGATAGTCCTCGTAGGCCGCAAGACTTGGGAAGCTGAACAGAGCCAGCGCAATATTGCTGGCACCCTCGCTCGGCAGAAAATACCCATGATGCGTCCCGCCCATACGATTGACGATCGGGATCCACAGCCGCGCATAATCCTCGAACGCGGAAAGCTTGTGCGGGTCAATGGTGTATCTGAGGTAACAGGTAATCAATCAAGAAACTCCTTCGATATATATTCGCGTCAGGCATGCGCCTCTCTGCTTTTGGGCCCGTCGCCGGCTAAGAGCAAGCCGGAAATCGAGTTGCCGATTGTTCGGTCCAGCGCTGTCTTGACAGGACATGCAGAGGGCGTTGCGCAAGATAGCATTGACCTGACCCAGTTCGCGGTTCTCCGGCTACAGAGCCTGATCCCCTGCATCCATCGCTGCGTCACGAATACGGGATAATATTTGTTTTTCGACCCTCGGCTGCTCCGAACTCAGCCTGTATGAGGCGGCCGATCTGGCAGAGCGCCATGGCATCGCAAGCGTGGAACTGCGCGGTCGGCGACCTGGTAAACATTCTTCTCTGCCATGCCATGTCCTCGTTCTGATCCGCTCTTTAACCGGGCTATCGCCCCGCGTGGTCGTTGCCACCGTGCGCGGCGATGAACATGGCAACGGCTGAGCGGCAATAGGATTCGATTTCGTTGTCGTCCGCGGCTCTCGCCTCATCGAAACGTGCGATAATCAGGAGATCCGATCCCTTGAAAAGCGCGCCAAACAAACGGGCGGATCGGAGGGGATCCGGTACGTTCAGAACCGCTTTGGCGTGCAACTGACGCAACAGGGCTTCGATTTGGGCGATCACATGGGCGGGACCGGCTTCGTAAAAGAGCTTGCTTAACGACCTTTGGTTCGTCTTGTCGGCCATGACCATAGCTTCGACACTGCGGACATCCGGGCTCAGCAACGTGCGCAGCAGCGATGATCCCGCCGCCATGAGTCGCTCTTCGGCCGAACCGCCGACGCCATCAGAAAGGGCCAGTGGTGCAAACTGATGGCAGCGGGCCGCCATGGCAGCGCTGAACAGCGCCTCCTTGTTCTCGAAGTGCTTGTAGATGCTGAGCTTGGATATCTTCGCCCGCTGGGCGACCTTATCCAATGTCGTCGCTTGAAAACCCAATTCCACAAAGAGTTCGTATGCGGCGTCGACAATCGTTTGGCCAAGCGCTTCGTTGACGGGCCGGCCGCGCCGGGCCTGGCTGTTTTTTTCGGTCACAGTTATTACGGTCCTTGACAGTATCCTAATTACTGAATAACGATACCACATAGTTTCCAAAATGTGCAAGCCATTGAATAGGTTTCAACCATGTTCTCCAAATTCCGGCCGCCCGGCGGTATCGAATGCGGCAACATCCGGTCGGCCAACACAGTGATGGGCGACTTTCTCGCCGATGCCGAAGCTCTGCTCGCTGCCCGTCTCGCGCGCATATCGCTGGACGATATTGCGCCGACCAAAACACAAGGTGACTTCCATGCAACGACGAGCCCTGCTGAAGTTGGCCGCGCTTTCCACCATCGGCCTCGCCGGCGCCCAGGCCGCCGCCAGCGCCGGCCTATCCCCCTCCACCCACAACAAGGAACCCATCACCATGAATGACGTCATCATCATCGGCGGCAGCTTTGCCGGTCTCGCCGCCGCCCTGCAGCTCGGCCGTGCCCGCCGCAAGGTCACCGTTCTCGATACCGGCCTGCCGCGCAACCGCTTCGCCGGCCACTCGCATGGCCTGCTCGGCCACGATCATAAGCCGCCGCTGAACATCCTGGCCGAAGCGCGCCAGCAGCTGGCGCGTTATCCCACGATCAAGCTGGTCAATGCCCGGGCCGACAGCATCTCCGGCACCATCGACGATTTCTCCGTCCTCACCGGCGATGGCGAAAGCCTTGGCGCGCGCCGCCTGATCCTGAGCTATGGCGTTACCGACCAGATGCCTGCTGTTTCGGGTTTTGCCGAAAGCTGGGGCACGTCCATCGTACCCTGCCCCTATTGCGATGGCTTTGAAGTCGCCGGGCAGCATTGGGGCCTCGTCTGGTCCGGCCCGCAGTCGCACACTTATGTCAGGCTGTACCACGACTGGACCGACACGTTGACGGTCTTCGCCGATGGCCACGACATCGCACCCGATATCCGGGCCGATCTGGCACGCCGCAACATACCTGTCGTTGATGGCCGGATCACTGAAATCGTCCGTCACGGGGGCCATAACGCCACCGTCAAGCTCGATACCGCCCCCAATGTCGCAGTCGATATCCTGTTCGCGCATCCGCGCAACAAGCCATCCGCAGTCCTGCATGAATCCCTGGGCCTCGCCACCGTCAATACACCCCTCGGCATCGCCCTCAAGGTCGATGAGCGCCGCGAAACCAGCATACCCGGCATCTACGCCGCCGGCGATCTTGCCAACCCAGCGATGGCGTCGGTCACAACGGCAATATCGCACGGCGCGACGGCGGGTATCTCCGCCCAGCAGTCGATGCTGGTTTGAGGACCATCCGCCGGCCACGAAACCCTTCCTTGCCGAACTTGGCCGCCGTGGTCGTCACCTCCTCCCGCCCTGGCCCCGCGTTCTTGCGGTTGGATGAGCAGGACGGACATGCGGGATCGGAATATCCGACCCCGACATCTGCGTGCGTGATCCGTACCTCAATTGGTCGGGATATGCCCGACCTCAGATCGCCGCGCTGACGGCCTTCTCCAGGTAGATTTCGCGCAACCGGCGGCTGACGGGACCGATCGTTCCGTTGCCGATGACATGACCGTCGATCGACAGGACCGCGGTAACAAAGGACGTCGCCGAGGTAATGAATGTCTCTTTCGCCTCGAGCGCCTCGGCAATCGTGAACGAACGCTCCTCCAGGGTGTAGCCCTCTTCCGCCGCAAAACGCAGCACTGCGGCGCGGGTAATCCCGTGCAGGATATCGCTGGAGAGCCGGCGGGTAACGATCTTGCCCTCGGAGGTGACGATATAGGCGTTTGCCGATGAAGCTTCCGTCACATATCCGTCCTGCACCAGCCAGGCGTCGTCTGCGCCAGCTTCGCTCGCCGCATTCTTGGCCATGGTCGGATAGAGCAGCTGTACGGTCTTGATGTCGCGGCGGCCCCAGCGGATATCCGGCAGCGAGATGACCTTTAGTCCACGCTTGGCAAGCGGGCTCTCGATGACAGGCCGTGCCTGGGTGAACAGGACGACCACCGGCGGCGTATCCCTGGGCGGAAAGTTGAAATCGCGATCCGCGTTGCCGCGCGATATCTGCATGTAGATCAGGCCTTCATCGACCTGGTTTTCGATGACCAGCTTACGGTGGATCGCCAGCAGCTCTTCGTTGCTCATGGGCGTCGGGATATCGAGTTCTTTAAGCGATCGCTGCAGCCGCACCATGTGCCCTTCGAAATCGACGAGCTTTCCGCCGATCACGCAGGTAACCTCGTAGATGGCATCTGCAAACAGGTAGCCACGATCGAAGATCGAAACCTTGCCTTCGGATTCCGGGCAATAGCGTCCATCGACATAGACGATACGTTCAGGTGAAGTCATGTTCATTCAATTCCCTAGAAAATTCGTGGTTGATCGTTCGGGATGACGCACAAGCGTCAATATCCCCGAACCAGATCGACGGTGGGTGGAAGTTCGCCGGTGTCGCGGTAGTTCCGGATGTTGGTGGCAACGATCGCGGCCGCCGTTTCCCGGTCTGTGGGAGCGGAGATATGGGGCAACACAGTGACACACGGATGATCCCAGTACGCAGCCTGTGCCGGCAGGGGCTCGACATCGAAGACATCGAGTACTGCATGTTTCAGCTTTCCGGCGTCCAGTGCGTTCAGCAGATCGTCTGCGACCACGATGGGGCCGCGGGCGAAATTGATCAGCGAGGCATTCTTCGGCAGCTGTGAAAGCCGTTCGGCATTCAGCAGCCCCCTGGTGTCTTCCGTCAACGGCAGAAGGCAGACGAGTATTTCCGATCGGCTTAGAACCTCGTTCAGGCCACTTTCGCCGTCAAAGGTCTCGACACCTTCCAAGGTTTTGGCCGACCGGCTCCAGCCGATAACGTTGAAACCCGCTTGCGTCAGACGATCCGCTGATGCGGCGCCCAGTGCGCCGAGGCCGAGAAGGCCTATCGTGACCTGCTGCGGCCGCCTGTAGGCGAGCTGCTGCCATACATGCTGTCGCTGAAGCCGGGCATAGGCAGGCATGTCGCGAAACAGGTAGTAGGTCCAGGCGAGCACCGCTTCCGCCATGGTGCTGCTAAGCTGCGGATCGACCAGCCGCACGATCGGCACACGGCTTTCCCCGAGCTCGGCGACCATGCGTTCGACACCGGCCCACACGCTGTGTATCCATTTCAGGCGTGGCAGCAGAGCTATATCGGCCGGTGCCGGATTGGCGACGATAGCGATGTCGATCCCGGATCGAGATCGCTCATCGATCTGCCGGAACGGGACGATCGTCTCGCCCGGCATAGTCTCCGATAAGGCCTTCAGCCAGAGCTGTTCTGCCTCATCGGGCATTCGCGTTACAAGCGCAATCATGGTGCGACCCTCGCTCTCCCGGTTAGTGCGCGAAAACGCTGTCGAAATCCTTGAAACCCTTGACTTCGATCGGATTGCCGCTCGGATCGAAGAAGAACATCGTGCGCTGTTCGCCCGGCTCGCCTTCGAAGCGCACCACGGGAGGGATATCGAATGCAATTTTCGCATCCTCAAGCCGCTTGGCGAGAGCCAACCACGCATCCAGTTCGAGAACGACCCCGAGATGCGGCATCATCACCATGTGATTGCCGACCTTGCCGGTCCGCGTCGTTTCGAATGGCTTGCCGAGATGCATGGAAATCTGATGCCCGAAGAAATCGAAATCGACCCAGGTGTCGGTACTGCGTCCCTCCTTGCAGCCGAGAACACCGCCGTAAAAGCGGCGGGTTTCATCGAGATCGGTGACATGATAGGCGAGATGGAAAAGTGAGCGCATGGATGTTTCCTTTATTTGTATGGTTGATTGCGTGGTTTACGATGCAGTTGACTGGTAATTGCGCGTCGCCGCCTGAAGGAAGGCAATGATCAGCGGATGAGGTGCGCCCGAGCGCGAAGAGAGTTCCGGATGGCCCTGCATGCCCATGAAAAAGACATGCCCAGGCACTTCGATCGCATCGACAACGGCACCGGACAGGCCTCGCGCGGACACCCGCAGGCCATTGGTCTCCAGGTCCGGAACAATCGTTGGGTTCAGTCTGAACCGATGATTGCAGCGCACCGGCGCGACGGATGAGATGACTTCGGACAAATATGTATTGGCCATCGTCTCCATGGTCTGATCGCCGGTGCGATGCGAAGGCAAGCTCATGCCGCTCGCATCCGTTTCGCCTGCCATGGCGACAAACGTCTTTATGGCGACGTCGGGATCGGCCTCGGCCAGATTGGCATTGCGCCGGCCGAAGGTCTTCCATGCCACCGCCGTTGCCATTGTTTGCATGCCGAGGCAAAGACCCACCGTCGGCAGCGCGTTTTCGAGAGCAAACGCCGCGACTGCCGTCTGTCCGGGCACATTCTTCATGTCGGCACCGCCGGGCAGCAGAACACCGGAAAGGTCCCGCAAGGTTTCCGGGTCGTCGCTCCGGGCGAATTCCACCGGGTCGATGAAGCGTATGTCGATCGCCAGGGAAAGTGCGTCGGCCGCGTCGGCCAGGCAGGCAAGCACTGCCGGATAGACATCGTGGTGATCGGTTTCCGCACCAACAATACCGATCGTCAGATCCGTCGGCGGCTTACCGGAAGACTTAATCAGCGTGATGCGGCCGAACCGGTCACGCCAAGCCAGGACGGATTGCGTCGAAACATCCCGGAATGTGTCCCCATCATCGACGACCGTAATGGTTTCCACGTCAATTCCCCGAGCTTTCGCGCCGGAGGACAGGGCCGCAACGATATTCTGCTCCACAAGAAATACGGGATGGATCGGTACGACGATATCGGCGGAACGGGCCGCATCGAGGATCGCGTCGGAGGTGGCCTCGGGCGAAACGGGCTTTCCCGACAGTCTTTCGAACCAGCAGAGGCCGCTCGCCGCAAGCCCACCGCTTGCGACCACATGCTGTATGGCATCCGCATGGCGTATCGTATCGAACCGGGCGGAGACATGCATGAAGCCGCTTCCCCTGGCCGCTGCGACCGCTGCCGCGGCCGCTCCGTAAAGTGCGGGGACTTCGGTATCGTGATAAACGAGGATCAGGCTCATCATCAGCTCCGTTCGATCCGATCGTCTTACACGATCAGGAGATCGCGATCGATCGTTCCCAGAGCGCGATAGCCCGTTTCCGTGATGACGATCGTTTCGCTGACACCGACCGTGAAGCGACCGTAAATGCGCAGCGCCGGCGGCAGGTGGAAGGTCATGCCGGGCTGAAGTTCCGCCGTCACGCCTGCATTCAGGCTGAGGATGGCGCCCTCGCCCCAGTCGGGCGCGAAGGAAATGCCGACGCTGTAACCCAGCCGCTTCTTGAAATTCTCGGTATAACCGGCGCGATCGATGACCTTCTGGCAGGCGATATGCGGCACTTCGCAGGCCACGCCCGGACGGATCGTGTCAAGCGAGACCTGAAGCGCCTCCTGGCAGACCTTCATCATGTCCGCTGCTTCCTTCGGCGGCTCGCCGATCCAGGCGGAACGCATCAGCGCCGCGTGGTATCGGTCATGGCACGCGGCCATTTCCAGGAACGCCGGATCACCCGCATTGATCTGGCGGCGGCGCCAGGTGCCATGCGGCACGCCGGTGCGCGGACCGACCGAGACGAGCGGCTCCATGCCGAGATATTCCGAGCCCGCAGCGATTGCCGAGCCCATCATTGCGGCCACGAGATCATTCTCCGTCGCCCCGATGCGGACGGCAGAAAGACCGGCGCGCATGCCTTCATCGACATAGGATGCGGCGCGCTCGAGCTTCTCTACCTCGAGCGGCGACTTGATCGCACGCTGCTTCTCGATGACGCCCGCACCATCGCCGATCGTGCCCAGCCGCGCCTGCAGCGCCTCATAGACCGCAATCGGCAGGAACCATCCCCGCTTGTCGATGGCAATACGCTTGGAAGCCAGGCCGCGGCTCTCGATCAGCTTTACCAGAAGGCCGAGCGGGTCCTCTCCATCCTGATAAACGACGGCATCGGAGATGAACGTATTGGCGATGAAATTGAAATATTCAAGCTGGCGGATCAGGAAGACGGGATCGCCATCAGCCGGCAATATCAGCGCCTGGAACGTGTAATAGCCGGGGGTCTGCTGGCCGGTGAGATAAAAGATGTTCTCAGGCCCGGTCACGACCATCGCATCGATGCCCGCTGCCGAAAGCGCTTCGCGGGCAGACGCCTGCCGACGGGCATATTCCTCCCGCGGGAATGCCGATTCCTGTCCCTGAACGATATCGCTGGGTATGCTCATAATCCAAACTCCTTGACGAGATGCGCCTTCGACGCATCGAATTTCAAACCCAACCCGCTTGTGGCTGGTCCCTCGACGTCGCCGTTTGCATAAACGAGACCGGCTGCGGCATCGTTCTCCAGCCCGTCGGCACCATAAAGTTCGGCAAAGCGGGGCTGCACCGCGCAGCTGAGATGAAGTGCGGCTGCCGTTGCGACCGCGCCTTCGTTCATCTGGCCCACCATGAACGGAATGCCCGCATCCGAAAGGCGCTTGGCAGCCGCAAGGCTTGCGGTGAGACCGCCGAGTTTCACAAGCTTCAGGTGCCCCCACAGCCGGCCGCCGGCAACGATGATCGCATCGATGTCGGATGGGGTGGCGACGCTTTCGTCGAGCATCAACGGCAGCGGGCTTTTCTCGGCCAGCCGGTTCAGCATGTCCCAGTCACCTGGCGCCACCGGCTGCTCGACATACGTCAGCCCGAAACGGGCAAGTGTTTTCAGGTTCTCTTCCGCTTCCGCCTCGCCCCATGAGCCGTTGGCATCGATCGCCAGTTTGACGCCGTCGCCGAAACGCTGCCGCAGAGCTGCCAGGCGCGCAAGATCATCGGCAAAATCACCGCCGCCGACGCGCACTTTCAGGTCGTGAAAACCTCTGTTCACGTAAGCTTCGGCCTGCATGAGAAACTGCTCGGCCGAAGATATGAAAAGCGTCTGATTGGTGGCATAGCGGACCGGCTGACCAGCCTCGCCGCCGAGTATCGCACTGACGGGAACATTGCTCTCGCGCGCCATCAGGTCATGGAGAGCCATGTCGATCAGCATGCGCACCGGCGCGATGACATCCGTCCGTTTCGAAAGGACAGCCTGGATTATCGACGACCCGACCGACCAGTTGATATCCTCCAGAACGGCCAGAGCCTGCTCAAGGCACATCTCCGGGCTGAGGCCGTTCAGATAGGCGATATTGATGCGGACTTCACCGATACCGACATGTTCGCCGCGCTCCAGCCTCAGATAAAGTGTGTCCAGACCGCCCACCGGTCCCGACGACGCGGTATGGAGAAGCAGGCCGCCGCCATATTGCAACATGGCTCTGTAGAGAGTGGCTCTCATTGGTTCGGCTGCAGCATTTTTCTGGCGACGTCGCGATAGATGACGCTGCAGGTGACGAATTCGTCCAACGGCACGAACTCGTCAGGCTTGTGCGCCACCGAAAGACTGCCCGGACCGATCACCGTGCCCTGAGCGCCGAGCGAGCGGAAATGCACCAGGTCACAGCCACCCTGGAAGCCGAAGGGACCGGGATCGGTAGTTCCATTTTCCCTGCATGCCTCAAGGCTCGCGACGACGATCGGCTGGTCACCGGCCGTTTCCGTCGCGCTTCCGGTCGTCGCCTTGTAGTCTACGATCTCGGCCTTGACGCCAAAGCGATCGTAGGCGTCCTTGAGAAGACCGGCAAACTCCTGCTTCACCGCATCCTCGTTTTCGCCAGGCACCATGCGGCGGTCGAGGAGAATTTCGCATGAGCCCGGCAAGACGTTGTCGGCATGGCCGCCGGAGATGCGGGTCACGGTCAGGCTCGCCTCGCCGACAAGCGGGCGCGTGCGGGTGCGGACGACCTCGTTGTGATAGGCCTCCACCAGTGTCAGCAACTGGCCTGCACGGTAGATGGCATTGTCGCCGAGGTGAGGCGTGCCGGAATGCGCCACGACGCCATGGACACGCACGACCGGTCGCAGACTGCCCTTGTGGGCGGAATAGGTGGTGTTGGACGTCGGCTCCCCAACCACGGCGAAATCGATTTTCGGACGGGTCGAAGCATAATATTTGGCACCTTCGCTGGCGATTTCCTCGTCGCCGACAAACACACCGAGAAGCGTGCCTGACCATGCCGTGCGATCGGCGACCAGCATGCGCATGGCCTCGATCATCGCGATCAGCGGACCCTTGCAATCGCAGGCACCACGGCCGAACAGCTTGCCATCCGTTTCGCGCAGCGTGAAGGCGTCGGAGGTCCAGCCTTCGCCGGCAGGCACGGTATCCATATGGGTGTTGAAGGCAAAGACGGGGCCCGGACCATTTTCCAGCCTCGCTTCGACGTTGAAGCGGCCCGGCTTGTACTCGGTCACCGACACGGCGAAGCCTTCGGCCTTCAGAAGCCGCTCGACATAAGCCGCGACCGCAGCTTCGCCACCTGGCGGATTTTCGCTGGGAATGGCGATGATTTCGGCAAGCTCACGCTTCATGCGTGCGATGTCTGGCATATTTGTCATAATGGCATTTCACCTAGTGCAGGATTTGGTCGAGGAAGTGTGTCGCCCGCTCATTGACGGCTCCACCGAAGAAGGCGTCACGCGGGGCATTCTCGATCACTTCGCCGTTCTCCATGAAGACGATCTGATCGGCCGCGCGTTTGGCGAAGCCCATTTCGTGGGTCACGACGATGCTGGTCATGCCTTCACTGCTGAGGTCGGTCATGACATCCAGCACTTCACGGATCATCTCCGGGTCCAGCGCGGACGTCGGCTCGTCGTAGAGCATCAGCTTTGGCTTCATGGCGAGGGCGCGGGCGATCGCGATACGCTGCTGCTGGCCGCCGGACAGTTCGTCGGGAAAGAAGTCGGCACGCTCGGGTATACGGACCTTGCGCAACAGGTCCATGGCAATATCGTGGGCATCGCTACGGCTCATGCCGAGCACTTTCATCGGTGCCAGCATGATGTTTTCGATCGCCGTCAGGTGCTGGAACAGCTCGAAGTTCTGGAAGACCATGCCGATCTCACGGCGGATTTCCGGAGCGCGCCTGATCTCACCCGCAATGTCACGGCCCTCGAAAAAGATGTTACCGTCATCGGCGGGTTCCAGCAGGTTGATGCAGCGCAGCAGGGTGGACTTGCCGGACCCCGACGGACCGATGATGACCATGGTTTCGCGGCTGCGCACATTCAGGCTGCAGGCCTTCAGGATCTGAAGATCGCCGAAGCTTTTGTTGATCCCCATGATCTCGAGAACTGGCTTGTCTTCGGAAGGTCTCATGATTGTCTCCTTCAGCTGGATTAGCTTTTTGCAGTAAGCCTGGTGAGACGCGCAGTCAGCGAAACGGGTCGGCGTCTTTCACGGGTCCGCTTGCGGTCCAGCGAGCGTTCGAGGAGATATTGCAAGACCATGAAGATGGTCGTCAGCAGCAGGTAATAGATGCCGGCAGCCGTCAGAGCCTCGAAATATTTGAAATTGGAACTCGCCGTCTGGTTGGCGACCAGCAACAGTTCCTCGACGGCGACGACCGATACAAGCGCACTTGTTTTCAGCATGCCGATCATCTGGTTACCCGTTGGCGGCAGAACGATGCGGGCGGCTTGCGGAATGACGATATGGCGCATCACGGCGAAACGGCTCATACCAAGCGCAAGGCCCGCCGTACGCTGTCCCTTCTTAACCGCCTGAAGGCCGGAGCGAATGATCTCTGCCATGTAGGCCCCTTCATTCAGCGACAGGGCGATCACCGCGCTGACGAAGGCCGACAACATGATGCCGAAGGTTGGCAGGACATTGTAGATGAAGATGATCTGGAACAGGACCGGCGTGCCGCGGAACAGCCAGAGATAGATGAGCGTGACGACCTGCAATACCTTGATGCCGGATTCCTGCAGCAAGGCCACGAGCAGACCCGCCACCATGCCGAAGAACAACGACACCACGGTGATGAGAAGCGTCAGAAGAGCGCCGTGAAAGAAAGCGGGCGAGAAGACGTAGCCGAAGACCAGATCAAGTGACATCCCGCTCTCCTTTTCCTGTGGTTTCGAAACGTGTCACTTGAAGATCGCAACCGATGCCGGCAGCTTCCACTTTTCGATCAGCGACTTGTAGGTACCGTCGCTGACGACCTCGCTGAGAGCATCCTTGATGGACGTCTGCAGCGCCGTATCGCCCTTGCGTGTTGCCATGCCGATGCTGGTGTTGGACTCGAACTCTTCGCCGACCGTCTCGTAAACGCCGGGAACCTCGGTCTGCAGGACGACTGCACCCGGCGTTGAGTCAAACGTTGCGTCGGCGCGCCCCTGGCGCAACGTCAACGCGGAATCCTGTGCCGTCGGGAAGGTCAGGACCTTTACGCCTTCAAGGTTCTTCGCCTTGCAGCGCACATCGTCGGCACGCGCCTGGCTCTCCTGAATGCCGCCCAGCGTGACGGCGACGGTTTTACCGCACAGGCTATCGTCACGACCGGTGATCTTCTTCGGGTTGCCCGCCTGAACGATCACCATGTTGCCGATCTTCAGGTACGGAATGAAATCGACCTGCTCCGAGCGCGCCGGATTGATGTACATCGCCGAGTTGATGAGATCGATGCGACCGCCGATCAGGGCGGGAATAAGCCCCTTGAATTCCATGTTCATCGGCTTGGCCTGCGCCTTCAGCTTTGCCGAAAGCGCTGCGATCAGATCGATATCGAAGCCCGTAAGTTTGGCGTCTTTCTGAAACTCGAAAGGCGCAAACGTCGCGGCGACGCCATAGGTGATGGCCGTCGCCTCGACGAGCCCCGACTTGGGAAGCTCCGCCGCGGAAACCGCTTGAGCGAGCGTGAAGGACAATGCGAATGCGGCCACTGCAGATCGAAGCATGACGGTTCCCCTTATCTATTTATCAGGCTATGATTGCTCTGATTGACAACATCAGTACAATGCAAATTCAGGGCTAGTCAAGCATCAAAACCTAAAAAATCAGCACATCAAACAGATGGCTATTTTTTGAGCTTTATGTGCGTTTTTGAAGCATCTTTTGATCGAAAAATCCCTTGACGCGCCAGACAGTACACAACATCCATCGATACGATTTCTATTCTTACGGAAATTTGTGCGTGTTAACGCCAATCAAGGATTGCCAGAAATATCGATTATATCGTACTAGTGGTGTGTATTTAGTACAATTTACGGATATTCCGGTGACCAGCATTCCGCGGCAAGGTCGATATCGACTTGCAAATCAAATTCTTGACCTCGCCCGTGATGCGCGCTTTGAGCCGGGGCATCATATGCGTGAGCAACAGCTCGGCGATATGATCGGCGTATCGCGAACGCCGGTGCGCTCAGCGCTGCTGCTTCTTGCCGAGCGCGGCATTGTCGAGGCGCGCAAGAATCAGGGTTTTTTCCTCAAGGCTCTGCCGGAGGAATTGCAACGTATCGAAGTCGAGATTCCAACGACGGCTGATCAGGATCTTTATTCGCGTATCGTGGAGGAACGCCTGTCCGGCGCGCTTGCCGAAACCTTCACCCAATCAGACATTGCACGTCGCTTCGATGTCGACCGGATCCTGCTGCAGAAAACGCTCACCAATCTCGTCAATGACGGCCTTCTGGCACGCAACAGTGGCCGCGGCTGGACTTTCCTACCGACACTGGACACGCAGGTAGCCCTGCGCAACAGCTACGATTTTCGCAAGACGATAGAGCCTTCAGGTTTTCTGCTAAGCAGTTTCCGGCACGATCCGGCGGCGCTTGAGCGATCCCGGTTGCAGCATCTGTATCTGGAAGCGCATCCCGACATAGGCTCTGTCGATCCGCGCCAACTGTTCGAAACCGATGCAAATTTTCACGAGATGATCGCCGAATTCAGCGGCAATATATTCTTCCTGCAGGCGATTCAGCAGCAGAACCGGCTGCGCCGACTGCTGGAATTCGGCGGCTACACCAACCGCCGGCGGGTCAAGGACTGGTGCCGCGAGCACGTCGCCATCATAGAAGCGGTTGGTCTGGGGGAGCTTGAGCGCGCAGCGGAACTTATGGCGGCACATCTGAAAACGGCCCTGTCCGCCGCGCCTCAATACTCAGCAAAATGAGGCCAAAGCCTCAGCGGTTCGACATCGTGCGGGTTCAGAGCAACTGCCCGCCGGAGATATCGAAGGTCGTTCCGTTCGCCCACGCCAGATCATCGGAAAGAATGGCTGCGACCGCGCCACCGATATCGTCCGGCTGCCCGACACGACCAAGGGCGATGCCCTGAGCGACGTAGGCATTAACGCCTTCATTGTCGCGCACCGCTCCGCCGCCAAAGTCAGTCGCGATGGCTCCTGGTGAAATTGCGTTTACGCGGATCTGTCGTGCTCCAAGCTCGACTGCCAGGAAGCGGGTCAGCACCTCAATCCCGGCCTTTGCCGCCGCATAAAGACTGTATCCGGGGAGCGTGAAACGCGTGAAGCCCGAGGAAACGTTGAGGATACGTCCACCATCTTCAATGAGGGGCAACAGCTTCTGCGTGAGGAACACAGGCCCACGCAGGTGTGTCGCTATCAAGGATTCGAATTGTTCTTCCGTCGCTTCCGTGAAGTTGGCGAACAAACCGTTTCCGGCATTGTTGACGAGGAAGTCGAAGCGCTCACGGCCGAACTCCGCCACGAGAGCATTTGCCACCTGCCCCGCGAATGCAGCAAAGCTCGCCACATCAGTGACATCGAGCGCCAGCATCACAGCCTTGCCGCCCAGAGCTTCGATCTCGTGACGCAATGCCTCCGCTTCTGCCGAGCCGCTGCGATAGGTGCCGATGATATGGACACCACGTTTTGCGAGATGAAGCGCGATGTTACGGCCAAGGCCGCGGCTGGCGCCGGTAATAAGTGCGATCTGGTTGGTCATGGTTGGGTCCTTTCAAGTCATCCAATTGTGAGACGGCGACAAGAAGCGCCCTCTCCATGCCGCCAACCTACTTGATGACGCTTCTTCAAACCCACCTGATCCTCTCAACGTTTTGCCTGATTGTCTCAATCACTTTACGCATACGAACAACGATGCCATAATATCGAAATGACAGACGAGCTTCCTCAGCACATCGACATTGCACTTCGCCACGCATCTCCAGGTTTGGTCGTCACATCGATCCCGCGGCTGGAGCTCAGCATAGGACGGGCCACGACCGGCAAAGCACCATGTCTCTACCGTTCCATGATTTGCTTCATTCTGCAGGGGTCGAAGCACGTCGCGATTAACGACCAGCGTTTGTCCTACGATCCCTCACATTACCTGATCAGCGCGCTCGATTTGCCGCTAATCGGCCAAGTTATGGATGCGGGCGACGGCAAACCCTATATTGCCGTCTCGCTGATCCTCGATCCTGCGATCCTGGCGGACGTCGCGTCCACAATGCCGCAGGTCCGGGACGCCGATCCGCGCGGTGTCGGCATATCGATCAACCCGATGACCCCTGCGTTGCGCGATACCCTGCTGCGCCTGCTGTCGTTGCTCGATACCCCTGCCGACATTCCCGTTCTTGCTCCGATGGCTGAGCGGGAATTGCTCTATCGTCTCCTGCAAGGTCCGCAGGGTCGTCTATTGCGTCAGATTGCCCAGCCCGAGGGCCCACTGGATCGCATCAGGCGCGCGGTAGCCTGGATAAGGGACAACTACAACGCGCAGCTGCGGATTGAAGAGCTTTGCAATGCAAGCGGAATGAGTCGAGCAAGCCTGCATCGGCACTTTCTGGCCATGACTGGCCTTAGCCCTCTTCAATATCAAAAGCAGCTCCGATTACAGGAAGCACGCCAGTTATTGCTCGCAGGCGATCGCAACGCATCGGACGTCGCCTTCGCGGTGGGCTACGAGAGCCCGTCCCAGTTTAGCCGCGAGTATCTGCGGCAATTTGGTACGCCTCCCGCCCGGAGTGCTCGCCAGATAAGACAGTCCATTGGACACTCGGCAATGAGTTGATCTGGAGGAGTGCCGGCGGGGTAGCTGATTCGCACTGAAAGACCGAAATAAGCGCCCGACATCGTGTCGAGCGCTTCTTCTGTTTTGCTTGATGGAGCGGTGACCTAGCTGCGATCCAAACCAGTCGCGACTTGTTTGAACAAGCTGTCATCGCAGGCCGAAATTATGCGGCTGCCACGTTCTCCGCTACGGGATCATGGACACTGAGCCCTCCAGATTTCCTGAGAACCCAGGAAGCGACGATCGGAGCCAGAACCGCCGTTACCAGAACTGCCGTCGCGGTTTGCGCCGTTGCCGACTCGACGAATGGCAGAAAGCGCGGATCGGCGACGGCCACCGCCATCGGCACGGCCACGGCGTTTCCGGCAGTGGTGCCCGCGGCGAAACCGATACCGCTTTTGGGACCGCGACGCAGTATATGACGATATCCGAGATATGTGAGGCCGCCGGTGAACAGGACCACACCGACGCCGAGGAAAAGACCCTGCAACCCACCAGTAAGAACGGCGCCCAGGCTGATGCCGGTGCCCACGGCGAACGACATGAAGGGGATTGTAATGCTCGGCACACTATCGAGCACTCGAGTCCACTCGCGATCGACAGCGCCGACAAGCAAACCCAACGCAAACGGTACGATCGCTGCCACCAGAGCCATGACGGGGATCTGGCCAAGCCCCGAAGCCCCAAGGAAAATCATGGCGAGGAAGGGGCCATCATCGAAAGCGCTGGCAACGTAGGCGCCTGTGTCCCGTTCGTCTCCGTACTCACCGGCGAAAGCCAACCACAAGGCTCCATTGCTGTTCCCCATGATCGCAAGCAACGCCAGGATGGATATTCCCCAGAAGCCCTCCAGACCGAAGATCAGCCCCAGAATGACGGCGATCGCGGCGGGAATGAGCGTCTTGCAGACCAGCACCACGCCGGTGGTAGCGGCGGCCGCCTTGCCGCTGTGGCTTCCGGTAATCTGTGCACCGGTGGCAAAAATCAGCAAGCCTATGAGCGCCAGAGCGCCGTCCTTGAACAAGGCTTGGGTGAAGCCGCCAATCTTCAGCGCGTCCGGCGCAAACGAGTTGATGAGCACGCCCATAATGAGTGGAATGAGCATCATCCCCGCCGGGACTGCCTGCATGGTCTTGAAGAATGGAACTGATGAAGAGCCTTTTCTGAATTGCAGCTTTTCCATAAGGCATACTCCTTTTGCGCGCGATACCTCCCAGGTTACGCACGTCGATGAGTTGATCTTGAAACTTGGCTAGGTTTTCCGCCACTTGAGCGGATGCATGTCATCTAAAGTACCGGCCAACCGGGGAACCTTCTGAAAGGTCGGACGGCTGGCTCATCCGGGCAGCGGATGCCGACCTCTAGACCGGAAGCGCACCGGCTGCGAGAAAGCCGCCGTCTACGGGAATGACCGCGCCATTCACATAACCCGCCCCATCGGAAGCGAGGAAGGAAACCGCCGCCGCAATCTCGCTGGGCTTCCCATATCTTTTTGCGGGAATTGCTGCGGTGTATGTTGCCCGGAACTCCGCGGAATGCAGAACTTCCGTCAGCGGAGTATCCACTGGCCCTGGCGCAACGGCATTGCTGGTTATCCCATAGGTCGCCAGCTCAGCAGACATCTGCCGCGTGAGCCCGATGACCGCCGCCTTTGAAACACCATAAGCGGTTCGACCATGGCCCACGGCGCGTTCGCCCGCGACCGACGCAATGTTGATGATCCTGCCCCAGCGTGAGCTCTGCATTAATCTGGCGGCATGTTGACTGCACAGAAACGTGCCCGTGACGTTGATGTTGAGCGTCGCGGCCCAGTTGTCGTACGGAAAGTCGATGAACGGAAAGGTCTTTGCTATCCCGGCATTATTAACGAGGACATCGCAACGACCATACTCTCTCGCAACGACGTCGAAGGCGTTCGCGATCGAATCGGGGTTGCCGACATCCATCACGACGGACCGGGCTTTTAAATTTACCGCTCCAAGCTCGCTAGCAGCTTTATCTGCTGCCTCCTCGTTTATGTCGGCAATAATGACGGTGTATCCATCCGACGCAAGCTGATGAGCAATGGCGTAACCAATCCCCATTGCGGAACCCGTTACAAGGGCAACCCTCGTTTTCTTCTCTTGCGGCATGTCGTTCTCCTCCCAAAAGCCAAAAAATATGCGCCAACTCCGGCCGTGATCGCACAGGCTCACCCGCTCGCCAGGGGCCTAGGTCCGGCCGTTCCTTGCCGCGACGAAGTAATCGGCCGCTCCCACCTGCCCACCCTTCATTGCAATCTCAATCCCGTTCCTCGACGGGTCCGTGGAATGAGCCCGGCACAAGGGACCGCCCGGAGCGAGCTTCGCCACACTGGTCAACGCGTCAATTTTCAGGTGCAATGCGGCGTGGCTCGAAGTGTCGCCTCCAGACAGCACCACCCGAGTAAGGCCGGTTTCCGTGATCAGCCTATCCAATATCTGGCCAAGGCTGCTGCCAATGAGATCATTCACCGCTTCGGCGGTTTTCCGATCGCTGTAGAATTTCTCCCTGAACTGCCGCACTGCCGGGTCGTCAGGCCCTCTCGCCGTGAACACCAGCGGATCCCGGCCGGCGGACAACACAGCCTTTGACTTGTCCACCGCCTGGTTGATTTCCGCGTTCCATGCATTCCGGTCGGACACCCGGTCCAAATCGAGCCGTATTGCTTCATAACCATGCGACGTTGCGTGCTCGATCTGTGTAGCGGTCATGGGGGAAACGGAACCAGAGACCACCGCAATCCGGTCAACGGCCCGGATCGACGTTTCGACAGGCGGATCCGTCAAGAGTCCTTCCGAACGCCAGTAAGATGCAAGAGCCGCTTGAACGCCCTGGGATCCTATGACGAATTTTTGCGCCTTCCCCATGGTCCAGATGGCTTGCCCTGCGGCGCGCAGTGTCTCCACATCGAGCAAATCGATCGAGTAAATTTGCGAGTTTTCCGGAAGCTCCCAATTCGCGGGGTCATCGGCATCCCGCCTTAACTGGTGCATGTCGATGTTCGACACCGGCAAGTTTGTCTGGGAAGCCAGATGGCGCGCCAGATCCGATTCCCGCATAGGTGTTGATGGATGTTCTGCCATCGTTGGATGGCGATCCAACCGATAATAAACGCCATCGGCCTGAGCAAAGAGATTTCCAAAAATCTGCACTCGCCCCATTCCAAGATCCCCCACCAACATCGGTATCGGACCGGGGAACAGCTTTGCACCTATATCGGCGGCCCTTCCGATGGAGCCGATATGCGGGGCAGAGTCAAAGGTTGAGCAGACTTTATACTGTATGACGGGTGCGCCAGTCTGCGCCAGTCGTTCGAAGATGGCCGGCAAGTGAGCGTCCATCCAGGACGGGCTCTTTGATCGTGCAATGCCAGCAATACCGATGCAGCGATAGTCGGGAAACTCGGCGAGGCGTTCCGCTGAAGGAACCCCCAGAAAGAGCACCGTCTTGATCCCCTGCCAGGCGAATGCTTCCATCGACGCGGACGATCCCGTAAAGTCATCGCCATAAAAGGACACCAGGGGGCCTGGCGGGAGTGGTGAAATGGCGCGCTTCATGCTCGCATTTCCATAGCAAGCTTGAGTTCGTCGCTCCGTCTGGCGGCAGACTCCAGGCTTTCTCCAGTGATGGCTGCCTGATAAGCATCTCGAAGAGCTTGAACGCCTGCCGCAGGTCCTTTCGGATGAGCGACGATCCCTCCTCCCGCAGTTACGATCAAGTCCTCCGACTGCAACCCCGCATATGTGCCATGGGCCTGACGCGCGGTCTGACCGCTCGAGAAAACCGGCACGGCCAGACATGGCTTGTCGGCGGACATTGGTGTCAGGCATTCGCGCGCCGACCGAAGTACGGAGTCATTGTCTTCTGAAAACTTGTTGTCGATGCCGTTGACGTGCATATGGTCGGCGCCAGCGAGGCGCCAGATCTTTTGCCACGCTATGTAAGACCAGCCGAGCGAAGGATGCCGGCTCAGATAGCCCCATCCATTTCGATGCGCGTGGATGGGAAGCTCACTGCTCGACCTTAGATCCAGAAAGCCCGCAAGGCCCACCGAGTTCAGGCTTACCATCATGCATGTCGCACCGGCCGCCACGAGTTTGTCGTGACGATGACGCATCTCATCCATATCACCGGTAAGGTTGAACGCATACATGACCTTCTTGCCGGTTCGGTCAGCAGCATTATTGATTACACGCATGACACTATCGACGCGGGCGTCAAAGGGGCAGATCGTGGAGTCGCTCTGAAGCTCGTCATCCTTGATGAAGTCGATGCCACCATCCACGAGTTCCTTCACAAGTGAAGCGGTCTGCTCGGCGGTCAGGCCGACACTTGGCTTGACGATGGTCCCGATGAGCGGTCCTTTGGCAACGCCACTTAGGTCTCGCGTACCCGCGATCCCGAAGGCCGGGCCTTTGTATTTCTGGAAGAAGGGAGGCGGAAGCCTTATGTCGGTGATGCGAAGTCCAGTGACGCAGGCGAGTTCAAACAGATTTCCGGCGACCGTTGCGATCACGTTGGGAAGCGAGGTTCCGACGGTCTCACAGGGCCAGGAAAGGGTCATTTCGACACGATGCAACGACATGGTCTCGTTCGCCGCATAACGCCCTTCGAGAGCGGGGGTGCCGTTGTACGTGGCGATCGGCTCCAGACGTTCCACCCTTGCTGCCGATCGAGCTTTCAACTCGGGCGTTTCGCCTGGCACCGCGACAAACGTGCCGCTCGACTGTTCGCCGGCAATGATTGCCGCTGCCTGCTCCGGCGGCAGATATGTTTCGAGGACGTAATCGGCCTCGATGCGTGTTGGACTTGTCAAGATGTCTCCTCCTCGACCGGGAAGCAGCGGACCCTCCTCCGCACTTCCTTGATCAGTATCGTCAAAATATAGGCCTCGAGCGAAAAAAACATGCATAATGCGCGCATGATGATGTGAGTTTTACTCACAGGTGGAAGATCATAAGCGAGTTAGAACATGATGATTGACGCGATTTTACGAGGATTTTTGCATGAAAAAGCGGCTCTGCAATATTTTCGGGCTGGACGCTCTGCATTAAAATGACATGACTGTCGCAGGCCGAAGGGCAGACCTGCGGCTAAACCGGAGGGCTTTCATGTCGTATTCAAATCTTCCATTGCATGCGTTGCGGGCGTTTGAGGCGACGGCGCGGTTGGGAAGCATGACCAAGGCGGCTCGGGAGCTGGAGGTAAGCCACGGGGCCATAAGCCGTCATATCCGCGAATTGGAGCGGCTGTACGGTACAAGACTGCTCGAGCGCCTTTCCAAGTCATCAGAGCCGACACCCGCCGGGGCCGAGATGGCGCAAAGTCTAAGTGAGGGATTTCGCACCCTGAACCTCGCAGTGGCGCGTCTGTCCGTTGGTCCGCTCACCCTGTCCTGCTCCGCAACCATCATGCAACACTGGTTGATCCCGAAACTCCCTGATTTTCGAATGCAGCATCCCAACGTCCAGTTTCGTCTTAACGTGAATTACGGAGAGGTCGATTTCGCAAAGGACGGCATCAGCGTTGCGATACGAAACACCATGTATACTCCTCCCGACGATGTGGTGATTGTGGACATGATCGCAGAGGAAATCGGACCGGTCTGTAGTCCCGAATACCTCTCACGGAACCAGTTGCGATCATCGAACGATCTGAAATCGGCAAGAATACTGGGAACAGCCACACGGAAAGGCGCTTGGGCGGAGTGGCTCGTGGCCTTTGGGGAAGACACGCCTGAGATCGAGATCAGCGAAGAGTATGAGCATTTCTATCTCATGCTTCAAGCCGCGGCCTTCGGTGCGGGGGTTGCGATCGCACCAAGATATCTCGTTCAAAGAGAGATTTCAGCCGGACTGCTCGTTGCTCCGTTCGGGTTTGTCCTTGGACCCCACAAATTGCAATTATGGATCGCCCATCATCTGAGGCTCAACCACGAGGTCAAAGCTTTGGCGAGATGGATTGAGGCGAAAATGATGGAAGCGCTATAGCCGTGCAGGAAGGGAGCTCGCACTTATTCGTCTCGAAGGACGGAATGCTCCCCCTCTGCTCTTGATGCAAATTAGAGTGTACACCCCAACAGATTTCAATTTTCAGCGAGATGTCGACCCTTCGACATGATGGACATGCCGCGAAACGGCGACCATAGTGCCCCAAAAGAGCAGCATGCCCGTCTCACATTAACGGGTTGCGCCGCTCTGGAGGATAAGGCCATGAAGATGAGATTTCTCGGTGAGGCTGTTCTCGCCTTAGTATTTTCCACCGCAATCGCCTCCGCGCAGCAGGCGTCTGACACGGTGGCGCCCGAGAAAGCGACCGACGTTGCGACAGCCAGACGTGTCGAGTCAAAAAGCTTCATGGTCGCAGCGGCCAATCCGCTGGCGGCCGAGGCGGGGCGCGACGTGATCGCCGCGGGCGGCAACGCCATCGATGCGATGGTGGCGGTGCAGACCGTGCTGGGCCTCGTTGAACCGCAGAGTTCCGGGCTCGGCGGCGGTGCCTTCCTCGTCTATTACAATGCGAAAACCGGCAAGCTGACGACGTTGGACGGCCGGGAGACGGCGCCGATGGAGGCCACGCCAAAGCTGTTCCTGGACGACAAAGGTCAGCCGCTCAAATTCATGGACGCAGTAATCGGCGGCCGCTCCGTTGGTACGCCGGGAACGGTGCGACTTATGGATGAGGCCCATAAACGCTATGGAAAGGCGGAGTGGGCAAATCTGCTCAAGCCGGCGGAAAAGCTGGCAACCGAGGGCTTCAAAGTGTCGCCGCGCCTCGCCTCCCTCATCGCGTCCGAAGGCGACCGGTTGAAGAAATATCCAGAGGCCCGGTCCTATTTTTTTGACACCTCCGGCGCAGCCCTGCAGACCGGTGCCCTGTTGAAAAACCCTGACTATGCCGAGACGCTTTCGGCCCTCGCCAAAGGCGGCGCAGACGCCTTTTACAAGGGGAGAATTGCCGAAGCGCTCGTTAAGACTGTGCGCGAGGCCACCGACAATCCCGGCGTGCTGTCGCTTTCCGATCTTTCCAACTATCGCGTCATCGAGCGCGAGCCTGTCTGCTTCATCTATCGTGCGCTTGACGTTTGCGGCATGGGACCGCCATCGTCGGGCGCCATCGCCATCGGCCAGATGCTCGGCATGGCGGAGAATTTTGATCTCAAGTCACTGGGGCCGAAAAATGTCGAAAGCTGGCGCATTATCGGCGATGCGCAACGTCTCGCCTTCGCCGACCGCGAGCGTTACGTCGCTGACACCGGTTTCGTGCCGCTACCGGCCAAGGGCCTGCTGGACAAGACCTATCTGGGCGAGAGAGCAAAGCTGCTCGACGGCGACAAGGCACTGGCCAAGGATGCCGTCAAGGCCGGCGAGCCGGAATGGGACCACGCGCTGCTTTTCGGCCGGGATGCCGCGCTCGAATTGCCCTCTACCAGCCATTTCGTCATTGTCGACAGAGAAGGCAACGTGGTCTCGATGACGACGACGATCGAAAACGGCTTCGGTTCGCGTCTGATGACGAACGGATTCCTGCTCAATAACGAGTTGACGGATTTTTCCTTCAAGACCCATGACGGCGGCTTGCCGATCGCCAACCGCGTCGAACCCGGCAAACGGCCGCGCTCCTCCATGGCGCCGACCATCGTGATGAAGGATGGCAAGCCACTGCTCGCCATTGGTTCACCCGGCGGTAGCCAGATCATCGGCTACGTGGCGCAGGCGCTGATCGCCTATATTGACTGGGGCATGCCGGTTGAGGCGATCGTCGCCCAGCCGCATCTCATCAACCGGTTCGGCATCTACGACATCGAGGCCGGCACCAGCGCGGAAGAACTGGCCGGGCCGCTGAAGGCGCTGGGTTACGAGGTGAAACCGGGTGAGATGAATTCCGGTTTGCATGCCATCGAAATAACTGCCCAAGGTTTGGCCGGCAGCGCCGATCCACGACGCGAGGGGGCGGTTACAGGGGGCGGGATCTGAAACTTCGGCTCCAAGGCTTTAACCCTGAAGGCGACTATCCATGCATTCCGACCGCTCGGTCCACAGGCCGCTTACGGACTGCATAACCTGGCAAGCTGCGGATCGCTTCCGGCGCAATTTGGTCCGGCTGCGACCGAACGGCAACAAGCGATCCAACTTACGCCAATCAAAAGTTGCATAAATGATTGACTCTTTGAACCGCGTGGGCGAGCTTCGGTCAGAAAATGACGGGGAACATAACAAATCATCATGTCGCCAGATCGCTTCAACGAATGCCTGCGGGTGATCCGCTGGACGCCAATCAATATTGCCTCTGCCTTGCAATGCGAGCTCTCATGGATCGAAGCGCTGGAGACCGGCAATGAAGCCGTTCCTGAGGGGCTGGCAACATGGCTGGAGACGCTGGCACAAGCCCATGAAGCCCTGCCGCCGCCCACGACCTACCGGGGAAAACGGTCGTCGTTCTGACGCGGGCAACAGCTGAAAACCTTCACCAACAATCGGATCATACCCATGAAATCTCTTATCGCAGCCCTTGGCCTCATCGCCTTCTCAAGCCCTGCCTTCGCGGCGTCCTGCGAGAAAAACTTCACCGTTTCGGGCGTGCCAATGGTGACGGCCGTCTCTTACAAATCCTGGCAGGAACTGCCGAAAGCCAAGGCACCCGCGGTGCTTCAAAAGCTTGCCCAGGCCGTCGCAGCGGAAGGTTTCTCCGGCATCCAGATCAACAAGGCACTTTCGTCGATCGATGCCCATCAGGAAACCAGCGGTAGCGGCAGAATCCAGACGTTGCGGGTGGTCGCGCGGCAGAAGGGCAATGCTGTCCGGATCGACGCCGTTTTCAATATCCAGGCAGGACAGATCGCCGACAAGAACGTTATTCGCGAGGGCATCTGCAATATCATGAAGGGCGTGTAAGGCGCTGCTCAACCCCATCTGACGTCGGTGGCATGATGCCTTTTATGCACCAGGGCACGTCTTTGCGTTGGCCAAAGGCACTCGCTGGCCCCTTCTCGCAGACCGAACACGACAGCGCTAGAACAGCCCTGTCGCAAAAGGCAGACTTGGTTTGGCAAGCCCAAGTCCTTCTGGTAACGGAAGCTCTGGTCTTTGGCCTCTGGTCGGAGATTCCCACGACGAACGAAGGATTGCTTTGTGCATCCATCTGTTCGTCCGTGTGGGTCTCAGCTTGGAGAAAGGCTCCGGTCGAACATCGACTTGAAGGAGCCCGACCGTGCATACACCCCTATTTATCTTCATGACGTGCTGATTAAAGCCAATCGAGAGCCTTCGCTGCACGAATGGCTTCGGAACGCCGCTTGCAATCAAGCTTACGGAAAAGGTTGCCCAAGTGAAACTTTACCGTCACTTCCGAGATGTTCAGCGTCTGGGCGATCTTCTTGTTCGACATACCGCTGGCAAGCAGCTGCAGCATCTGCGCTTCCCGCTGGGAAAGCCCGCCATGCAGGGCGCGTGCCTGCGGGGAGTTTACCGAGTCGGCGAATATCGACAGCGCGGTACGGACATCGGAAGAGGTCTCGATGAAACTGCGGATGCGACGGTTGTTCAAAAGCGGTGACAGGAAGATACGCTCCTCCGACAATACACCTCTGCAGCCAAGGCGGGTCGCAGATTCAAGGGCTGTGAGGATATGCGCGCGGGCAGCGGCATTGTCGCGGCGCTGATGCGCGGCATAGCTCTGCCATATCCTGAGCGCGACTTTTTCCCGGTTGGTAACTTTGGGGTTGGCGATCATCGCGTCTATCTGGCGAGAGAGATAGGCGCGCGGCGTGAAAAGATGCACGGCGTCACGCAGCCACGCCATGACGTAGGCGATTTCGTCTCGGCGCGCGAGCCTTGAAAGGTCCTCATGCGCGCTTTCCACCCAGTTGCGGCCCATCGGCATGCGGATTGCCGAAAGAGTGGCGGCAGCATCCGCCCAGCGATTGGCATTCTGGTAGGCGATCGCCGTCCTGATCTCCATCATCGCATGGAATTGAAGGCCTTCCGACAGGTGGATCCAGAGACCATCCAGAAAACCCGCACGAACGGTCATCGGAAAATGGTCGATGAGCACCTGCGAGGCGTAAAACAACGCAAATTGCATCAGGCTTGGCCAGATTTCGGCGGCGGCGAAGTGATCGAATTCGTGCTCAACGAAATGCAGCAGATCGCGCGGCTTTCCCGCTTCATAGGCGAGACAGGCTTCTGCAAGCCGCAACATCCGGAACTCCTGCGCGGCATCATGCGGCACCTGTTCCAGCCTTGCGCGAGCATCCTGCGCCGCCCGGCGCGCCAGAAGCACGTCACCGCTCATCATCCGCAGCACGATCTGATGCAGATGGATGAAGAATTCAAGCAGGGGCTGCCCACCCATCTTGCGCAGATAGATGAGGGCGCGGGCGGCAGCCGCCTCCGCCTCGCGAAAATTGCGGCGGCGGATTTCGAATTCAAGCAACGCATTGTAGTAGGACGCCCACTTGCCATGATCGTCCAACGGATAATCGGCCATGAACTCGCCGAGGCGCGTTATCATCGCGTCATTGGGCGTCAGGTCCTCGGCGATCATCAGGTTCAGCCGGAAGGTTCGGGCAGCGAAGGAAAACCTTGAGTCCCGGGCAAGCACCTTCAGCGGATCGAGATAGTCCGATCCAAGGCTTTTGCCGACCAGATGTCGCACGCGCTGCAACTCGCCCTGTTTCAGCAGGGCGCGGGTCACAGCGAAAAGCACGGTTTCATTCGTTGCAATCATGTCCTGTGAGAACCGCATGATGATCTCGCGAAACCTGTCGATGCTGCTTCGGTAGATCAGTTCACGGCCGTGGGCGCGTTCAAGCATTTGTGCGGCGTGGGTCTCATAACCCCGGTCGAGCAGTATCGCCATTGCCGCGAGCGAGTTCCCTGCCCTTTCAAAAGCGGACGCGACCTCCACCACGGCGCTGCCAGCCTGCAAGGTGGCGAGGCGGTCCCGTGCCGCCAGGGTCAAAAGCCGTATGAGCGTGGGATGTTGTTCGGGGCGTCCGGTAAGGAAAGGAGGGAGCAATTCCCTCCACCCCGCCTTGGGTTCCGCAGACGGATTTTCGAGCCAGAAGCAAAGCTCGACTGTCTGAGCAGGAGAAAGATGCGGCAGATAGTTCTCCCGCAGATACTCTGCGCACAGTGTGTCGTCCGGGTGCCGGGCCAACGCCAGGAAGGCTGGCCATCCCGCAAAATCTTCAAGAGCAATACGTCGCTGTTCAGCTGGGAGGCTTTCGGCTTCATCGTTCCCCAGCGCCAGTTCATCCGGCCCGATGGTGCGCGATCCGCGATGCAGGATTTGTCGCGCCAGCCCGCTGATCCGTTGATCGGGACGGCAGGCGATGACCACAAAACGCACCGATTCCAGAATGCCGGCAGGCATGCGCACTGCCCGCGCAAAAACCGGGACGTCCCAAAGAAGGCAGCCGTCGACCACCTCGTCGCTTCGCGGCTGGTGGGTGTGGCATATGGTGGCGCCCAACTCTTTCGCGAGCATCTCCAGCAGCACACTTTTTCCCGCTCCCGCCGGGGCACGCAGAAAAATGACACCGGCGGTTTCGCGGGCGATATGACGGCAAAGGCGGGCTCGGGGCAAAAGCATCATTCGCGAGGGATAAGAGATTTAAGCACCAAAACCTATACCAATCTTCCAAAAAACTATACCTTTTAGAGATTGTTGAAATGTGTTGACGATGAAAACTTGGGCTCAGGCAACTGATGCACAAGGAACGTTCCACCGATGCAGCAACATCCGCTGGTCGCGATTTTGAACAGGCTCGGCACCTTCATGCTGGTCATGATCGCCCTGTCCATCATGATTTTCGCTCTGGCCCGTGTGGTGCCGGGTGACCCCGCCCGCATGGCGCTCGGCCCTGCGGCAACGCAGGAGCAGGTGGACGCGTTGCGCGGCGAGATGGGTCTCGACAAGCCGCTCGCCGTCCAATATCTCGATTATATCGGCAATGCACTGCATGGCGATCTTGGTTTCTCGCTGGTGTCGCAGCGTCCCGTCACCACCGATCTGGCGCAGACCGTTCCTGCGACCGTCGAACTGGTTCTGGTGTCGGTTGTCTTCATGTTTGCCGTCGCCATCCCGCTCGGCGTCATCACCGCGCATTACCGTGACCGGCCGCTCGACCATATCGGTCGCATTTTGTCGCTCACCGGCGTGACGATCCCGAGCTTCCTCTTCGCCATCACGCTGCAATTGCTGGCCGCCCGCTTTATTTCCGGCTGGCCGATCATCGGCAGGCTTGATCACGGGCTCGGCTGGCAGGGTGGTCCGACCGGTTTCATCCTGATCGACGGCATGCTGGCCGGACGTTTCGACGTCGTACTCGATGCGCTAAAACATCTTGCGCTGCCGGCATTTGCGCTTTCCATGGCCGGCATCGGCCAGATTACCCGCATCACGCGTTCCTCGATGATTGAAAACCAGCGCAAGGACCATGTTCTCACCCTGCAGAGCTTCGGCGTGCCGGAACGGGTGATCATCTTCCGTTATTTGCTGAAGCTCTCCTCCATCGCGCCGCTGACGATCATGGGGCTCGAATTCGCCTCGCTGATCGGCAATGCCTTCGTGATCGAGATGGTCTTCGCTTGGGGCGGTTTCGCTTCCTACGGGCTGAACGCCATCCTGCAGAAAGACCTCAATGCCGTCACCGCCGTGGTGCTGGTGGCCGGCCTGTTCTTCATCGTTGCGAACCTGATCGTGGATGTCCTGATCTCGATCATCGACCCGCGCCTGCGCCGCAAGGAGGCTCGCTGATGGCTGATATGAAAATGCTCGAACCCACCGATCGGGGCTTAAGCGCCGGTTACATGATGTGGTATCGCTTCAGCCGTAATCCGGCAGCCGTCATCGGTTCGCTGATCCTGCTATCGGTGCTGGTGCTGGCGGTCTTTGCGCCTTGGCTCACGCCCTATCCGAAACATATCGGTGCAGTGGTCGATTTCCGCGCCCGCCATATGCCGCCGGATTTGGAGCACTGGTTCGGCACCGACAAGGCCGGGCGCGATATCTTTTCCCGCACCATCTTCGGGCTGCGTGTTTCCCTCCTTCTCGTCATCGGCGTGCTCGGTATTTCCGTGCCAGTCGGCACCGTGCTTGGCCTCGTCGCCGGTTATTTCGGTGGCTGGACTGAAAAGCTCATCAGCGGCCTGACGAATGTGATGCTGGCCATGCCGCCGCTCGTCATGGCGCTCGCGGTTTCCAACCTCCTGGAACCGACACTGATGAATGCCATGATCGCGATCACGCTGCTGTGGTGGACCTGGCATGCGCGGCTGATCTATTCGGTGTCGAAGTCCATCGCCTCGGAAGACTATATCGAGGCCGCACGCCTTGCCGGTGCAGGCCCGCTGCACATTCTCTTTCGCGAAATCCTGCCCAATTGCGTCTCGGTCATATCGGTCAAGACGACGCTGGATGCCGCCTTTGTCATCCTGTTCGGTGCGACGCTGAGCTTCCTCGGTTTCGGCGTTAAACCGCCGACCCCCGACCTCGGATCGATGGTTGCCGACGGTCGCCAGTTCATGCCGGATTTCTGGTGGGAAGTGCTCTGCCCCGGCGCGGCTGTGCTTTACGTGACGCTTGGTTTCAATCTGCTGGGCGACGGCCTGCGCGACATGTTCGACGTGGAAAGCTAAAGTCATGACTGAACCGCTTCTCAAGGTCGAAAACCTCAACGTCACCTTCACCAATTATGGCCGCACCCGGCAGGTGCTGCGCGATGTCGCCTTCACGGTTGCCGCCGGCGAACGCGTGGCGCTGATCGGCGAAACCGGATCGGGCAAATCGGTCACCGCCAAGGCCATCATCGGCACTTTGCCGAAGAATGCCGCGATCACGTCAGGTGCGATCGCCATCGATGGCCGGGATGTGCTGTCCATGCCGCGAAGGGAGCGTGAGGCGCTGAAGGGCACGGCGTTTTCGCTGATCATGCAGGACCCGCTGTCCTCCTTCAATCCGGTCTTCAAGATCGGCACGCATCTCGATGATGTCATGCGCTTTGCCGACAAACGCGATGGCATCTACTCGTCGAAAGCGGAGCGACGCAACCGCATCGCCGCGGTGCTGCGCCGGGTGCAGCTTGCCGATACCGAGCGGGTGATGAATGCCTATCCCTCCGAGCTTTCGGGTGGCATGCGCCAGCGTGTGCTGATCGGGCTTGCGCTGCTGCACCAGCCGAAGCTCCTGATCGCCGATGAGCCCGGCACCGCGCTCGACGTGACGACGCAGGATGAAATCCTCAATCTCATCAACCAGCTGGTTGCCGAAGAAAACATGGCGCTGCTGATGATAACCCACAATCTCGGTGTCGTGCGCAAGGTGGCAGACAGGGTCGTGGTCATGCATCACGGTGACATCGTGGAGACCGGCCCATGCACGCAAATCCTGCATGCCCCTGCTGCGGATTATACGCGTTCGCTGCTGGATGCGGTGCCGCCGCTCTACGGCGAGCGCGTCACCGATCTGGCGCAAAGCACGCGCTCGCCGATCGTCACCATCGAAGGACTGAACAAGATTTATGGCAGACGCAACGGTTATCACGCCGTGCGCGATGTGAACCTGACACTGAAGGAAGGTGAAGTTTTCGGGCTCGCGGGTGAATCCGGTTCGGGAAAAACCTCGGTCGCGCGTATGATCATGGGTCTTTCACGCCCCACCTCCGGCAATCTCTTGATAGACGGCCCGGCGCCTGAGCGCGGCAAGCGGCTGACGCAGATCGTTTATCAAAATCCCGGCACGTCCCTCAATCCGAAGCGCACTGTCAAACAGACGCTGGCACTGCCGCTGAAATCCATCGGCCTGGACGGTGAAGCGCGCGAAAACAGGATGCAGGAACTGTTGGGGCTGGTGCGATTGCCGCAATCTTATCTCGGCAAATACCCGCATGAGCTTTCCGGCGGACAGAAGCAGCGTGTGGCGATCGCCCGTGCGCTGGCCGCCGAGCCGAAAATCCTCATCCTCGATGAGCCGACGGCGGCACTCGATGTCTCCGTGCAGAAGACGGTGATCGATCTTCTGCTGCAGCTGCGCGAGGAGCTTGGCCTCACCTATCTGATGATCTCGCACGACCTGTCGCTGATGCGCAATTTCTGTTCGCGTATCGCCATCATGCTGCGCGGCGAGATCGTTGAGGAGGGCGTGACATCCGCGGTCTTCGCCGAACCGTCCCATCCCTATACCCGCGCCCTGATCGCGGCCATCCCCGTCGTCACCGACGAGGAAGAGCGTCTGAAACCCACCGTGACCGAGGAAGAGCGCATGCGCTTCCTCGTAAAAACGACCGATTGATGAAAGAGGAGCCTGACGTGTATCGCGTTGGAATTGACGTCGGCGGCACGAATACCGATGCCGTTGTGTTGCAGGAAAAGACCGTTCTGGCGGGGGTGAAGGCCTCCACGACAGAGGATGTGACGTCCGGTGTCATCGAAGCCCTTGAAAAGGTCATCGAGGCGTCGGGCATCGACCGGGCGCGCATTGGCGCCGTGATGATCGGCACCACGCATTTCACCAATGCGGTGATCGAGCGCCGGCATATGGATGAGGTGGCCGCCATCCGTCTCGGGCTGCCTTCCGGCGCCGGCCTGCCGCCCATGGTCGACTGGCCCGATGATCTGAAGGAAATCGTCGGCAACCACGGTTACCAGGTGCGCGGCGGTTACGAATTCGACGGCCGCGAAATTTCGCCGCTCGATGAGGACGAAATTATCCGCATCGCCGCCGATATCCGTGCCAAGGGCCTGAAGGCCGCCGCCGTCACCTGCGTTTTCAGCGGCATCAACGATGCGATGGAACTGCGGGCGAAGGAAATCCTGCAGGAGCGTTGCCCCGGCCTGCCGGTGGTGATGTCCAAGGATATTGGCCGTCACGGTCTGCTTGCGCGTGAAAGTGCTGCGATCATGAATGCCAGCCTTCTCTCGCTTGCCGACCGCACCGTCGCCGCTTTTGGCGAGGCGCTGAAGGCAGCGGACATAACCTGCCCGTTCTACATCACCCAGAACGACGGCACGCTGATGGCGGCGGATGTGGTGCGCGGTTTCCCCGTGCTCACCTTCGCTTCCGGCCCGACGAATTCCATGCGTGGTGCGGCTTTCCTCACCGGCCTCAAGGATGCCGTGGTCGTGGATGTGGGCGGCACCACCTCCGATGTCGGCTCGCTGTCGCACGGCTTTCCGCGCCAGGCGTCCACGACGGTGGATATTGGCGGCGTGCGCACCAATTTCCGCATGCCTGATGTTTTCTCCATCGGTCTTGGCGGCGGTTCGCTGGTGGTCAATGGCGATCATGGCCTGACCGTCGGTCCCAAATCCGTCGGTTACCGGGTTCGCCGCGAGGCGCTCTGCTTCGGCGGATCGACCCTGACGGCGACCGATATCGCGGTTGCATCCGGCAAGGCGGATGTGGGCGAAAAGGCACTGGTCTCCAGTCTCGACAAAAAGCTCGTGGATGCGGCGGTCGACAAGATCAACGACATGCTCGAGGCTTGCGTGGAGCGCAGCCGGATCTCGTCCTCACCGGTGCCGGTGATTGCTGTTGGCGGCGGTTCCATCCTGATGCCGGATCGTATTGGCGATCTGGAGGTCATTCGGCCTGAGAATTTCGCGGTGGCCAATGCTGTAGGTGCAGCGATCGCGCAGATCAGCGGTGAGACGGACCGGGTCTTCTCGCTGATCGAGGGCCGCACGCGTGAAAGTGCGCTTGCCGAGGCCGAGGCCGAGGCACGCGAAAAGGCGATTGCCGCCGGCGCGGTTGCCGAAACGCTTGAGGTCATCGAGCGCGAGGATATGCCGCTGGCTTACCTGCCCGGCAATGCCACCCGCATTCATGTGAAAGTTGTTGGAGAAATGGGAGCCAATCATGGCTGAGACACGCAAGCTGAAATATGACGACGCGGCATTGCGGACGCTGACCCGTGAAGATCTCGACGCGCTGGAAATCGGCGCAGGCATTCTCGGCACGGGCGGCGGCGGCAACCCCTATCTCGGCAAGCTTCTGGCGCTGGAGGCCATGAAGGCCGGTTATGAGATGAAGATCCTCGCAACCGATGCCATCGAGCCGGATGCGCTCTGCATGTCCATCGGTGGCATCGGCGCACCCGTCGTCGGCGTCGAGCGCATTCGCGAAGGCCGCGAAGGCCTGCGCTGCCTGCGCGCGATGGAAGAGCTGATCCGCACACCCGTTGACGCCATCGTCTGCGAGGAAATCGGCGGTTCCAATTCCATGAACCCGCTGGTGACGGCGGCGCTCGGTGGCCTGCCGATCCTCGATTGCGACGGCATGGGCCGGGCATTTCCGGAAATGCAGATGACCACATTCTCCATCTACGGCCATAGTTCCACGCCATCGGTGATGTGCGATCTGCACGGCAATGCCGTCATTTTCAGCCATGCCGTTTCCGAGGTCTGGCACGAGCGCATGGCACGCGCCTGCGTCGTCTCGCAGGGCGGTGGCGCGATGCTGGCGACCGCGCCGATGCAGGCGCACTACGTGCACCAGTATGGCATTCCGAAAACCTATACCAAGGCGATCGCCATCGGTGAGGCGGTGATCCGTGCCCGCAAACAGCAGGAAGACCCGATTGCCGCGGTCTGCGCACTGGAAGGCGGACGGCGCATCTTCAACGGCAAGATCACCGATCTGAAGCGCCATCTGCGCGGCGGTTTCGCGGTCGGCGATCTCACGCTGTCCGGTTTCGACGATTGCGCCGGCCAAACGGCGGGCGTCGCCATCCAGAACGAATTCCTGCTGTTTTCCCGTGACGGCAAGGTGGAGGTGACGGTTCCCGACCTGATCGTCCTGCTCGATGTGGACACGGGTTATCCGATCACCACTGAAGTCCTGCGTTATGGCCAGCGCGTGGCCGTCATCGCCATCCCCTGCCATGACCTGCTGCGCAGCGCCCGCGCTCTAGAGGTCGTCGGGCCGGCGGCCTTCGGTTACCCGGACATTCCTTTCTCACCGCTGCCCGTTCCGGTCAGCAAGGCCGCCTAACCATAAGCGGGGCCAATGACCCGCAATAAAGAGGAGAACAAAAATGAAAATGCCTGTACTTTCTTCCCGTCTCGCCGCACTGGCGCTCGGCACGGCGCTCGCGTTGCCGGTCCTTTCTTCTGCGGCCCTTGCGGAAGACAAGGTGTCGGTCGCGGTCAACACCATGCAGATATTCAGCTCGCTCGACCCGGCGAAAGTGACTGACTACACCGGCTACATGGCCATCGTGAATATGTATGACGGTCTGACCACGGTGAACGCCAAGGGTGAAATTGTGCCACATCTGGCGAAATCCTGGGAGATTTCCGACGACGGCCTGATCTACACCTTCCACCTGCGCGACGATGCGAAATTCCAGGACGGCACGGCGGTGAAGGCTGCCGATCTTGCCTGGTCGATCCAGCGCCTGCTCGGCATCAACAAGGGCCCGTCGAACCTCATCGTTGGCGTGCTCAAGCCCGAAAACGTCACTGCCCCTGACGATGCGACGCTGGTGATGAAGATCGAGCGCCAGTTCTCGCCCTTCATGGCGGCAACGCCGCTGATGATGGCGATGAACAAGACGCTGATCGAAGCCAATGCCAAGCCCGAGGACAAATGGGGCGAGGCTTATGTCGGTGAACATTCCGCCGGTTCCGGCCCCTACAAGCTCGTCAGCTACAATCGTTCCGCCGATATGGTCATTGCCCGCAATGCCGATTATTTCCTCGGCTGGACCAAGGGCAAGCCGATTGACGAAGTGCGCTTCGTGCAGACCAGCGACGACGCCACCGTCAAGGCGTTGGCGGAAAAGGGTGAACTCGGCCTTTCCTCGCACGGTCTTGGCAACGACACCTATGAATCCATCGGCCGGATGAAGGGTTACAAGCTGATCCAGACCCGTACCGCCGGCGGTTTCGTCATCAAGCTCAACACCAAGGTCTATCCGACCGACGACGTCCACGTCCGCCGCGCCATCGCCTATGCGACCGACTACAAGACGATCCAGGAAGTGATCTATCCGGGCTTCGATATGAAGGGCCCGCTCTCTGACGCGTTCAAGGATGCGCATAACGGCGATATCCAGCCGGGCGTCTACGATCTGGAAAAGGCCAAGGAAGAACTGGCGAAGTCGAAATATGCCGGCCAGAAGATCACGCTGGTCAACAGCTATGTCGCGTCGCTCGCCTTCGAGGCGGAAGTGGCGTTGCTTCTGCAATCGAGCCTCGAGCAGATCGGCATCACGCTCGATATCAAGCCGGAGCCTTGGAACCGTATCGTCGAGCTTTCTTCCAAGCCCGAAACGACGCCTGCATCGACGCAGGTGAACATCTCGCCGACCTATCCGTCGCCGGATTCGATGTTCTACAACCAGTATCATTCCAAGGCGTCCGGTACCTGGATGTCGATGGAATGGTTGCAGAATGCGGAGATCGACGGGCTGATCGACAAGGTCCGCGCCACAACCGATGTCAACGAGCAGAACGCCACCTACAAGGAGCTGCAGACGAAGATCGTTGACCTTCAGCCTGACGTCTGGGCGGTTGCGCCGAACCGCCGTTATGCGGCGAACAAGTGCCTTCAGGGTTACGAGTTCATTCCCATGCAGAGCTGGGACCTGAACTTCTCCAACTTCCATTGGGACTGCAAGGCGGAGTGATCTCCGCCTCAGGAAAACCGGCCCCGCCTCAGGGCGGGACCGATGAGACCAGAACGACAAAGGGAAGGAGCATCGCCTGCGGCCGGAACGGCTGTGGCATGCCCGAGGATGACGCATGATCGAGGAATTTTCCGAAGACGATATCGAACCTCTGGCCACCGGTGCCTGGATTCTGGGAACGGGTGGCGGCGGCAACCCCTATATCTCGACGCTCAATCTGCGGCGTCTCTATGCCGAGGGCAGACGGGTGAAGGTCATGGATCCCATGGCGCTTGCCGATGACGACATGGTGGCCGTCGTCTCCAAGATGGGTGCGCCGCTTGTCGGTCAGGAGCGGCTGGGAGACCCCGTGCATCTCGCCCGCGCTGTTGAGGTCATGGAGGATTATCTCGGCAAGCCGTTCCGGGCGATCATGAGCGTGGAGATCGGCGGCTCCAATGCGCTGTCGTCTTTCCTCGCCGCCGCCGTGCTCGACCGGCCGGTCGTTAACGCAGACGCCATGGGACGGGCCTATCCGGAAGCGCAGATGACGTCCTTCGCCATCGGCAACCTGCCGATGTTTCCGCTGTCGCTGGTCGATGTGCGCGACAATGAGGTAATCGTGACGCGCGCCGCTTCATGGAAATGGATGGAGCGCATTTCGCGCAAGGTCTGCACCGAGGTCGGTTCCACCGCCGCCACGTGCAAGGCCCCGCGCACCGGCAAGGAAGTGAAGGAGTGGGGCATTCATTACACCGTCACCAAGGCGACCGAACTCGGGCGCGCGGTGATGGAGGCGCGTGCGCGCCATGACGATCCGGTTCAGGCGGTTCTCGGCCACGAGGGCGGCAAGCAGCTGTTCCGCGGCAAGGTGGTGGATGTAGCTCGCGAGACCACGGGTGGTTTCCTGCGCGGCAGCACGACCATTGAAGGTATCGATGCCGACCGTGGTTCGCGCATGGAACTCGCATTCCAGAACGAATGGGCGGTCGCCTTCCGAGATGGCCAGCCAGTCGGCATGACGCCTGACCTGCTCTGCCTTCTCGACACGGTTTCCGGCGGCGCCATCGGCACGGAATCCGTGCGTTACGGCCAGCGTGTCACGGTTGTCGCCCTGCCCGCGCCGGAACTTTTGACGACGCCTGCCGGCATCGCCGCCGTCGGCCCGCGCGCCTTCGGTTATGACATTGACTTCAGATCGGTATTCCCATGAAACGCATCGGTATTGACGTTGGCGGCACCAATACGGATGCCGTTTTGATCGATGGAGACACCATTGTCGCCTCCATCAAGGTTCCGACCACGCAGGATGTTCTGTCGGGCGTAAAGGCCGCGCTCGCGCATGTGTCTGGCCATGTCGGCGCGGCGGACCGACCGATCGATGCGGTGATGATCGGCACCACCCATTTCACCAATGCGGTGGTGGAGCGCGCCCGGCTGGAACGGATTGCCGCCATCCGCATCGCTCTGCCGACCGGTTCTTCGCTGCCGCCCATGTGCGACTGGCCAAAAGATTTATACGATGCTGTCGATCCGTTGATCTTCATGGTCCATGGTGGCCATGAATATGACGGCAGCCCGTTGGTGCCGATGATCCCCGATGAAATTCGGGAGGCCGCGATGAAAATCCGCGATGCGGGCATCACCTCCATCGCTATTTCGGCAACCTTCTCGCCGCTGACAACCGCATGCGAAGTGCGGGCAGCGGAAATCGTTCGCTCGGTCATCCCCGACGCGCGTATCACGCTCTCCCATACGCTTGGCCGCATCGGGCTTCTGGAGCGGGAAAATGTCGCCCTGCTGAACGCGGCACTCCAAACACTTGGCAAGACAACCGTCCAGGCATTTTCGGATGCGTTGCGCGAAGCCGGTGTGAAGGCCCCGTTCTATCTGACCCAGAATGACGGCACCGTGGCGCTCGCGAATGTCGCCGCTGCCAACCCGGTGCACAGCTTCGCTTCAGGCCCAACGAACTCGATGCGTGGTGCAGCCTTCCTCACCGGGCTAACCGATGCCATGGTGGTGGATGTCGGCGGCACTACCTCCGATATCGGCTGCCTTGTTGGTGGTTTTCCGCGGGAGGCGAACAATATCGTTCATATCGGCGGTGTGCGGACTTTGTTCCGTATGCCCGATCTTCTGCCGATTGCGCTGGGGGGCGGCACCATCGTTGACCCTGAGACGGGCAAGATCGGCCCGCGCTCGGTCGGTTATCGCATCCTCACGGAAGCCCGTGTTTTCGGCGGTGAGACGCTGACAACGTCGGATATCGCCGTTGCCGCAGGTCTGATCGAGATGGGTGACCGCGATCGTGTGAAAGGTCTCGATCCGTCTTTCGTGCGGGCCACGCTTCAACGTATCCGCGACATGGTGGCCGACAGTTTCGATCAGATGAAAACGTCTGCCGAAGACGTGCCGCTGGTTGCCGTGGGCGGCGGGGCGTTCCTGATTCCCGAGACGGTTCCGGGTGCGTCGGAAGTGCTGCGTGTGGAAAATGCCGGCGTCGCAAATGCACTCGGTGCGGCGATGGCGCAGGTTTCCGGCGAGGTCGATCAGGTGTTTTCCGGACTGAGCCGCGATGAGGCACTTGCGAAAGCCGAGACCGAGGCGCAGAACGCGGCGGTTGCTTCAGGCGCGGAGCGGGCGAGCCTCAAGACGCTTGAGGTGGAGGATATTCCGATCGCCTATCTGCCTGGCGGTGCGCGGCGTGTTCGCGTGCGGGTCATCGGCGATATCGCCTTTCATTGATTGTAAGAGGCACTGCCGGTGGCAGGGCGACGAGGGAGTGAGCATATGACGAAGATCGCACTGGCCATTCACGGTGGTTGTGGCGTGATGCCGGAAGACAGCATGACTTCAGAGGAATGGGCGGCCGCACGCGACGATCTGGCAGCGGCGTTGCGGGCCGGATATGGAGTGCTGAAAGCGGGCGGGACAGCGATTGAAGCGGTCGAGGCAGCGGTCGTCGTCATGGAGGACAGCCCGCATTTCAACGCCGGGCATGGTGCCGCACTCAACGAAAACGGCATTCACGAACTCGATGCCTCAATCATGGATGGGGCCACGCTGGCGGCAGGCGCAATCAGTGCATCCCGCGCCATTCGCAATCCGGTGAAGGCGGCCCGCGCGCTGATGGCGGATGAACGTGCCGTCTATCTGACGGGAGAGGCCGCGGATCGCTTTGCCGAGGAAAAGGGTCTGGCCACAGAACCCCAATCCTATTTCACCACGCAAAAACGCCTTGAGGCGTTGGCGGCCATGAAGCGCCATGCAGCCACGGGTACGGAAGCGACGGAAAACGAAAAGCATGGAACCGTGGGTGCGGTTGCACTCGATGCGGCAGGGCATCTTGCCGCAGCCACCTCGACCGGCGGCTACACCAACAAGCCGGACGGCCGCGTGGGTGACAGCCCGGTGATCGGCGCCGGCACCTATGCGCGTGATGGCGCCTGCGCGGTCTCCGGCACCGGCAAGGGCGAATTTTTCATCCGTTATGTCGTCGGCCACGAGATCGCGTCCCGCGTCGCTTATCTCGGGCAGGATCTGGAGACCGCTGCCGGAAATCTCGTGCATAAGGATCTGGCTCCCCATGATATCGGTGCCGGGCTTGTGGCGATTGATGCCGAAGGCGGCATTGCCGCTCCGTACAATACACCGGGCATGTTCCGCGGCTGGGTGACGGCGTCTGGAGAGGCGTTTGTGGCCACTCACGACGTAGCATATAAGATTATGCTCTAGGTCAAAAACCTTGGATCGACATGCTCCAAACTAAAAGACCGATATCTCCTGCTCCAGCGATATGGCCTGGCCCACCTCACTTGCGCTTGACCATTCTGCGAAGCATGGACCCCGCTTTGGCCTTTCGCGGAATGAGTTCAATATCGCTGACAAGCTTTGCGCCGCCATCGCGGCGTTCCAGCGTGATCTTCCGGCTGTGAAATGCTTCCAGTTCAGCACGGTGCGCAACGCTTATGATCGTGGCATCGGGCAGTTCATCGATCACCGTCTGCATCATCTTGTCCTGGCTTTTCTCGTCCAGCGCTGCCGTCGCCTCGTCCATGACGATGATATCAGGAGCATTCAGCAACAGGCGTGCAAAAGTCAGCCGTTGTTTTTCGCCGCCGGACAACGTCTGGTCCCAGGGCGCCTCGTCCTCGATCTTGTCCTTGAGTTGGCCGAGACCAACCTTGTCGAGCGCAGCGCCGATCTCTTCCGATGTCCAAGTTTCGGCTGGCTGCGGATAACAGACAGCGCGACGAAGCGTGCCGGCGGGGATATAAGGCCTTTGCGGCAGCATGAACAGCCGGCTGCCGGCGCGGAAATTGACGCTTCCTCCACCCCAGGGCCAGAGGCCTGAAATGGCTCGCACCAGCGTGCTCTTGCCAGATCCGGACTCCCCTGCGACCAGCACTCTCTCACCGGAGCCGATTTCAACGTCCGTCTCCTTGACGACGGCCGTGCCGTCACCCAGGGAAACGGAAACATCCTTGAGGCTGAGCATCGTCTCCCCTTCCGTTTCGCCGCGCACTATACGGCCGAGCGTATCGCTCTTTTCAGCCCGTTCGAGACCATCGAGCGACATCATCAGCGATGCAGCACGTCGGGCGCACGCATTCCAGTCCGCAAGACGCGGATAATTGTCGACCAGCCAGCCAAACGCGGACTGGACGATCGTGAAAGCGGAAGCGGCCTGCATGACTTCGCCGAGCGACATGCTTCCATCGAGAAACTTCGGGGCACACAGAAGAAGCGGCACGACGGGTGCAATCAGCATCGATCCATTCGAGACGACCGTTGTGCGCATATATTGCTGCGCCATGAGACGCCACTGCCGCCGGACATTGCCGAACCTCTTGTCGAGATCGCTTCGTTCTTCCTCCTCGCCGCCTAGCAGGGCGATGCTCTCACCATTTTCCCTGACGCGCGTGAGCGTGTAGCGGAATTCAGCCTCAACCTGGTTTTTGACTTCGGAAACCTTGACGAAGTTGCGGGCAATGAAGGCTATGGCGGTGGATGTGATGGACGCATAGATAACGGCTGCGACGACCAGAAAACCCGGGATCGTGACCCAGACACCGCCGATCGACAGCGTCAGGGCGCCGCCAATCGTCCACAAGACAACGATAAAGGTGGAGGCAGAGACAAAGGCTGCGATGACACCGGAAACAAAGTCCACCGGCGCCTCCGTCGCTATCCGCATATCCTCCGAGAGCCTTGCTTCGGGATTCTGGTGGTCACCGTCGATCAGGTTCAGCTGATAGTAACGGCCATTTGCGATCCACCTGCCAACGAGCCCCTTCGTGAGCCAGGAACGCCAGCGCCGTTGGATACGCATCCTCACATAGACCTGTGAGGTGACGATGACGACGCTACCGAGGACCAGCGCGGGGAATATGGATGCGAGGAAATAAACCGTCGATGCGTCCCGTTTTTCGATGGCGTCAAAAATCCCGCGATTCCAGATGTTGATGCCATACTGGAAGCCGACATTTATACCGATCATCACCAATAGTCCGAGCGTGAACGGCCATGCGAGCGCATCGCCGCGCCGGCTCCAGAAACCTCGGGCGCTGATCCAGAAGCGTTTCAGCAGATATTTCCTGCGAACCTCCTCCGCCTGCTCCGGGGTCAAGTCCGAAGCAGGTTCCATCTCCTCCGGCGGAGGCGGATCATCGGTGTCAGGAGCACCCTTTGCGGATGCGGTTTGGGTACCAGTCTCGTCGGCACCAACGACCGGTTTCGGTCTTGCGTCATCGTCATTCATGGGCGCTTAACGAACGATGTGTTGAAAGGTTTCACGGCTTCGTGATGGCGCGTAAAATTTAATTTTCGGGTTGCGCAGACCACTGTAGAACCGGCCACATCTGCCACGCTCCCGTGGTTGCAGACACGCCCTCACCGCACGAATGACGCGATTGTCGACAGACCTTGGTTGCCACAGATCACATGGACGGTTAACCGCATGTTGACTTCCCGTTTGACGGCGTGGCCTAGAACAACCAGACTCCAAATCACACTCCGCCCCTGAGGTTAGTCAGAATGTGCGGTTAGCAGACGGCATCATCATGCGACTGAACACCATCACGAATCTGGCTTATGCCGTTACGCTGATATTCACGACGGTATCGGCCACCACGTTCATATTATCGGCCAGAAGCGCTTCGCAGGAGCGGGCGGCGATACAGGATCACCTTGACCTCAACGATCTTGCCGAGGAGCTGGCGATCACCGCAGATCAACGCTCCGAGGAAGCGCGCCTTTATGTCATGCGCGGTGACGAGCAGCATCTGGCAAAATTCCACGTCGATGAAGACCAGGAAAAACGTCTCGAAAGCAATCTTGATAAACTGGCCGCACACGGCGTTTCCTCGTCAGAGGAAAAATTGTTTCAGACCATAAGAACAAGCGCCGACGCACTTGATGACATGGAGCGCGAAGCCGTGGGCCTATATCGGGCCGGGCGTCAGAACGATGCGCAAGGAATTTTATTCGGCGATGAATACTATCAGCGACATTCGGGCCTGCTAAACACCGTCGCGACACTCAGGGAGACGATCGCGGCCCGCACGCAGGCAACAATCGAGCAGGCGAAAAATCGGAGCGATTTTTACGGATCGATCGCCAAGGTGATGCTCGCCCTGACTGCCCTGATGTTCCTGGCGGTTCTTTATTTTGTCCTCAGCAGACGTGTTGCAGTACCCCTTATAAAAATGAGCAACATCGTCAAGCGTCTTGCCCGGCAGGATTATAGCATCGATGTGCCCGACGAGGGGCGGCGTGACGAAATCGGGGAGATGAACGAGGCAATCAGGATATTCCGCAGCAACGGGCTGGAACGGGAACGGCTTGACGCGGAGCACCGCAAGAACCAGCGTATCAAGGATCTCATCCTGCAGATGATGCACCGGATCCAGGCATGTCAGAACCAGCCTGAACTATCCGACGTCGTTTCAAAGTTCATGCCGCAGATTTTCCCGGCGATAGCAGGCCGCCTGCTCGTGCTGAAGGAAAACAGTTCACTCCTCCACTCGACCGGGCAATGGTCCGCTCCGTCGTTCTCCGCGCCGGATTTTGCAATCGATGACTGTTGGGCTCTGCGTCGCGGGCGTCCGCACATCAGCAACCCGGATGGAGACGACGTCGTCTGCCATCATATTCACGGTGAATTCGGAACCGGACTTTGTATACCGCTGACGGCATTGGGCGACACCGTGGGCCTTTTGTATCTCGAGGTTTCCGAGAAATCCGCAACGCTGGAGACGGAACGTTTATATCTCGAGCTGCTTGCAGAGAATATCGGCCTCGCCGTCGCAAACCTCCAGCTGCGGCAGCGCCTGGTCGGCATGGCAAAGCAGGACGCCTTGACCGGCCTTCTGAACCGTCGCTCTCTCGATGAGGCTCTGAACCGGCATATTGAGAAGCCAGATGATCCACTTGCCTGCCTGATGGTCGATATCGACCATTTCAAGCGCTTCAATGACCGTTTCGGCCATGACGCCGGTGATGCGGTGATGCAATATGTCGCCCAGGTCCTCTCGGAAGCGATCGGCGACCGCGGTGAACTCTTCCGTTTCGGCGGCGAGGAGTTCACCGTCTTGATGCCGGGCGCGAGTATCGAGTATGCAAAGGCTCTGGCAGAGAAGCTCAGACACGCCGTCGAGCGCGCGCCCTTCACGTACCGGGGCCGCTTGCTTGACCCGGTTACCATATCCGTCGGTGTAGCCACGGCGCCCGGCGCCGGGACTGTAACAAGCGTATTGGAACGGGCGGACGCGGCGCTGCTAAACGCTAAAGAAACTGGTCGGAACAGGTGGGTGTCTTTCGACACAGCCTGAGCAGACCGCCGGGGTATCGGATCACAAAATCTGTTGCGGGAACCAGAATGCAACCATCATATAGATTGCCACCGCTGGAGGCGCTCGTTGTTTTCGAGGCCGCATCACGTTTAGGCAGCTTCTCCCGGGCGGGCAACGAGCTGGGGCTGACGCAAAGTGCGGTCAGTCGACAGATCGGCAAGCTGGAGGCATTCATCGGCTCCAAGCTCTTCGAACGTGTGCCGACGGGTGTGCGACTGACGACCATCGGAGAGAACTATTCGATCGATATATCGCGGCTGATCCTGGATATCGCAAGCGTAACGGACGGTGTCCGCTCCTGGACAGGTGCGAGCCAGATCACCATCGCCTGCTCGCGCGGGATTGCCGATCAGTGGTTCATGCCCCGCTTGCAGAAGCTGAAACGAGATATTCCCGGTATAGAGTTGCGCGTGCGTGTGACTGATGACGTGGCGCATCTGCGTCTGGACGAATTCGACCTCGCTATATTTTATCGAAAGGAAAGACCAATTGGCGTCTGGCTTTCCGAACTCGGACAGGAAGAGGTCGTTCCCGTCTCTGCGCGCGGCATGGGCGATCTCATGGAGCAGAAAGCACCCGTTTTGATCTCCATCGAAGACTCGATGCGGGAATGGCAGGATTGGAGCGACTGGTGGCGCTCGTCCCAGCTGCTGCCGCCCAAGGATGCAGTCCAGTGGAAACTCGGAGATTATGGTCTCTGCGTGGCGGCAGCCTCGCAAGGGCTTGGCGCAACGCTCGGCTGGACCTGGCTCATCCGCGATCAGCTGGATAGCGGCATGCTCGTTCCGGTACATTCCCACGCCATGCGCTCGGAAGGCAAATTTTACCTGATGCGCCCGGCAGATCGCCACCAGCGAAAAATCGTGCGCGAGGTTTCCGACTGGCTGATCGCAGACAATCATAAAACCGCGCGCTGAAGACTATCAGGCGCTGACAGAAAGTGCCTTCCGGCGGCGGTCCAGGAGAAACCGGGCGTATCCGATGATGGTGAAGAGCAGCCACGCGACTTGCGAGATGAGCGAGCCGAGATTAAAGTTCCAGATCAACGAATAGATCAGGAACACACCGCCCAGAACGTTCAAGAGAGTGTATCGCCAGTCTTCTATCGTTAGAAATCGAAGCTGCAACAAGGCATAGGCGAAGAGATAGAAAAAGGCTCCTGCAAGGCCGACAATATCCGCTAGCCCCATTTGTATTCACTCCATGAACGCTCTCGCCGGGCGAGAATTGCTGCACCGGATCGGCTCCGGCGCCCCCCTTTACTCCGCTTCGCAAATAAGCGGATGCGCTCAGATTTCATGACCCCATGCGCAAAAATCATACCCCCCTTTGCTTGTCTCTATCTAGTGCCGAACCGTTGAGTACGATACGCCACTGCCAGCCGAGCCTTGACCGGCCCCGATAAAAAAACAGGGAACCCAGACATGACTTCCTCCCCCTTTTCCTTCTCACTCGATCGCCGGCACTTCCTTGCCGGTGCGGCGAGCCTCGCCGCGCTTTCTGCCGGTTTCATCACAAATGCCAGCGCACAAAGCGCCGAGACGCCCAGGAAGGGTGGTGTTCTGAAGTTGGGCATTGGCGGCGGCAGCACCACTGATAATCTCGATCCCCGAATTTTGAAGGACTGGGTTCCGGTCAATCAGGCATTCATGATCATGAACGGCCTCGTCGAGATCGACACCAACAATCATGCTGTGCCGGAACTGTTCGAAAGCTGGGAAGCGCAGCCGGGTGCCGTGGAATGGGTGTTCAAGCTGCGTCAGGGCGTCACGTTCCATAACGGCAAGTCATTGACGGTAGAAGACGTCATCTATTCCATCAACCTGCACCGTGGCGATACCACATCCGCGGCGCGCTCGGTGGCATCTGCCTTGAAGAGCGTCGATAAGCTTTCCGACACCGAAGTCAAGATCGTGCTCGAAAGCGGCAATGCCGATCTTCCCTACATCCTTTCCGACTATCATTTCCTCGTTGTTCCCGAAGGCTGGACAGACTTCAACAAACCGGTCGGCACCGGGCCATTCGTATTCGAGAGCTACGATCCGGGTGTGCGTTCGCGCTTTACGCGTAATCCGAACTACTGGAAGCCGAATGCCGCCCATGTTGACGCCGTGGAAGTCATCGTCATCAACGATATTGCCGCGCGCACCAATGCGATGATGTCGGGTCAGGTCCACGCCATCAACCAGCTGGATTTCAAAACCGTGGATTTGCTTCGCCGCAATCCGAACCTCAACATCGTGCAGTCGGCGGGCGGTCAGCACTTCACTTTCCTGATGGACTGCACGCAGGCGCCCTACACGGACAACAACATTCGTCTCGCCATCAAACACGCCATCGACCGCGAGCAACTTCTGAAAACCGCATTGCGCGGCTATGGTCGCCTCGGCAACGACCACCCGATCCCCAGCTCAGACCGCTTTTATGCGGCGGACCTGCCGCAAAGACCCTACGACCCGGAAAAGGCAAAGTTTTATCTGAAGCAGGCCGGCCTTGACGCCCTCAAAGTCGAGATTTCCGCTTCCGACGCCGCATTCTCAGGCGCTGTGGATGCAGCAGCGATCTTCCGCACCAGCGCGGCCAAGGGCGGGATCGACGTTTCGATCAAGCGCGAACCCGCAGACGGCTACTGGGACAATGTTTGGATGAAAGCGCCCTTCTGCATGTCCTATTGGGGCGGACGTCCGACGGCGGATCAAATGCTCACCATCGCCTACCAGTCCACCTCGGCACAGAACGACACGCACTGGAAGAACGAGACCTTCGACAAGAAGCTGATCGAAGCGCGTGCGCTTCTCGACGATGCCAAGCGCAAGGAAATCTATGCCGAGTTGCAGGCGCTCATTTCCAATGAAGGCGGCGCGATGGTCCCAATGTTCGGCGACTATCTCGACGCCACATCCAAAAAACTCAAGGGCGTGACCACCCATCCCATGTTCAATTTCATGGGTGCCCGCCTTGCTGAAAAAGTCTGGTTGGACGCATAATGACTAAGCTTATCCTGAAGCGCGTTGCTTTGGGTATTTTGACGCTTCTGCTGGTGTCGGCGCTTATTTTCGCCGGCACACAGCTTCTTCCCGGTGACGTGGCGTCGGCAATACTCGGACAAAATGCGACGCCTGAATCTCTTGCCGTGTTGCGCGCCGATCTCGGTCTCGACCAGCCCGTTCTGCACCGTTACCTGTCCTGGCTCGGCGGCTTCGTGACCGGCGACCTCGGAAACTCCCTCGCGAACCGTCAGCCTGTTGCCGATCTTCTCTGGCCGCGGTTCTGGAACACCATGGCATTGGCGCTTTATGCGGCCGTCGTCTCCGTTCCGGTCGCCGTCATTCTCGGACTGTTCAGCGCAATCTGGCGCGGCAGCCTGTTTGATCGCGCCGTTAACATCGCGGCCCTCGCCTTCGTTTCCCTTCCGGAGTATTTTCTGGGCCTGCTGCTGATCCTGTTCGTGTCCGTGCAATATAATCTCCTGCCGAGTCTGGCCGATACCTATCCGGGCATGGGTTTTGGGGATTGGCTGAAGGCAACGACGCTGCCGGCCTTGACGCTCGTTCTGGTGACCGTGGCGCAGATGCTGCGCATGACCCGAACCGCCGTTCTGGCGGTGATGGATCAGGCCTACGTCGAAACCGCCTATCTCAAAGGGCTTCGAACCAGACGCGCGGTTCTTCGCCACGCGCTTCCCAACGCCGCAGCACCCATCGTCAATGTCGTGTCGTTCAACATCGCCTATCTCATTACAGGGGTGGTGCTGGTGGAGGCGGTGTTCAACTACAACGGGCTTGGCCGTTTCATGGTCGATGCGGTTTCCAAACGTGACCTGCCGCTGGTGCAGGCCGCGGCCCTCGTTTTTGGTGCTGCCTACGTCATCTTGAACATCATTGCCGATATTTCGGCAATCGCGCTTAACCCGCGCCTGAGGCATCCCCGATGAAAATTCTCCGCTCCATCACCCCGACCGCGTGGATCGGTCTTTTCATCATCTCCCTCAATCTCATCCTGTTCGTCGCCGGCCCGCACATTGCGCCTTTCGCCCAGGAGGAGATCGTTGGATCGCCTTTTGATCCGCCGTCGGCTGCACACTGGTTCGGTCTGGATCAGAATGGTCGCGACATGCTCTCGCGCCTCCTGGCAGGCGCGCAGATGTCCATTGGTGTTTCACTGGCAGCATCGCTGCTATCCTTCATGATCGGGATTACACTGGGGTTCATCGCTGCCATTTTTGGCGGCTGGCTGGACATGGTTCTGTCGCGCATCGTCGATACGGTCATGTGTATTCCGGTGTTGATCTCGGCACTCGTGGTCTTGCAGGCACTTGGCTCGTCAATTCCCGTGCTCATCGTCACCATTGCTCTTCTGGATTCAACACGCGTCTTTCGCCTGGCCCGTATCGTCGCGCAGGGCATTAATGTTCTCGAATATGCCGAGACGGCGCGTCTTCGCGGCGAAGGTCTCTTGTGGCTGGTATTCAGGGAGATTTTGCCCAATGCCCTGCCGCCACTGATTGCGGAATTCGGCCTTCGCTTCTGCTTCACCTTCCTCTTCGTCGCCGGCCTTTCGTTCCTTGGGCTTGGCATCCAGCCGCCTTTCGCAGACTGGGGCGGCATGGTGAAGGATAACCAGCAGGCGATCCTCTATGGTCTCTACGCTCCGCTTTACCCGGCTGCCGCCATCGCGATCCTTACCATTGGCGTCAATCTCGTCGTCGATTGGCTGCTTGCCGGCCGCAGCGCAATTCAGGGAGCGGACCGATGAACGACAACAGGGTTTTGCAAATTCGCGGGCTCAAGGTTGCCGCACCAAATGGCGCCATCCTCGTCGACACTATCGATCTCGACCTGAAGCGCGGCGAGGTCAAGGGGCTCATTGGTGAATCCGGCGCGGGCAAATCCACGATCGGCCTTGCTGCGATGGGATACGGCCGCAACGGGTGCCGCATCGTCGGTGGTGAGATCATCGTGAATGGTGTGTCGCTGATGACGATCGATCGCGCCGGGCGTGAAGCCGTGCGAGGTGCAAATATCGCTTATGTTGCGCAAAGTGCGGCCGCCGCTTTCAACCCGGCGATGAAAATCGGCGAACAGATCATGGAGGGGCCGCTTTATCACGGCCTCATGAACCGTCAGGAAGCGCAAGCCTGGATGCTGGAATTGCTGCAGGCGCTGCAGCTTCCAGATTACCAGAATTTCGGCGACCGTTACCCCCATCAGGTATCGGGTGGCCAGTTGCAGCGCGCAATGGTGGCCATGGCCATGTCGTGCCGTCCCGATATTCTGGTTCTGGACGAACCGACCACGGCGCTTGATGTCACAACGCAGATCGAGGTTCTCGCCCTCCTTCGCAGCCTGATCCAGCGTTATGACACAGCTGCGCTCTACATCACCCACGACCTTGCAGTCGTGGCGCAGATTGCTGACAGCATCATGGTGTTGCGCCACGGCAAGGAGGTCGAAGCCGGTTCCGCAGAACAAGTTCTGGAACATCCGCAGCAAGACTATACGCGGCGTTTGGTTTCCGAACGAAAAGCCAGCACGTCGGGGGAAGGCGTCCACCATAAAAATGGCGAGTTGCTGCTCGAAGCGCGGGATGTGACCGCCTATTACGGGCGCAAGAAGGTCCTCGATAACGTCCACTGCCTGTTGCGAAAGGGTGAGACTCTGGCGGTCGTCGGTGAATCCGGTTCGGGAAAATCCACTCTCGCCCGGGTTATTGCCGGCTTACCACCCCATTCCTCCGGCGTCGTTTCGCTCGCCGGACACAGGCTTGCCGACAGGTACACCCAACGCAGCCGTGAAGAGCTACGACGCATTCAGCTCGTCTATCAGCTTCCGGATGTCGCGCTGAACCCGCGCCATACTGTTGGCGAGATCATCGGCCGTCCGATGTCGTTTTATTTCGGAATGAACGAAGAGCAGCGCGCATCCGAAGTGAACCGCCTGCTGGATCTCATCGGCCTGCCACGGGAGTTTGCGGAACGCCTTCCGAAAGCGCTTTCCGGCGGGCAAAAGCAGCGGGTGTGTATTGCGCGCGCCCTTGCAGCGCGTCCTGATCTCATCATCTGCGACGAGGTTACCTCGGCGCTGGACCCGCTCGTGGCCGACGAGATTCTCACATTGTTGCAGTCGTTGCAGGACGAACTGGGTGTCTCCTATCTGTTCATCACCCATGATCTCGGCGTCGTGCGCAGGATTGCCGACAGGACCATGGTGATGCAGCACGGCCGTATCGTCGAAACCGGCACCACCGAGGAGGTTTTTGCGCCGCCTTACAAGCCCTATACGGAGCAGCTTATTACATCGGTTCCCGAGTTGCGGCGCGACTGGCTGGACGGTGTCCTCGCAAAACGCGGCCTCCCGACCGCCTGAGTTCAGCGGCGGCCTATTCGCTGGAGCCGCCGCCGTTCGTCGTTAATGACCTTCTGCTGCAATGCCAGCATCAAATAAACTGACTGGAATACCCAAATGACAGTGCGTGTTGAAGAACATATCTGGATTCCTATGAGCGATGGCGTGCGCCTTGGCGCACGTCTTTGGCTGCCGGAAAGCGCGGAGCAATCGCCGGTGCCGGCCATTCTCGAATATATTCCCTATCGCAAGCGCGACGGAACCCGCGGGCGCGACGAGCCGATGCACGGTTACTTCGCGAGCCAGGGATATGCCGCAATTCGCGTAGATATGCGTGGCACCGGCGAATCCGACGGCCACATGGCGGACGAATATCTGCAGCAGGAACAGGACGACGCGCTTGAGGTGATCGACTGGATCTCCCGCCAGCCATGGTGCAGCGGCAATGTCGGCATGATGGGCAAGAGCTGGGGCGGCTTCAACGGGCTGCAGGTTGCCGCCCGCCGTCCGCCGGCACTGAAAGCCGTCATCACCGCCTATTCCACCGACAATCGTTATACGGACGATATCCACTACATGGGTGGCCTGTTGCTCAACGACAATCTCTGGTGGGGCACGATCATGCTTGCCTATCAGAGCCGCCCGCTCGACCAGAAGATTCTCGGCGAAGAATGGCGCGATCGCTGGCTCGAGCGGCTGGACAAGCTCCCCTTCTTTCCCGGCCTTTGGCTCGAACATCAGCGTTACGACGCCTACTGGAAACACGGTTCGGTCTGCGAGGACTGGAGCGCGATCCAGTGCCCGGTTCTTGCCATTGGCGCATGGGCGGATAGCTATACCAATGCGGTTCCTCGGCTTCTGGAAAACCTTCAGGTGCCCCGTCGCGGCATCATTGGTCCCTGGGGTCACATCTATCCCCAGGACGGTGTACCCGGTCCGGCAATTGGCTTCCTTCAGGAAGCGACGCGCTGGTGGGATCACTGGCTGAAGGGCAAGGACACCGGCGTGATGGACGAGCCCATGTTGCGCGCTTTCGTCAGCGACACCATTGAACCGACAGGCACGCGCACGACGACGCAAGGCCGCTGGGTGGGCGAAGCCAAATGGCCTTCATCTGAAATTTCAACCCGGTCACTATACCTCGGTGCCGCCGAGGAACTGCGCAAAACGGCAAGTGAACCTGCAATTCTCAACATCCGCTCGCCGCAAAGCCACGGCAAGGCGGGCGGGGAATGGATGGCGACCGGTTGCCCCGGCGAACATCCGACGGATCAGCGGCTCGACAACGGAGGCGCGCTTGTTTTCGAAAGTAACTTGCTGGAAGAGGATTTCGATGTTCTCGGTGCGCCGGTAGCACGTCTGCGCATTGCCGCAGATTGCCCCGTCGCCCAGATTTCGCTTCGCCTCAACGATGTCCTTCCCGATGGTCGCGTCACGCGCGTCAGTTATCAGGTTTTCAACCTGACGCACCGTGACAGCCACGAGAATCCCGAAGCATTGGAACCCGGCGAATTCTACGACGTCGCGATCAAGCTCAACGATTGCGGGTATCGCTTCGCCAAAGGCCACAAGCTGCAACTCGCCATCGCCACCGCATATTGGCCAATGGTGTGGACATCGCCTTACGATGCAACGATCAGCCTTTCCGTTGCGGAAAGCGCGCTTGACCTGCCAGTGCGCGCCGCAGGCGACGCCCAGCCCGTGCGTTTCGAGGCCCCTGCCCATGGCCCCTTCACCCCCATGACACAAATCGACCCCGGTTCGGTTCGCCGCTGGACCGAGCAGGACCATGAAACGGGCATCAACACCTATATCACCGAAGGTGTGGGCGGCCTGTTCGGCGAGGGCGTTCTGCGGTTCGATGAAATCGATACCGAACTCAGCCACAGCCTGCGCCGTGAACTGACCATTCGTGACGGCGATCCGCTTTCCGCGAAATACGTCCTCACCCAGACCTACGAAATGGGCAGGGACGGATGGCGCATCAAAATCGAGAGCCGCACCGAGATGCATTCCGATGAGGAGAAGTTCTATCTGAGCGGAGAACTGTCGGCGTTCGAGAACGGCAGCGTCGTCAAGACGCGACAGTGGGATGAAACCTGCAAGCGCGATCTCATCTGAGATTGTGCGGCCGCTGCAGCACCGGCGGTAGGGCCAATTGAGTGCCCGAGACGGCTGGAGACCTCCAAATGCGGTCTCCGCCCCTTCCCCCTGGTAGCACCGATAATCACTCGACACAAACGAACGGCAGTTATCGACGCAAGCAAAAGTCGCCTGCGCATACTTTCGCGCCGGGGTGCCTTTCTGCGAAAGGCCCCACATAATCCGCGCCTGCCTCGATAGGCGCCGTAGTTTCCTGAGCTCGACCAACGCTATCCCGAAGCGCCGGGTCCACCAGACAATCCGACAAATCTGAAAAACAACGTTGACAGCTCAGCGTTTTTATATTTCCTTGTAAAGCGGTTTAGTAAATCGCTTTACAAACCATATAGAGGTCGAAAAGGCCCGGATTGAGCGGAACAGAAAGCGGGAGTTCAATGGCGCGTAATCATGCGACCAGTCTCAAAGATGTTGCCCAGGCGGCAGGCGTTTCCGTCGCGACCGTATCGCGGCTGTTGAACGGCACGCTGGAACTGCCCTCGGAAACGAAAACGCGGATCGAGACCGCCATTCGTGAGCTCAATTACGTTCCCAATCCCCACGCCAGACGCTTGAGCCGGGGCCGCTCGGATACGATCGGTCTGGTCGTTCCAGACATTGGCAACCCCTTTTTCGGAATGCTGGTCGCAGCCGTGGAAGAAGAAGCCGACAGGCGCGGCCTTGCCCTGTCGCTGTTTGCGACGCTGAACCGCAAGGGTCGCGAATTGTCGTATCTGAGATTGCTCGCGCGCAATCACGTCGATGGCCTCGTCTTCATCACCAACCATCCAAACACGGATGAACTGGCGGAACTGATCAACACCACCGGCAAGGTCGTGGTCGTCGATGAAGACGTTCCCGGCGCAACCGTGCCGAAACTCTTTTGCGACAATGAACAGGGTGGCCGCCTGGCCGGGGAGCATCTGGCGGAACACGGGCACAGCCGGGTTCTCTATGTCGGCGGGCCGGAGGACATGGTCAGTACCGAACGCCGTTTTCGCGGCCTGACATCCGCCCTTGCAGAACGTGTATCTGCGGCAGAGCTTTCCATTTCCCGATATTGCGGCGCCTATACGGTGGAATTCGGCCGGGCTGCTGCCCGCCGGTTTCTGGATGAGGGCCGGCCTGCAACAGCGGTGTTTGCGAGTTCAGACGAAATCGCTATCGGCTTCGTGGAAGTGCTGCGTTCCGAAGGCGTGCGTATCCCGCAGGATGTCTCGATGATCGGTTTCGACGATGTCGGACCACTGCATCTGTTTGCGCCACCGCTCACCGCCATTCGCCAGCCTGTCAGCGCAATCGGCCAGCGCGCTTTGTCGCTTCTGCTTGAAACCAATTGGGATCAGGACACTCCGCCGCTGTCGGAGGAACTGCTGCCCGTCGAAATCGTCGTGCGTGAATCCGTTGCGCCGCCCGCGATCAAATAAAAAGCAACGAAACCAACAGAGGAAGAACGATAATGCCAAATTTTAAACGTCGATATTTTTCCGCAGCCCTCGCTGCGACCGTTCTTGCCGGCGCGACCTTGTCTGCCGGTCTTGCCAACGCCGCCGAAAAGACAATCGCCCTGGTTCAGATCAACCAGCAGGCGCTGTTTTTCAACCAGATGAACGAAGGCGCGGAAAAGGCGGCCAAGGAAGCCGGCGTCAAGCTGGTGATCTTCAATGCCAACAACGATCCCGCCGCCCAGAACAGCGCGATTGAAACCTACATCCAGCAGAAGGTTGACGGCATCGCCGTGGTCGCCATCGATGTCAACGGCATCATGCCGGCTGTAAAGCAGGCGGCCGCCGCCAATATTCCCGTCGTCGCGATTGACGCCATCCTGCCGGAAGGTCCGCAGAAGGCGCAAATCGGCGTGGATAACGGCAAAGCGGGCGCGGACATCGGGAAATTCTTCCTTGATTACGTGAAGTCCGACATGGGCGCCAAGGCCAAGATCGGTGTCGTCGGCGCGCTGAATTCCTTCATCCAGAACATCCGCCAGAAGGGCTTTGAAGACACCATCAAGGACAAGCCCGGCATTACGACCGCCGGCGTCGTCGATGGCCAGAATGTTCAGGACACCGCACTTTCGGCAGCGGAAAACCTGATCACCGGCAATCCTGATATGACCGCAATTTATGCCACGGGTGAGCCGGCCCTTCTTGGCGCTGTCGCCGCCGTTGAAAGCCAGAGCAAGCAGAAAGACATCAAGGTCTTTGGTTGGGACCTGACCAAGCAGGCAATCACCGGCATCGATGCGGGTTATGTTGCAGGCGTCATCCAGCAGGATCCCGCCGCGATGGGCGCAGCAGCGGTCAAGGCGCTCAAGACCGTCTCCGATGGCGGCACCGTCGAAAAGACCATCGCCGTGCCGGTCACCATCGTCACCAAGGCCAATGTCGAACCCTACCGCGCGGTTTTCAAATGATTGCCGCCGGACAGCACACAGGCGCTGTCGACGGCGCCGGGGGAGATATTCTCTCCCGGCAGCCCGATCGTGAAGCGCGTATCTCCCTGCGCAATATCCGCAAGACATTCGGCTCGCATCAGGCGCTTCGCGGCGTCGATCTCGATATTTTTCCCGGCGAGTGCCTTGGCCTCGTCGGTGACAATGCGGCAGGCAAATCAACCCTGACCAAGGTGATCTCCGGAACCTACATCCCGGACGACGGCACGATCACCATGGAAGGCGAAAACATTCGCTTTTCAGGCCCCGCCGATGCCCGCAACCGCAATATCGAAATGGTTTTCCAGGATCTCAGCCTGTGTGACCATATTGACGTCGTGGGTAATCTCTTCCTCGGGCGGGAAATTACCAAGGGTCCGTTTCTCGACCGTCCGGCCATGCTTTCTGAAGCCCGCAAGATGCTGGATGCACTGGAAATCCGCATTCCGCGTCTTACCGCCAAAGTGGAGAAGCTTTCCGGCGGCCAGCGGCAGGCAATCGCTATTGCGCGGGCGGCCTCTTTCAACCCGAAGGTCCTGATCATGGACGAGCCGACATCGGCGCTTGCCGTGGCGGAAGTGGAGGCCGTGCTTTCGCTCATCAATCGCGTCAAGGCGAAAGGCGTGTCGGTCATCCTCATCACCCACCGCCTTCAGGATCTCTTCCGTGTCTGCGACCGCATTGCCGTCATGTATGAGGGCACCAAGGTGGCGGAGCGCCAGATCAACGACACCAGCCTCGAGGATCTCGTGCGGCTGATCGTGGGAGGGCAACGTCATTGACCGTCTATACTGAACGCGCCAAAGGCTCGCCGCTCTCGGATTTCTTCGCCGAGAATGCACAGGTGCTTTCCATCGCGGCCTTTTTTGCCCTGTGCATGGTGTTCTTCTCCGCAACCACGGATACGTTTCTGACGGCCGGCAATCTTCTGAATGTCGTCCGTCAGGCCGCACCGATCCTGATCGTCTCCGTCGCCATGACATTCGTCATCATCACGGGCGGCATCGATCTGTCCGTCGGTTCGATGGTCGCCCTGATCAACGCTGTCGGCGCCATCCTGCTTGCGGCCGGTTACCCCTGGCCGCTGGTTGTCGTCGCCATGCTGGTGCTCGGCGGCGGGCTTGGCCTCGTGCAGGGCTGGTTCATTGCCTATCAGGGTATTCCGGCCTTCATCGTAACGCTTGCCGGTCTCTCCATCCTGCGCGGTGTCGCCCTCTACATCACACAGGGCTATTCCGTGCCGATACCGGAAGCGCCGGGGTTCTTTTACCTCGGCAGGGGTGATTTCCTCGGCATGCCGGTCCCTGCCCTGATCGGCGTCGTCGTCACCATTATCGCCTATATCGTTCTTTCGAGCACCCGATATGGTCGTCGTGTGGTGGCCGTCGGCTCCAATCCCGAGGCGGCGCGCCGCGTGGGGATGCCAGCCAAATGGATTCTCGCCTCCGTCTATCTGGCCGCGGGCGTGGCGTCAGCCATTGCCGGTCTCATGATTGCGGCGCGGCTGGGGTCCGGATCGTCGAATGCAGCTGTCGGTTTCGAGCTTCAGGTGGTTGCGGCCGTGGTTCTGGGCGGCACATCGCTGATGGGCGGACGCGGCACCATTCTTGGCACGGTGCTGGGCACCATGACCATCGCCGTGATCGGCAACGGTCTTATCCTCATGCACATCTCTCCCTTCTTCACCCAGATCGTGACAGGCGCCATCATCCTCGCCGCAATCTGGCTCAACACACGCATCTTCACCGCGAACTTCCGCCTTGGCGTGAAGAGAAAGGGCTGATGCGATGAACTCGGAACTGTCTGAAGGACATATCCGATCGGGAAAGATCATGACCGTGCGCGGCCCGATCGCCGTGGATCAACTCGGCGTCACGCTGATGCACGAGCATATTCTCAACGATTGCCGTTGCTGGTGGCACGCCCCCAAGACACCGGAGCGGCAATATCTCGCCGAAGGTTTCGTCTGCATGGAAATCCTCGGCGAGTTGCGTCAGGATCCCTTCGTCAACAAGCACAATATCACGCTGGATGACGAACCGCTGGCGGTTGCGGAGCTGAAGGATTTCGTCGCCGCCGGTGGACAGACGATCGTGGAACCGACCTGTCAGGGCATCGGCAGAAATCCTCTGGCGATGCGACGGATTTCACAGGCAACCGGGCTCAACATCGTCATGGGAGCGGGTTATTACCTTGCCTCCTCCCACCCCGAAAAGGTGGCCGGGCTCACGGTCAATGCCATAGCCGACGAGATCGTGCAGGAGGCGCTCCACGGCGTCGATGGCACCGATGTCCGCATCGGGCTGATAGGCGAAATCGGTGTCTCGGCGGATTTCACGGCAGCGGAGGAAAAATCCCTGCGGGGAGCGGCGCAGGCGCATGTTCGCACAGGCCTTCCCCTGATGGTTCATCTGCCGGGATGGCTTCGGCTGGGGCATAAGGTTCTCGACATCGTCGCGGATGAGGGAGCGGATCTGAACCACACCGTTCTCTGCCACATGAACCCGTCCCATGCCGATATCGCCTACCAGAGCGAACTCGCAGACCGCGGCGCCTTCATCGAATATGACATGATCGGCATGGATTTTTTCTATGCCGACCAGCAGGTCCAGTGCCCCAGCGATGAGGATGCGGCCCGTTCGATTGTCATGCTCGTGAAAGGCGGTTATCTCGACCGCATTCTGCTTTCCCACGACGTCTTTCTGAAAATGATGCTGACGCGATATGGCGGCAATGGCTACGCCTATATTCTCAGGCATTTCCTGCCGCGCCTGAAACGGCACGGGCTCGATGACGCCACTCTTCAAACCCTCATGCGGGACAATCCGCGCTCGGTCTTCCAGGCGAAGACCTGACGAACCTATGGAAATGGAAAGATCATGACTAAAAAAGTGCTCCTCGTCGGTGAAAGCTGGGTCAGCTCCGCCACCCACTACAAGGGCTTCGATCAATTCGGCAGCGTCACCTTTCATCTGGGTGCAGAACCGCTGGTCAAGGCACTCGAAGGCAGCGAATACGAGCTGACTTACATGACCGCCCATGATGCGGTGGAGAAGTTCCCCTTCGAGATGGCAGGGCTCGACGCCTATGACGCCATCATCCTCTCGGATATCGGCGCGAATTCGCTCCTGCTGCCGCCGGCCGTCTGGCTGCAATCGAAAACCGTGCCGAACCGGCTGAAGCTCATGAAGGCGTGGGTGGAAAAGGGCGGTGGCCTGCTGATGGTCGGCGGTTATTTTTCCTTCCAGGGTATCGACGGCAAGGCCCGCTGGCGCCGCACGCCGGTGGAAGATACGCTGCCCGTTACCTGCCTTCCGTGGGACGACCGCGTGGAAATCCCGGAGGGTTCGACGGCCGATATTCTGAAACCCGACCATCCGACCGTCGCGGGGCTTTCCGGCGAATGGCCGCTTTTGCTAGGGGTGAACGAGGTCGAGGTGCGTGATCGCGCCGATGTGGAGGTGGTCGCCCGCCTGCCGGAAGATCAGGGGTCCCATCCCCTGCTCGTGACCGGACGTTTTGGCAAGGGCCGCACGGCCGCATGGACCTCCGACATCGGGCCGCACTGGCTTTCTCCCGCCTTCTGCGAATGGGACGGTTATGGGCGCCTGTGGAAGAACATTCTCGGCTGGCTGACGGAAAAGCCGTGATCGGCAGGCTCAAGCCCGCAGAATGGCCATCAGCTCTTCATGGCTGGGAAAGGCATCCTGCGTGCCACGGCGACCGACTGTGATGGCTGCGGCCCTTGAGGCATCCGCAAGGGCGCGCGCATCCACGGCGACGCCGCGAAGCATGGCGGAGGCAAGCGCAACACCCGTGAAGCAATCGCCAGCACCCGTGGTGTCGATGATCGTGGCGGGCGCAGCCGGCACCTCGAGAGCACCATCGGCGGACACGAGCACGCAGCCTTGTCCGCCGAGTGTGACGATGACGAGGCCGACGCCGGCACGCAGCAGAAAAGCGCCTGCCCCGGCGCCGCTCTCGCCGGTCAGCGCCTCTGCTTCGATGCGATTGAGGACGACGATGTCGATGAGCGGCAGGCCCCTTGCGAACCACGGCTGCAGGGGCGAAGGATTGAAGGCGGTCGTCAGCCTCTTCGATCTCGCCGCGTTGAGAATGGCGAGGGTTGTTTCTTCCGAGAGATTACCCTGAAGGACGACGAGGTCGCCGGATACGGCGTCACCAAGCGCCTGCAGGGCAGCGTTTTCATTGAGCGACGCCGCCGCGGACCGGGTGGTGATGATTGAATTTTCGCCGTCCGGGGTCGTCAGAATGATGGAGATATCGCTGGTGGCGCTGTCGACGGAAATGAGATTTGGTGTCAGGCGCTCGCGGGTGAGCGCTTTTGCGATTGCAGCGGCGCGGTCGTCCCTGCCGATGGCGGCAACCAGAGTGGTTTCGACACCACACCGTGAAAGAACAATGGCCTGGTTGCAGCCTTTGCCACCAAGACTGCGCGAGGCCTGCTCGCCGAAGATTGAAGCGCCTGCCTCAGGCAGTGCGGAAATGGAATAGGTTTCATCAAGTGCGATATTGCCGATAACAAAGGCGCGCATGGAGAACTTTCGAAAGGGACTGAAATGCAGACCATATCCGACAACGCGGCCAATGCTATCAAGGAAATTTTCGGTCGAGGCAAGGCGCTGATCGGCATGATCCATTGCCCGGCCTTCCCCGGAGCGCCGCGTTATCGGCAGGCCAGCATGGACACCATCTATGATGCCTGCATGCGCGATGCGGAACGCCTCGTCGAAGGGGGCATGCATGGTCTGATGATCGAAAACCACGGCGACGTGCCGTTTTCCAAGCCAGAGGATATCGGGCCGGAAACATCAGCCTTCATGAGCGTGGTGACAGACCGTATCGTTCGCGCCGCCGGCGTTCCCGTTGGCGTCAACGTGCTGGCCAATGCGCCCATCCCGGCCTTCGCCATCGCCATGGCGGGCGGGGCAAAGTTCATCCGCGTCAATCAATGGGCAAATGCCTATGTGGCCAATGAGGGTTTCATGGAGGGGCGTGCAGCCGAGGCGATGCGCTACCGTTCGCTGCTGCGGGCAGAGCATATCAAGGTTTTTGCCGACAGCCATGTCAAGCATGGAGCCCACGCCATCACGGCGGATCGCAGCATTGATGAACTGACGCGCGACCTCGCCTTCTTCGACGCCGACGGCGTCATCGCGACGGGCCAGCGCACCGGCAACAGCGCGACCCTGGAAGAAATCGAGGAGATCGGTGCGGCAACACATCTGCCGCTGCTGGTCGGCTCAGGTGTCAATGAGGGCAATATTGTCGACATCCTCAAACGCACCAACGGCGTCATCGTGGCCTCATCGCTGAAGGAAGGCGGAGTCTGGTGGAACCCGGTTGAACTCGCGCGGGTACGTTCTTTTGTCGCCGCAGCCCGCCCCGGCCTTGAAGCCTGAGGGGTAGAAAGCGATGGCAAAGTTTTCGATCAACGGTGAAAGACTGCTGGCAAATCTGGACCGGTTCGCTGCGATCGGAGCCACCGAAAAGGGCGGCGTCAACCGGCAGGCGCTCACCGGACTGGATCGCGAGGCAAGACGCCTGCTGGCGAGACTCGCCATGAACAGGGGATTTTCCGTGTTTCAGGATCCCGTCGCCAATCTCTTCATTCGCCGCGGCGGCCGCGATGAAACACTTCCACCGCTTCTGATTGGCAGCCACCTTGACAGCCAGCCCGCCGGCGGCCGGTTTGACGGGGCGCTCGGGACGCTTTCGGCATTCGAGGTTCTCGAAACATTCGAGGATTTCGGGATCGAGACGGAGCGGCCCATTGAGGTCGTCGCCTTTACCAACGAGGAAGGCTGCCGTTTCGCTCCGGGCTGCATGGGATCAATGGCTTTCGCCTCCCGAAAAATACCGCAGGACTGGCTGAAGCTCCTTGCAACCGATAACGGAGCCGATTTTGCGGGTGAGCTTTCCGCAACCCTGGAAAGTCTGCCGGAAGCCACCATGCGCGATCTCGGCTTTCCGGTATTTGCGTTTATCGAAGTGCATATAGAGCAAGGTCCATCCCTCGAAAAAAAGGGGCTGCCCATCGGGATCGTAACCGGTATTCAAGGTACACGCTGGCTGGAGGTAGCGATCACCGGCCAGACCGCGCATGCTGGGACAACGGCGCTCGCGTATAGACGCGACCCATTTCACGCTGCGGTCAATGCGCTGGCATCGCTTTTCCCCGCCATGATGCCGCAGGATCCCGACGCACGCTTCACCGTCGGGCGAATGTCATTGCAGCCCGGCGCCGTCAATGCCATCCCGCAGACCGTCACCTTTACCGTGGATATCAGACACCCATCATCCGAAACGCTCGACAAGATGGAAGATAAAATCCACTCAGCCGTGCAACAGGCAGCAAAAGACCAAAACTGCGAAGCGACGATCAGGCAGATATTCGACATGCCGCCCGCGATTTTTCAGGAAGGTATCCTCTCGGCCTTGGATCGCGCCGCGCAGGACCACGATTTCGCGACCGAGCGCATGGTGTCGGGTGCATTTCACGATGCACTCTTCATGAACCGCGTCGGGCCATCGGCGATGATTTTTGTCCCCTGTCGCGATGGTCTCAGCCATAATGAGGCCGAGCACGTCGAACCCGAACACAGCATAGCGGGATGCAACATGCTTTTGGCTTCGGTGCTTCAAATTCTTGCATAGGTCACACAGCGTCATTCCCGTTTTGCATGGCGCGCTGGCTTCGCGATAGTTTGCCGTTGCGGGCCCCTCAAACCAGAAAACGAAACAGCCATGAAAACAGAGACAATTCTCTTTGATGCCGGTGATCAGATTCCCAACAATCAGACCTTTCCCGTCATCATCTATCGGCAAATCAATTCGCAACCTGACACAGGCGCGTTCGAAGCGATGTTTTCCCGAAACGGCTGGACAGGCATCTGGCGTAACGGCGTCTTCGCCTACCACCATTACCACAGCGGCGCGCATGAGGTTCTCGGCGTGGGGCGTGGTGAGGCAACACTGCAGATCGGCGGACCGGATGGTCAGGTTCTGGAGATCAGCCAGGGCGACTGTCTGATCTTGCCCGCAGGCACTGGCCATATGAGGCTGAAATCCTCTGCGGATTTTCAGGTGGCGGGTGCATATCCACCCGGACAACATGCTGACATTCAGACCTCTGCGCCAACCGAAGAAATGCTCGCGCGGATAAAGTCCCTGTCCAAGCCGAAGACCGATCCCGTGCACGGAGCATCAGGCGGTCTGGCCGAGCTGTGGTGACGCCTCGTCAGGCAAGCAGCAATGGCGGCAGAGGTGACCGAACGCGCAGGCGTTCCGGGTCTCAACGCTTTCTCGGCTTTGCCGGCACCCGCCGTTTGAGGATCAGTTGCGCGACCTCGCTCATGCGGTACGCACGAGCTGGGCCTGAGCCCCCCCCACGATGTTCCGGCGGGCAGCGTCTCGCCCCGCTGCCTTTCACCCTCAGACCAGATGCGAAGTGCCCCGACGACTGCGTCGTGCGGGGCAACTGCTGAAATCAAATCCGCGCACCACCCGTCGCGTCGATCATCTGCCCGGTCGTCCAGCGGGCATCATCGGAGGCGAGGAATGTGATGACGTCAGCGATATCCTCGGCACGGCCGATCCGTGAGAAGACCGACAGGGCTTCGGCACCGGCACGCGCTTCCGGCGCCGCCAGCCATTCGGCGTTCATGTCGGTTTCCGTCACGCCCGGAAGCACCGAATTGACGGTAATCCCGCGCCGACCGAATTCCGGTGCAAGCGCCAGCGTCAACGTTTCAAGCGCGCCCTTGGAAGCGGCATAGGCCGGATGCGTCGGTGCGGCAATGCGGGTGAAACCGGTTGAGACATTGATGATGCGGCCATTCTCACGCAGATGGTCGGCGACAGTCTGGATGAGGAAGAAGGGTGCCTTGAAGTTGATCGTCATCAACTCGTCGAAAGCGGCCTCGGTCATCTCCTTCAACGGTGTCGCCGGCGCAATACCCGCATTGTTGACGAGAATATCAAGCGATGGTGTGCCCGCGAAAGCGATGGACGCTTGCTTGAACTGCTCCCACAGGCTGTCCGTCGCCGCTTTACCCTCGCGTAGATCGGCCTTGAGGGCCACCGCCTTCGAGCCGAGAGCTTCGATCTCCCGGACTGTTGCCTTTGCGGCATCGGGATTTGCACCATAGTGAACGCCGATAAGACCTGCACCCTCCTTCGCGAAGGCCAGGGCGGCGGCACGGCCGATGCCCCTTGAGCTTCCCGTTACGAGGGCGACTTTGTTCGATAGTTTCCGAGACATTGATCTCTCCGTTGCGATTTAACTAGCGATCGATATAATAAAAGCCGAACATGATCTGTCAACATTTTTATAGTGATCGATATAATAATGACTGAAACGACGCGAAAACGCGGCAGACCGCGCCTGCTCGATCGGAATATCGGGCTCGACATCGCAGCAAGGCTGTTCTGGGAACGGGGATATGAGGGAACCTCGGTAGCGGATCTCACCCATGCGATGGGGATCACGCCGCCATCTCTTTATGCGACCTTCGGCTCGAAGGAAGAACTATTCCGGCTGGCGCTCGATCATCATATCGCGCAGCAAAGCGAGCGCCGTGCCAGAATCTTGCAGGCGAAAATACCGGCCCACGAGGCGCTCGCCGCTTATCTTTACGACATTGCGGAAGGCGACACCCAGCCGGACAAGCCGCGCGGATGCATCGTTTCGACCGCCGTTCTCCAGCATTCGGAAGAAAACGCCTCCGTCGCCCGCGCCACGGCAGCATTGCGCGAGGGGGCGATACAGGTTCTCAAGGCGCGGTTCGATCGCGCCCTCCATGACGGTGAGCTACCGGAACAAACCGATACGGACACCCTTGCGCGCTTTTATGGCGCCATCATTCAGGGCATGTCTGCGCAGGCTTGTGACGGGGCGTGTACGGCGACTTTGAAGGCCGTGGTTGACGTGGCGCTGATGGCGTGGCCGGGAAAGCAAGGCACCACCGGCCGTCAGGGTTGAATCCGGAATACCTTGAATAGAGGCGCGATAGAATACTCAATCATGGCCGTTCAGGCATAGATTTTCGCACCATATGGTGCTATTTAAAGTGATAGAGGCTGGAGATTATCAATGCGATCCACCATCAATCTCGATGACAAGCTCATGGAACGGGCCAAATCTTTGACCGGCACGAAAGAGACCGCAGCCCTTGTCCGCCAGGCACTGGAGACACTTGTGCGTGTCGAGTCTGGCAAGCGATTGATTGCTCTCGGCGGCTCCATGCCTGAGGCCGAAGCGGCCCCTCGCCAGCGAAGTGACGTCAACAAGTGATCCTCGTTGACACGTCAGTGTGGATTGATCATTTTCGCCAAAGGAACGTGGAATTACGTGAGATCATCGAGAATGACAGGCTGCTTTGCCATCCGTTCATTATCGGTGAACTTGCGCTGGGAAGTCTTCGAGACCGCGAGGCCGTGATAGGGTTTCTGCAGGCACAGCGTGAAACAGTGGTTGCAACTCATGATGAAGTCATGACTTTCATCGACCGTTATTCAATATTCAGCATGGGAATTGGCTATACGGATGCGCACCTATTGGCTTCCACGCTTCTCGACCGGCGCGTGAGCTTGTGGACAAGAGACAAACGATTGTTGGCTGCGGCTCAGAAGGCGGGCGCCTCGGTCCACATGGCTGCTAGCAATCCTCACTAGCCGACCGACTACGCCTGCCCTCTCAACCTATTGCTTTGTCCCTCAGCGTCACTTGCCCTGCGCCGCTTTGCCGAGACCCAGTAGATGGTAAAAGACAATCGCACCGATTGTCGCCGTGCCGATGCCATCCAGCGTGAAGCCGGCGACATTGAGCTTGAAGTTGCCGGCACCCAGAACCAGCGCGATGCCCACGGTGATGAGGTTGCGCGGTTCGGAGAAATCCACCTTGTTTTCCACCCAGATGCGCCCTGCGGTCGCCGCGATCAGGCCGAAGACCACCACCGACAGGCCGCCGATGACCGGTCCCGGTATCGTCTGGATGAGTGCGCCGAATTTCGGTGAGAAGCCGAGGATGATGGCGACCAGCGCCGCGACGACAAAGACGAGCGTCGAGAAGATGCGGGTGATCGCCATGACGCCCATGTTTTCGGCGTAGGTTGTCATGCCGGTGCCGCCGAAGGCGCCGGAAAAGATCGTCGCGATGCCGTCACCGATAAAGGCGCGGCCGAGATAGGGATCGAGATTGCGGCCGGTCATCGCACCGATCGCCTTGATATGCCCGAGATTTTCCGCGACCAGAATGACGACGACCGGGGCGATCAGGGCAATCGCGGGTGCGGAAAACACCGGCGTGGTGAAGGTCGGCAATCCGAACCAGGATGCAGCCGCAACGCCTGCAAAATCGACGGGCTTGCCGAGACCGTAGCCGTTTGCGAGCACGACATAGGCGAGATAGGCAATCGCGCCGCCGAGAAGAATGGGCAGCCGACGCGCCATGCCGGGCGCATAGACAGCGATCGCACCGACCGACATCACCGTCAAAATCGCAATCCAGCGCGACAGCTGGTCGCCATCGGGATTGCCCGGACCGGTGCCTGAGGCGCTTGCGATCGCAATGGGTGCGAGCACGAGACCGATTGCGGCGACGATAGCGCCGGTCAGAACCGGCGGCATCAGTTTTTCGATCCAGTTATGGCCGACAATCATAACGATGACGCCGATCAGCGCATAAAGCACGCCGGCCGCGATGATGCCGCCGAGTGCCAGCGCGATATTAGGGCTGGCCGCACCCGCGGCCGCCCCCGTCGCCACCAGCACGGGACCGATGAAAGCAAAGGACGAACCGAGATAGCTCGGCACACGCCCGCCGACGGCGATGAAGAAGATCAGCGTCGAGATGCCAGAAAACAGAATGGAGACGTTGGGATCGAAGCCCATGATCAGCGGCGCAAGAACGGTGGAACCGAACATGGCCACCACATGCTGCAACCCAAGCACCGCTGTTTGCCCGGCGGGCAAACGCTCGTCCGGCATGATGCGCCCTTCGGTTTTCAGCCGCCAGCGAGGAAAATAACCACCTGTATCGCTCATCGTCGTCCCCCCAGGAAGTGCCCGGCATGCATCTTCCGGGCTTTCCCGTCCCGGTTCGTAGCCGTGCAAAAAAGATCTGCTCTTTGTGATTTGCGCCCGTCGCCCGAGACCGAATCGGTTGCCGGCGCATCTTTTCCCGGTTAGCGCGATTGCCGGCCGCTGTCATGGGGATAGGATCGTTTCCCACCGTTACGCGTTTTGGCGCAGGAGCAATCATCTCCAGCGCCAAAACAAAGACATCGAAAGGGCGTATCGCGTTATTCCGCCTTTTCGAGCGCCGTCAAAATCTCATAAGCGGCAGAGACCCGCTCCTCATTGGGATAGTTTTTATTGGCCAGAATGACGATGCCCAATTTCTCCCTGGGTACGAACGCCACATAAGCGCCGAAACCATTGGTGGAGCCGGTCTTGTTGATGAAGACGTCCGCGCGCGGTTTCATCGGTGGTGATATTTCGGAAACCGGCACCGTCTTCAGGAGGGCGCCGGCATTCAGGTCCCTCAGTGTCTTCAGCGGTGCCGGATGGGAATATTGTTCCCAGACCATGTCCTGTGTCATGGCGCCGACGCTGAAATATCCCGTATGGGTATTAGTGACGGCCTGCTGGATTTTTCCGTCCAACTTCTCCAGACCCATATTTGCGTTAACGAAGCGGATCATGTCCTCCGCCGTCGATTTGACGCCATAGGCTTCCGAGGAAAGAACGGCCGGTGTTACGCGGGCCGGTTCGCCGTTTCTTTTATAGCCCTGCGCATAATCATCCATCTTCGCCTTGGGCACCACGGTGAAGGTGTTCTTCAGCCCAAGCGCGGGAAAAAGCGTGTCCTGCATGGCGTCATCGAACCCCTGCCCCATCGCCTTTGCGGTGATATAGCCGAGCATGCCGATGCTGGGATTGGCATAACTTCTGTGGGTGCCGGCCTTATATGAGGGTTTCCAGGCCCTGAGATAGGCCATCAGCTGCTGTTCCGTCTTCACCTTGTCAGGCACCTGAATGGGAAAGCCACCGGCGGTATGGGTGCCGAGATGCATCAGCGCGACATCGCCGAAAGGTCTTCCCTTCATGGATGGAAGATAGTCGCTGACCTTACCGGACAGTGACAGCTGGCCATTCAGTTCCGCATAGGTGCTGAGGGTGACCGTGAAGGTCTTGGAGATGGAGCCGAGTTCGAACAGCGTCTGCGGGGTGACGGGCTTTTCCGTGCTCCTGGAGAGGACGCCATAGGTGAAGATATGGTTTTCGCCGTTGATGCTGATACCGACGGCCAGACCCGGAATGCCGTTTTTCTCCATGACGGGTTTGATTGCGGCATCCGTTATCGCTTTCAGCCTGGCGTCATCGGCGGCAGAAGCCTGCGTGACGAGGCCCGTCGAGACCAGGGCAGCCAGTGCGATATGTCTGCGATTAAATTTCATCTTTCGCGTTCTCCAAAACCTCAGGTGGATTTTCGGCGTGTCCGCCATCCCCAGCGAAAAGACGTTTAACCGCCCTACATTGCACGAACAAACCATGATATCTCGGAGGAGACACAAGAAAATCTAGGTCTTGAATGGTTCGGCAATTTCTTCCCTTAAACGGTCTGCGAGCCTTCGAGGCGTCCGCCCGGCACCTGAGCTTCACCCGCGCGGCCATTGAACTCTGCGTGACGCAGGCGGCTGTGAGCCAACAGGTGAAAGGGCTGGAAAAGCGGCTCGGTGTGGCCCTTTTCCAGCGGCTTCCGCGCGGCTTGAAGATCACCGCCGAAGGTGAGGCCCTGTTGCCAACGGTGACCAGTTCCTTCGACCAGATGGCGACGACGCTCGACCGGATCGAGGCCGGACAGGTGCGCGAATTGCTGTTTCTTGGCGTCGTGGGCACCTTCGCCGTCGGCTGGCTGCTGCCACGGCTGGCGGCATTTCAAAAGCGGCATCCGTTTATCGATGTCAGGGTTTCCACCAACAACAACCGGGTGGACATGGCGGCGGAGGGGTTGGATTTCGCCATTCGTTTCGGCCAGGGCTCCTGGCATGGCACCGATGCCTTCCGGCTGTTCGAGGCGCCGCTTTCGCCGCTCTGCACGCCGAAACTGGCGGAAATGCTGAAAGAGCCCGCCGACCTGATGGATGCAACATTGCTGCGCAGCTATCGCGCCGATGAGTGGAGCACATGGTTTGCCGCGGCGGGCGTTTCACCGGCGGCGCAGGTGAATGCCGGTATCGTCTTCGACACGTCGCTCGGCATGATGGAAGCGGCGCTTCAGGGGCTGGGCGTGGCGCTCGCGCCGCCATCGATGTTTTCGCGGCATCTGGCGTCGGGCGCGGTCATGCAGCCCTTTCCCGTCACCATCTCGCTTGGAAGCTACTGGCTGACCCGCCTGCAATCGAAACCGCAGACATCAGCCATGCAGGCCTTTTCCGACTGGCTGTTCGAGACCATCGGGACGGCGTGACCGCCACTATCACAGCAAGGCGAGCAGAACGCCGCCGACTGCGCAGAGCAGGACCACGGCCCATGGCGGCGTTTTCCACACCGTCAGCAGGATGAAGCCGGTTAGCGCAAGGGTAAAATCCTTCGGCGTGAAGATCGCGCTCGTCCACACCGGATCATAAAGGGCGGCACCGAGAATGCCGACGACGGCGGCGTTTGCCCCGCGCATGGCGGCCTGCACCGTCAGGTGTTTGCGGAAACCTTCCCATAAGGGAAGAGCGCCGACGAGCAGCAGCATGCCCGGCAGGAAGATCGCGACAAGAGCGATCGCCGCACCCACAATGCCGTTAGGCTGCGGGCCCACCACCGCACCGATATAGGCGGCGAAGGTGAAGAGCGGGCCGGGCACCGCCTGCGTCGCGCCATAACCGGCAATAAAAGCGTCTTTCGTGACCCAGCCGGTCGCGACGACTTCCGATTGCAGCAGCGGCAGCACCACATGACCGCCGCCGAAAACGAGCGCGCCGGCGCGATAAAAAGCGTCAAACAGGGAGATGCCCTGTGACGACGCCTCTGCCGAAAGCAACGGCAGAAAGCCGAGAAGCAGGGCGAAGGTGGCAAGTGCACCATATCCGACGCTTTTCGACACCCGGAAGCTCAGGTGAGTGGCCTGTCCCACGGCACCGGAGCGACAGAAGACAAGCCCGGCGAATGCGCCAAGGCCAAGCGCCAGAACCTGCCCGAAGGCGCCCGCGACGAACACCACGCAGACGATGCCGGCAAGCGCAATGCTGGCACGCTGACGATCCGGAGCAAGGCTTTTCGCCATGCCCCACACGGCCTGCGCCACCACGGCGACGGCGACGATCTTCAATCCGTGCAACAGACCGGTGCCGACCGGCCCTTCGATCGAAGCGGCGACCATGGCGAAAAGAACGAGGAGAATGGCCGATGGCAAAGTGAATGCCGCCCAAGCCGCCAGTGCACCGAGCGGCCCTGCCCTGAGCAGCCCCAGCGCAAACCCCACCTGGCTGGAGGCCGGGCCGGGCAGAAACTGGCAGAGCGCCACGAGATCGGCATAACCAGCCTCGTCGATCCATTTGCGCCGCACGACCAGTTCGTCGCGGAAATAACCGAGATGGGCGATGGGGCCGCCGAAGGAGGTGACCCCGAGCTTCAGGAAGGCTGCGAAAACCTCGCTTGGCGTGCCCTGCGGCGCTCTTTTACCTTCACGTTCCTGCGATGCCACGTCTCTCTCCATACCGTGCCGCGGCGACTCGTCGGCACTGGGTGGATATCAGACACTATTGCAACAGGAACATGAAGGGCCCGTCCCCAAGACGACCAGGTCTCAGGCGATCAGGCCCTTCAGGGGACGGATGAGATCAGATCCGGGAAACACAAGCTTGTCCAGGGTTCCGGCGCTTGCGCCAAGATGATCGATGGCGAGCCCTTTGATGACGGCGCGTAGATCGGTGGTCGCGGCAAGGTCGCGGCCGTCACGCAGTTGCGCTTCCTTCAGGCCCGGCCAATCGGCGATAACACGGCCGCCGCGGATGCTGCCACCGGCCAGAAAGGCGGTGGTGGCGGTGCCGTGATCTGTCCCTTCTGTGCCGTTGATGCGTGCGGTGCGGCCAAATTCCGTCGCCACGAGGATCACCGTATCCTTCCAGACCGGCCCCAGCTCCTGTTCGAAAGCCGCAAGGGCATTATCGAGACCGGACAAGAGCTTGGCGAGGCGATCGACCTCCTGCGCATGGGTATCCCAGCCCTCGAAGGCGAGCGCTGCCACACGGGGGCCTTCCGGATGGGCAATCAGCCGTGCCGCGCCACGCGCCATCTGCTCCATTCCCTGCGGATCACCGGGGCCACCGCGCGCCTTGATGTCGACACCCGATGCGATCCTGCCGGTCTCCACACCTTCCGCCAACAGGGCGGCGAGCATCGGGTCCGTCTGGCCATAGAGATCGGCAAGCCGGGGGGCGAGATCGCCATCGGCGGGTCTGAGCACCGAAGGCGCCCATCCGAGGATCGGTGCCTTGCCACGAATGACGAGTGGTGCGCTGGCCCCGATGGCAAGCCCGCTTACCCGGTCGCCGGCGGCGGGATTGATCGTTTCTCCCGCCGGCATCTGCTCCAGCAGCCGGTTGAGCCAGCCGCTTTCGACATGGCCGGGTGTCGCAAAACCGGATTCGAGCACATCCTGTCCGTCAAAGTGGGACCGGTCACGATAACCGGTGGCGCTGGCATGCACCACGGCCGCCTCACCCTTGCGGTAGAGCCGCTGGAAATTGCGCAGCGAAGGATGCAGCGCGAAATATCCATCCAGCGCCAATGCCGGGTTTTCGCCTTCCGTTCGCAGCGTCAATTGCTGCCTTAGCGCTTCGTAATCGGGATCGCCGACCGGTGGAGCGGCAGTCAGCCCGTCAAGCGCGCCACGCAGGATGATCGTCACGAAACGCGGATCGCGCCCTGAGGCCGCATGGGCAAAACGCGGCATGAAAGCCCAGGCAAAAAGAGCGCCGGTTGCACCGAGAACGGCGCGGCGGGTGGGGGAGAAATCTTCGCACAGCATGGTTAGCGCCTCTGGAATTCGGGGGAAAGGAAAGCGATGGTCAGGCCCTGCGGCTTTGTTTCCGCACGCTGGACAGCCTGTGCGGTCTCGCGCGTGAGAAGCGGGCCAAACCGATCGGCCACGAAATCTCGGGGGTCGATGCCGCCTGCGACCTGATGGGCAAAAAGGCTCGCGGCATCGATCCGCGTCGCAAGCCCCTCGGAGGAACCCCAACTGTCCGTCACGTCGGAAAACCCGTTGGGACCGGATGGGTCCCAGAAGGGTTGCCCAAGCGCCTTCAGCACCGAAACAATCTGTTCGGGTTTCGGCTTGACGTCGCTGCTGCGCAGCATGGCGGTGACGAAATCGAGCGGCGGCCTCAGCTTCTTCAGAGCGGGATCCCAGGCCTCCTCGGCATCCAGCACGGCGAGATAGGTGGCGGCGAGGTCACCGTGGGATTTGGTGTAGGCAGCGGCGATCTTTGCCACCAGCGCCACAGGCGGCTGGTCGCTGACGAAGTGCCGCGCCAGCTTGAAGGCAAGGTGACGGGCGGTGGATGGGTGATGGGCGAGATCGCGCAGCGCCCGCCTACCCTGCTCCACGCCTGCATCGGCATAGGTGATGCCCATCACCGCATGATCACCCGGCTCGTGGCTGTTGGCATTGAAACTGAAGCGCCCGACCGGCCCCGGCTTGTTCTCGTCGCGGTAAACGGTCCAACCGGTGATGATGCGGGCAAGCTCCGTCACGTCAGACTGATTGTAACCGCCATCAACTCCCAGCGTGTGAAGTTCCATGATCTCGCGGGCCAGATTTTCGTTCAGGCCGCGCTTGCCGTTTTTGTTGGCCGGTGAGTTGGGACCGATCGACTGCTGGTTGTCGAGAAAAAACAGCATGGCCGGATGGGTTTCCACGGCAAGCAGCATGTCCTCGAAATTGCCGAATATATGCGGGCGGATCGCCTCACGCTCGAAGGCGCCGGCGAGCATGTGCACATCGCCCCCCTTACCGACGGCGACGGAGAAGTGGTTTGCCCAGAACATCGCTAGACGTTCGCCAAAGCCGATCAGAGGCTGGCGGATGGTGCCATTGAACCGCGCATCGACCTCTGCCAGCAATATCTGCTGTGGCAGATAGGGTCTCTTATTGGCCGCTTCGGCCGGTTTGTCTTTCTGTATGGTTGGCGCGACTGCCATACCGCCCATGCCCGTCTTGTTATCCGGGCCCGCCATCGCCTTGTCCACGGAAACGGCCGTCACCGCCGGCTTCTCACGTTCGGCTTTCACCTGCTTGTTGAAGGCGATGAGCGAGACCATGAGATCGGCGCTCGAGTGCAATTGGGGGCCAACAGGGATTGGGACGGCGTGCTCGGTTACTTCTGACCGCAAGAGATCGCGTGGATCATCCGCAATTGCCTGCAGGTCTCCCTGCCGGGCTCCCAGGCCGAAGCGCCAGAGGCACAGCGCAGCATCCACTTGCCTGGAATTGGGCGTCGTATTTGACATGGCCGATACGAACTCCGTTTCGTTATCGGCCCTTTAACGGCGTGGATATCGCAAATCCGTCGCCGCCGAATTGTGATCATTTCGTGGCAGGCTTTGGCGCCTCGCGGGAGAGCAGACCTTCCGCGAGGCGTCGTCTTGCATCGAGCGACAGCGTGCGGGCGAATTCCACGGCCTGTAGCTCGACTGCGGCACGGACCGCATATTCCGCCATGCGGGCGCGCTCCAGCGCGTCGGATAACGCTTTTGTATCCAGATCGTTGGCGCCCATCAGCGAAGCAGCCTCGATGCGGGCCTGCCGCGCCTCGGCCGAGGTCTCGCGCATGGGTTTGCGTGCATCGCCGAGCGCCTGGCGAAAGGCCTCCCGCTCCGCCTTTGGCAGTTGCTCGCCGGCCAGCGGCATCCTTGAAGTGGAAGCTGCGGTATCGTTGCGCAGATAGACGAAACCGGCACCGGCAAGGGCGCAGACGAGGAATGTATTGACGACGAGTAGCACAACGACAATCCAGCGGAAATTCTGATCGGTCATTTCGCGTCCTCAGCCAACTCGTTTTCACTTTGCAAATTTCCGAATGCCGTCAGATTGTCGCCGAACGAGAAGGACGGCGGCGGGGTGAGATTGATGACGGCGACAGCACCGGTCAGGGCACCCGCAAGGCTGATGCCGACCATGCCGGCACCAAGCCCGAAACGGACGAACCGCCGGTGGCGTGACAGCCGGGATGTGCCTTCCGCGAGAATTCGTCCCTGAAGGGCGGCGGAGGGTGCGGCCTTGGGCCGGAAAGCAGCCAGGGCGCGGTCCAGCTGCGCCGCGTCGCTGAGCAGACGCTGGCCCTCGGCTGTTTTAGAATAAAGCTCGGCTTTCGCGCGACGATCCTCGGGCCAGCGTTTTGGATCGGCGCCATATGCCGAAACGAGGGCGGAAAATGCCTGCCCATCCATGCCGTCTTCCATCGACCCGCTCATGTCTCATCCTCGTTCAAGATTTTCTGCAACGCTCTGCGCCCACGCGACAGAAGACTTTCCAGTGCGTCGACGCTGACATGCATGATGTCGGCGGCCTCCCGGTTCGACATTTCCTGATAATAGACCAGAATGATCGCCTCCCTTTGCCGCTCGGGAAGAAGGGACAGCGCTCGCCCCACGGCCTCGCCTTCGTCCATATCAACTCCAGCAGTCTCCGACGACATACGCGCATCGACGAGGTCGGACGGCTGGGCGACGGATACTTCACGGCGCTTCCTCAGCCGGTCATAACACAGGTTCAGCGCCACGCGGTGTATCCACGTATCAAACCGCGCAGCGCCCTGCCGCCATGTTCCCGCGTGTTTCCATATCCGCAGAAAGGTTTCCTGCGCAACATCCTCCGCCTCGACCGGATCACCCAGCATGCGGCTTGCCAGCGCCATGATCCTCGGCAACTTTGCCTCGACCAGTGCCCGCATCGCCCTGATATCTCCGGCCGCGACATCTGCCACGAGCTTTGCATCGGGGTCGCTCACCATGCTTCGGTCGAATCTCCGTTGCGGTCCTGCAAAGCCGGACAAGGAATGTCGATAAATGACGCTTTACACGCGATTTTCGACTTTAACGGGGAAAGGCGCGAAAATCCGTCGCGGAGTTTTGAAATTTTTTCAGCAACGATGAAGGCGGATTCACACCGTCATGCGGTCCGGCTGGAATGCCTCCAGCAGGCCGTGATAGGGCTTGGCGACCGGCGTGGCATAAGCGCCGCTTTTGGCGGTGGAAAGCCCCATGGAAACAAGCGATTCCGCCTGTTTGACGGCGGCTGCGACACCATCGATGACAGGCACGCCAAATTCGGCGCGCAGCTCGGCGGTCAGGTCTGCCATGCCGGCGCAGCCGAGAACGATCGCCTCCGCCCGATCCTCCGCAAGCGCCAGCGCAATCTCCTGCCGCAGCCTCTCCCGCGCATTCGAAGCGGGGTCCTCAAGCGACAGGACCGGAATATCGGCGGCGCGCACATTGCAGCGGGCGGACATGCCGTAACGATAAACGAGATGTTCGAGCGGCAACCGTGAACGCTCCATCGTCGTGACGACGGTGAATTTCTGCGCGATGAAGGCGGTGGCGGAGACCGCCGCCTCGCAGAGGCCGATGACGGGTATATCGCAAAGCGCCCGCGCCGCATCGAGCCCGGTATCGTCGAAACAGGCGATGACGGCCGCGTCAACGCCGAGCGCCGGAGCCTTCGCAAGTTCCAGCAGCAGGCCGGGCACGGCAAAAACCTCGTCATAATAACCTTCGATGGAGACGGGCCCCATGGAGGATGTCACGCCGAGAATTTCCGTATCCCGGCCGACCACCCGCATGGCGGCGTCAGCGATCGTTGCGGTCATGGATTGCGTGGTATTGGGATTGACGACGAGGATGCGCATTGGACGTTTCTTTATCCGCGTGAATGGCGGCGGTTGAGGGTGACGATCAGGCCAAGCGTGGCCGCAATCACCAGAAGGGAAAACAGCGTCGTGACGGCACCCAGCGCATAAAGCACCGGCGTCGTGACATTGGTGGTCATGCCGTAGATTTCCAACGGCAGCGTGTTGTAGGTGCCCGCTGTCATCAGCGTGCGGGCGAACTCGTCATAAGAAAGCGTGAAGCCGAAAAGGCCGACGCCGATCAGGCTGGGCGCGATCATCGGCAGCACCACATGGGCGAAGGTCTGCCAGGAGGACGCGCCGAGATCGCGGGCCGCCTCCTCATAGGAAGGCGAGAAGCGGTTGAAGACCGCGAGCATGATGAGCACGCCGAAGGGAAGCGTCCAGGTGAGATGCGCGCCGAAAGCTGATGTATACCATGAAGGTTCCAGCCCAAGCTGCTGGAAAAGAACACCAATCCCAAGCGATATGATGATCGACGGCACCACCAGACTGGCGACAGACAGGTAAAAGAGCGGCGTCGCACCGATGAATTTGCGGCGGAAGGCAAGGCCTGCCAGCAGCGAGACGAGGACGGTGACGGCCATGACCATCAGCCCAAGCCCGAAGGAGCGGCGGAACGAGCCGCCGAAATCGCCGACCGCCTGCTGCTCGAACAGATTGCCGAACCAGTGCAGCGAAACGCCGTTCAGCGGAAAGGTCAATCCGCCATTTGGCCCCTGAAAGGCAAGGATCAGGATGGCCGATAGCGGGCCATACAAAAACAGCACGAAGAGAACGAAAAAGAACGCGAGAATGTAGAATTCGCGGCCGCGTTTTTCCTGATGCATGGATCAAAGCTCCTTGCGGATATCGACGATGCGCAGGATGCCCGCGACCATCAGAAGAACGAGGATGAGCAGGATGACGGCGTTGGCGGCCGCCGCCGGATATTGCAGAAGCGACATCTGGTTCTTCATCATCAGCGCCACCGAGGCGCTCTGGCCGCCGGACATGACCTGAACGGTGGAGAAATCGGCCATGACCAGCGTCACGACGAAGATGCTGCCGATGGCCATGCCGGGCTTGGCGAGCGGAATGATGACATTGCAGAGTGTCTGCCACCCCGTTGCACCGGCGTCACGCGCCGCCTCGATCAGCGATTTGTCGATGCGCATCAGCGTGTTGAAGATCGGCGTGACCATGAACAGCGTATAAAGATGCACCATGGCCAGCACCACGGCGAAATCGGAATAAAGCAGCCACTCGACCGGTTCTGGAATGATGCCGGTGCCGACCAGCGCGCTGTTGACCAGACCGTTTCGCCCGAGAACAGGAATCCACGAAATCATGCGGATGATATTCGATGTCAGGAACGGCACGGTGCAGACGAGGAACAGCGCCATCTGCATGGTGGTGGTGCGAATGTGGAAGGCGAGGAAATAGGCAACCCAGAAACCGCAGAACAGCGTGATCGCCCAGACGATGGCGGCGTATTTCAGCGTGTTGAGATAGGTCTGCCAGGTAACCCAGGAGCCGAGCGTCTCTAGATAATTGAAGGTGACAAAATCGGGATACATCTGGGCGAAGTCGTAATCCCAGAAGCTGACGACGGCGATCATGAGGATCGGCAGGGCCAGGAAAAAGCCGAGGATCAGGAAAAGCGGCAGGGCCTGAACATAGGATACGAGCTTTTGCGGCAGCGCGAAGCTGCGCACCGGTCTGTCCTTCTTCTCGCTGACGCCGATGAGTCTGACCGTCACCATGGTGGAGCCTTTCGCTGGATTTGCAGAAGTACCGGCAGCTTTCGCGCCGGGTAGTGTGTCAGGCAAAGCTCTCTTCAAACGCGACGTCATCCTCGGGCTTGTCCCGAGGATCCAACCACGTTTGATGTGGTGGGTCGTTAGATCCTCGGGTCAAGCCCACTGCTGTCCGGTTTAAATTTCCATTCCGAGAAGTGTCATCTGTCTTGGATCGGCGGTTTTAGCTGGTGGCGGCCTTGTGAGGCTGTCGGTTCTTCGGCGATGCATAAGATTGGCGCGCACCAGGCGTGCGAATGCCAGTGGGCTTTGGACGAGTTTCTGGTCTGCCTGCGCCATGCGCAACAATAGATAGGCGATGAGCGCCACGGCGATCTGGATGCGCACGGCGTTCTCGCTGTTGCCAAGGAAATGCCGGATCCTCAGCGTCTGCTTGACCCAGCGAAAGAACAGTTCGATCGCCCAGCGCCGTTTGTAGAGATCGGCGATCTCCTGTGCGGGCGCGTCGAGATCGTTGGTCAGCAGTCGCAGCACCTTGCCCGTCTGCGTCCTGACTGTGATCTCCCGCACGGGGTCGCCAAACCGATTGCGGCGGCTTGCCGCCATGCGGGCGGGCAGAAGCCCGATGCGATCGAAGAGGACGATGCCATCGCCGCTGACAGCTTGCTGGCTTGTTACGGTCAGCTTCGTATGGGACTTGAACCGCGTGACGATGCGGCAGCCGGCCTTGTCGAGCGCCGCCCACCAGCCGAAATCATAATAGCCAAGATCGAACACATAGGTCGCACCCGCCGCGATCGGCATGGCCTTGGCGGCTGTGATGTCGTTGACATTGGCGGGCGTGACCGCCGCATAGATCGGTCGCTCGGCATCGGCGTCGTAGACGACATGAACCTTGGCGCCGCAGGCCTGATGGGAAAACCGTGCCCAGTCGCACCCGGCCCCGCTCAGCCGAACGCCGGTCGCGTCGATGAGATAGGTGGCCTCCGACACCGACCGGCGCAACCCGCGGCCCGCGCGGGCGACCATCTCGCGAAACAGACCGGCAAAGACCTCGCTTGAGCGCCGTGCATTGGCATCGCACAGCGTCGAGCGCGACACCGGCCTTCCACCGACGTGATAAAGCCGCGCGGCATGGCTTTCGAGGCCGCCGACGATCTCGCGCAGACTGACGGCTCCGGACAACTGGCCGTAAAGCAGGGCGATGAACTGGCTCTTCGTTGACAGCCGGCGCACATGCTTGTCGGCGCCATGCTCATCCACAAGCCTGTCGAACCTGCTCCAAGCCACCCGCTTCAACAGATCGTGGAATACGCTATTGTAGTGCCGCACGGTGTTTTTCCTGTTCGTGTCCGAGATCGTCGCCAAACGTTCGAATACGAGTAGAATCAACACCGTGCGCCATGTCTACAAATTTAAACCGGACAGCAGTGGGTCAAGCCCGAGGATGACGGAGAGTTTAGAGGCTCTGTTGCTGTCAAGATCGGCGACCTTTGCCGCCGATCCTGTTCGTGCACGTTATCAAGCGGCGATGAATTCGTTCCAGCGGCGGACCATGTAGCGGTCTTCGTCCATGACGGAGTTCCAGCAGGCGACCTTGCCCATGCGCTCCTCGAAAGAGCCGCCATCGCGCACGGCACCGGCCTTCTCCATGACCTTGCCATCGGGCGCGATGATATCGCCCTGCGCGGGCTTGCCTTCCACCCAGTAACCCCACTCGTCGGCGGACATGTGTTCCTTGGCCGTTTCCATGGCGGCGGAATAATAACCCTGACGGTTGAGATAGGCACCGACCCAGCCGGACGTGTACCAGTTGATATATTCATAGGCCGCGTCGAGCTTCGCACCGGAGAGGTGCTTGGCGAGACCAAGACCGCCGCCCCATGAGCGATAACCTTCCTTCAGCGGCTGGTATTTGCAGGCGATGCCCTTGGAGCGGACCGCTGCGACGGCCGGCGACCACATGGACTGGATGATCACTTCGCCCGATGCCATGAGGTTGACGCTTTCATCGAAGCTTTTCCAGAACGCACGGAACTGGCCGTCCTTCTTCGCCTTGATGAGGAAGTCGATGGTCTTGTCGATCTCCGCCTTGGTCATGTTGCCCTTGTCGGCATATTTGATGTTGCCCATGGCTTCCATGATCATCGCCGCATCCATGATGCCGATGGAGGGAATGTTGAGGATCGAGGCCTTGCCCTTGAACTTGGGGTCCATGATATCGGCCCAGCTGGTGATATCGCGACCGACGAGATCGGGACGGATGCCGAGCGTATCGGCGTTGTAGATGGTCGGGACCATGGTGAAATAATCGGTCTCGCCCTTGGCGAACTTTTTATCACCGGGCTTTTCGACGAAACCGACCGTGTGCGGCGCGGTGCCCTGCGCCACGACGCTGTCCGGCGTCAGCTTGCCGTTTTTGAACAGCGGCACGATCTTGTCGTAATATTTGAGCTTCTTGATTTCCATCGGCTGGATGACGCCGGCGGGATAGACCTTCTTCAGGATCCAGTATTCGATATCGGCGATGTCGTAGGAATTCGGCTGGGTTACGGCGCGCTGGGCGGCTGCATCCGAATCCGTCGCGGTCATCTCGAGCGTGATGCCGAGATCGGCCTTGCACTTTTCGGCGATGGCGTTGAGGTTCGACACACCGGTGCCGAACTGGCGGATGGTGATGGGGTTCTGCGCCCAGATGGTGGGGAAGCCGGTGATGAGGCCGGAGCCGATCGCCGCACCTGTCGCGGCCGCGCCTGCCTTCAGAAGGCCGCGGCGGGACAGGCCCTTCTTGTTGTTGATGGTATCGGTCATTTCAAAGTTCTCCTCTGGTTATTATTGGGGTCACTTCTCTACCCGGCCGAGCACGATGGCATCGGCCGCATTCCATGAAAGCGGTATGGCGTCACCGGTCCTGACCGGGTTTTCGAAGAAGGCGGCATCGCTGAGGATGACGTTGAAATCCTCTATGCCCGCGCCCGTCACGGCGATCTTCACGCTCGCACCGCGATATTCGACATTCGAGACGATGCCGGTGAAACCGAGGCCCGGCTGCTCCGCCTCGCCGACGCGCACGCGGTCGGTGCGCACGGCAATATCGACCGCACCGTCATCCGGGGCCGTGCCGCTGGAGATAAATGTGCCGCCGCCCGCCACTTCAAGCGTCACGAGATCACCCGATTTTTCGCGATAGCGGCCGGAGATGACGTTATGATCCCCCATGAAACGGGCAACGAAAGCGGTGGCCGGGCGCTCGAACACCTCACGCGGTGTGGCTGCCTGCTCGATGCGGCCGTCATTCATGACAACGACGATATCGGCAAGCGCCATCGCCTCTTCCTGGCTGTGCGTGACGTGCACGAAGGTGATGCCGAGCGAGGTCTGCAACTTCTTCAGCTCGGCGCGCATGCGGATCTTGAGAAAGGGATCGAGCGCCGAAAGCGGCTCATCCAGCAACAGCGCCTCGGGATCGGTAATCAGCGCCCGCGCCAGTGCGACGCGCTGCTGCTGCCCGCCCGAAAGCTGGGCCGGACGGCGGCTGGCATAGGGTTCGAGCTGCATCAGCTGCAACATCTCAAGCGCCTTTGCCCGGCGAGTTTCCTTGTCCGCACCCTTCATCTTGAGGCTGAAGGCGACATTGTCGACGAGATCGAGATGCGGAAACAGGGCGTAGGACTGGAACATCATCGCCGTGCCGCGCCGCGCCGGCGGCAGATCGGTAACCACCACATTGCCGAGCCTGATATCGCCGCTGGAAATGCTCTCGTGGCCGGCAATCATTCTGAGCGTTGAGGTCTTGCCGCAGCCCGAGGGGCCAAGCAGGCAGCAATAGCTTCCCGCCGGTATCTTGAGACTGATCGCATGCACGGCCGTGGTGGTGCCGTAAATCTTGGATACGGACGCGATGTCGATTGCTGCGGCTTTGCTCATGAACACTCTCCTGCGACATCTTTGTCATGCAGGAGGCGTGCCAACTGGCTTAGCCATTGATATAAAACGGAGTTTTTAAAGAGGCCGCGTCGCTATTCAACCGGCTGCTTAAATTTGCAGCGATTGTTTTCGATCGATTGGCAAAATTGTATTCAATCTAGCGCCGGATTGTAGATATTCTCCGCGGGCAAACACCTGTCGCGGCAGCGACCGGAAACCGCCTCCCTATCCCGCCCTGAAGCGGTCGAAGGCCGTGAGATGTTTGACGGTTGGATCGGCATCCCAGCGGTAGATTTCGGTGCGCAGGAAATGCAGTTCCTCTTCCAGCTTCTCTTCCGGCAGTTCCACCCACCAGGATTTCGGCCGGCCATCGGAACCATCGGACCAGCGATACCCACGCTTCTTCAGATGATCCTTCATGTCGAAAGGGCTGTTTTCCGCGTAAATCCGCACCCGTGAACGCCCGCTTGCTTCATAAAGCTCGGCAAAAGGCGTGGTCTTCTGGCCGGGGCGGGTTTGTTCCAGCACCTCCAGGAGGGCGAAACAATCATCCACCGCGCGATGGCCGTCATGGAAATAGCCTGATTGCCCGATCAGATAACCGAGCTTGTTGCCTTCGAAACCACGCACCTGCCAGTCAATTTCCGAAACGGAACAGGCCCAGGCTTTGTTACGGAAGATCGGCGAGAAGGCCTCGCAGAATGGACGATCAAAGCCGGCATTATGGGCGATGATCAGATCGGCATGGGCAATGAGAGAGGTCAGCCGCGCCATGTCGATCGACTGTCCGGCCACCATCTCGTCGGTAATCCCCGTCAGGCGAGTGATGTCTTCGGGAATGGCAATACCCGGCTGCCGCAATCCGCCATAGATGCCGGTGACATCGCCGATCGCACCCTGGTCATCGAAGGTGAAGGTGATAACGCCGACTTCGATGATCTCATCGGTACGATGATCAAGGCCCGTCGTTTCCGTATCGAGGATCACGCCCTGACGCGGAAATTCCGGCCTTGGCCGATCGACGACAGGACGCGGCTGCAGCCTGCGCAGAACACGATAATTGCCGGTTGCTTCAAGATGCGCGGCAACTGCTTCGTTATCCATGCCGGTCTTTGGCGTCACTTCGCGACCAACCGACTTTCGTCCCCTTTCAGCCTGAGGAAGCCGCGCGGCCGCGGGGGCAAAAAAATCCAACTGGGAGGTCATTATGCGCGTGTCCGCCGTGCCCGGAAATCAAGATTCAGTACTCCAACATATGCGCAGAGGCTCACAGTAACAACAGCGCTCACCATCATCCACAGGAACGGGATATTTCCCGCACGCGCGAACGGACGAAGGCCACCGAAAATATGCTGGCCATCAAGATGGAGCTTTGAGACATCCGCTAACCGGGGCGGTTGCGACGAACCGCCTCAGGAAGCCGGACGACTGAGAAGGTCTTCGCAATTGGCGGGATTGCCGATGATCTCGCTCGTTTTGATGGTGGAGGCGGCATCGGCAGTGATCTTGATGATACAGTCGCGGCGATGTTCCTTGATCTTCATGCCCTCGGTTTCCGAAATCTGTGCCTGCCCGTCCACGGTCCTGACTTCCCGCCGGTTGCTAAGCCCGGCATAGGTCTCCACATCGACCTTCAGCCAGTAGGATTCGGTTTCGCCGTTTTCGATGATTACCTTGTTCGGGCGGCCAAGCCGGGCAATTGCGGCCTCACGCGGTCGCCCCACGAAACCCGCAACCGTGCGGGAAATCTCCGTCTCCCCGGTGCTGGTGCACGCCGCAACGATGACCATAACGGCCGCCAGACATCCGGTTTCAAACCACTTCATTTCCAGAACATTCCCCACACCTGCAGCCGACCCCTGTTGGCCACCATTGGCGGTAAATCTATGAACGATCATGCCGCCCGGAAAGATGAGACGGCCGCAAAGCCGATCAACTTGTTATGATCGATGCGCCTGCAGAGAGAGTAATATCGGTCCGGCACTCGCCGCTGCTAACGGTTGCTGAACACTGTGCAGGGAACTCCTGCCCGCCTGATCTCGCCACACAGCGTGTTGGCCTCGGTGCGGGTCTCGCGGCCGATGCGGGCGGCATAACGCGGCCGCGAACCGAAATTTCCGCCCCGCTGCCGCACGATCAGGGCTCGTTCGGCATTCAGCGGTTCCGAAAGCCGCAATATCGCGCGGGTGAAAAGCCGGTTAGCTACACCGGGATTATAATGCGCGGCAAGCTGCACGCCCCAGGGCGCCCAGTCGGCAGAGGCAATAAGGACGGGATCGTTCATGGTGCGGGTATCGGCCAGACGCACGCAGGCATCAAGAAAGGAGCGACTGTCATCCAGCGCTGGCGCCGCCTTTTCCGGCGGATTGTCCTTCCAGTTTTCCACGGGATATCCGGTGATCGCAAATACATAGTCGCGGGTCTCCGTCGGCAGGCGGCCGGTGGCGATGAAACTCCGCAGGCCCGCCTCCCCCGCATTATAGGCTGCGGCGGCGAGGCCGAAATTGCCGAACTGCACATTCAGTTCCGACAGGTAACGCGATGAGGCCTCAAGGGCGGCGATAATGTTGAAACTGTCCTCAAGACCACGCAGCCGCGCCGTGCCGGGCATGAACTGGGCAATGCCCTCCGCCCCTTTCGGGCTAACGGCACTGGCCCGGAACAGGCTTTCCCGCCAGATCAACCGGGCGAAATAGTCAGGCGGAACGGCGTGTCGGGCGGCGAGAACCTCGATGGCGCGGCAAAGATCATTATTGTAACTGCCGGCATTGATGCACAGTTCCGGCGCGATATCATGGGTATAGGCGCAGGCAGTCTTTTTCTGGACGGGCTCTTCGGCTTCCGCCGCGCCGAAGGTTACCGCCAGCAAACAGAAGGCAAGAGCCAAACGGCCTGTCGATATCTCCGCCAAACGAGCGTCCCCGAAAATTCCAAACGCGATGTGCTGATTATCGCTCAATTGGGAAGATATGCCCAGCTTTCGGGCTTGTCATCACATATCGAACACCGAAAAAGAGCCAAACCGATCACGCCGACGTCATGCTCGGGCTTGTCCTCCTCGGCACAAGGCCGAGGAGGACGTCGAGATAATTTGCGCCCTCATTGCCGACTTCGGCCTGCCTTAAAAGTCCTGCCACTCCTCATGCTTGACAGCGACGGCAGCGGAACCGCGTGTCGCAAGCGGGCGAGATGCACTATGGCGCGCACTTACAGGCGCGGCTTGCTGCTCGAAGCGGCTGCGCGAGGACGAGGTTGATCGCGGCGCGTCCTCGAACCTGAATTGCCCGAGAAGCTCAAACAGGGCCGCCGCTTCCCGTGCAAGGCTATGGCTTGCGGCGGTCTGCTCTTCCACCATCGCCGCATTCTGCTGGGTGCCCTGATCGACCGTGTTGACCGCCTGGTTGATCTCGGCAAGCGCCGTGGACTGTTCGCGGGCGGCATCGACGATGGCGACGACATTGGTGTTGATATCGCGCACCTGCTCGGCGATCTCCTGCAAAGCCGAGCCAGCCCTGGTGACAAGACCGACGCCGTTTTCCACCTGCGCGCCCGAGGCATTGATCAGGCTCTTGATTTCCTTCGCAGCGGTTGCCGAACGCTGCGCGAGTTCGCGAACCTCCTGCGCCACAACGGCAAAACCCTTGCCCGCCTCGCCCGCACGCGCCGCTTCCACACCCGCATTCAGCGCCAGAAGATTGGTCTGGAAGGCGATCTCATCGATCACGCCGATGATGTTGGAAATCTCGCGCGACGATTTTTCGATCTGGTCCATCGCGCCGATCGCATCGCGCACCACCTGGCCGGAATGTTCCGCATGGTCGCGGGCGCGGGCGACGATCTTGCCGGCCTCTTCCGCCCGCCGGCTTGAATCATTGACCGCCGTGGTGATCTCCTCAAGAGCGGCAGCCGTTTCCTCGATCGAGGCGGCCTGCTGTTCGGTGCGTTTGGCGAGATCATCGGCGGCAGAGCGTATTTCGTTCGAACCCGAGGAAATCGCACCAGCGTTTTCTGAGACCAGCGTCATGGCCGTCTTCAGCTTTTCCGAAGCCGCATTGAAATCCGTGCGCAATCTTTCAAGAGAGGGAATGAAAGGCTTGTCGATGCTCTGCGCAAGATCGCCCTCAGCGAGATCGGTGAGACATTGCGCCAGCTTCTCGACATTCTCGACGCGGCCGGTCACGTCAGTGGCGAATTTGACGACCTTAAACACCTTGCCGTTCATATCGAAGATCGGATTATAGGAGGCCTGGATGAAGACCTTGCGGCCGCCCTTGCCGAGCCGCATGAACTCATCCGCAACGAGATCGCCGCCGGCAAGCCTCTGCCAGAACTGCTTGTATTCCGGCGACTGCGTATAGGCCGGTTCGCAGAACATGGAATGATGCCTGCCCTGCACTTCACTGAGCGAATATCCCAGCGCCGCCAGGAAATTGTCGTTGGCGGTCAGAACCTCGCCCTCAGGGGAAAATTCGATGATGGCCTGCGCCCGCGACAGGGCATCGATCTTGCCCGCATCTTCCGCCGCTTTCAGCTTGCGTTCGGTGATATCGGTGGCGATCTTGACCACTTTCACCGGCCTGCCACGGCGAAATACCGGATTATAGGAGGCCTCGATCCACACTTCGCGGCCACCCTTGCCGATGCGCTTATATTGCCGCTGGTCGAACTGGCCGGACGCAAGCTTGGACCAGAAGGCCTTGTAGTCCGGTGACGACACGACGGAGGGCTCGACGAACAGGCTGTGATGGCGTCCGACGATTTCGGCAAGCTCATAACCGAGCGCCCGACAGAAACTATCATTGGCCGTCAGAATCTTTCCTGAGAGGTCAAATTCTATGATGGCCTGGGATTTGGAAAGCGCGGCGAGAACCGCGACAGCATTGGCACCACGATCAAGAATAGTCACGCGCAGTCCTCCGATGGAAATAAACTTCTTATCGAAAATTATTCATGAATATTATGATTGCATTATTAAATAATATTTAAGGATAATATTGACTTTCGTCATCAGGATTGAGGCTGCGCGACGAACTCCGGCCTTTCGCGACTTATTTTCACAACTTAACGCATACGCGCATGGCCGATGTCATGACGACGGCGGGGCTGGAATTTTCGGAACGTTTTTCCCACGTCCGCATTTTATGCCGGATGGGGGATGGGCAATCGGCCCTTAAATTTCCACCGGCTGGGAAAGACTTCAACTTGGGAGGATCACGCACATGGAGAAGAACACGATCTGTATCTGGTACGACAAGGATGCGGAGGCGGCCGCCAGATTTTATGCGGAGACCTTTCCCGATAGCGCGGTGACCGCCGTGCATCTTGCGCCGAGTGACTATCCCTCCGGCAAGAAGGGCGACGTGCTGACCGTGCAGTTCACCGTCGCCGGCGTTTCCTGCATCGGCCTCAACGGCGGATCGGCCTTCAAACAAAGCGAGGCTTTCTCGTTCCAGATATCGACCGAAGACCAGGAAGAAACCGACCGCTACTGGAACGCCATCGTCGGCAATGGCGGTGAAGAAAGCGCCTGCGGCTGGTGCAAGGACAAATGGGGCGTTTCCTGGCAGATCACACCGCGCGTGCTGATGGAGGCCATGGCCGCGGGCGGCGCAGAAGCCAAACGTGCCTTCGACGTGATGATGGACATGAAGAAAATCGACGTCGCCGCCATCGAAGCCGCACGTCGCGGTTGACGCGAACCTCCCGTAGCGATCGCTAACAAAACCCAGGGCGGCGGCTGGCAGCGGCCGCGCCTGTCAGACAGCCATCATTTGGCCCGCCGCATCCTGCGAAGAATGCCTCCCTCACCCCTTCACGCCTGATGAGATCATGATCGCTTCCGTCACGCGGCGCTGGAAGACGACATAAGCGATGATGACCGGCAGGGCCGCCAGCATGGCAATGGCCATCAGCCGCGCATAAACGATGCCGAAAGTATCGTTGACCTGCGTGATACCGACGGGGATCGTCATCATGTTTTCTGAAGTGATCACCAGGAAAGGCCAGAAGAAGGCGTTCCATACCGTGATGAAGGTCACGATTGCCAGGGCGGTGGTGATGCCCCAGTTCAGCGGCAGATAGACCTTGAAAAGAATGGTGTATTCGCCGCCTCCATCCAGAACCACCGCTTCGCGCATTTCCTTGGGCACGCTGTCGAAGAACTGCTTGTAGACGATGATGACGATGGGCGTGATGAGCTGCGGCAGGATGATTCCCGCCCAGGTGTTGATAAGGTTGAGGTTCTTCATCAGGATGAACTGCGTGACCACAAGCGTCTGCGCCGGCACCATGAAGCTCGCCAGCACGATGCCATAAAGCAGGCGACGTCCCGGAAAGCGTATCTGCGACAGTGCATAGGCGCACAACATCGAAATCACCAGCACGGAGACAGTGACGATTGCGGCGGTGCCGATGGAATTCACATACCAGGTCAACAGCCGCGTGTTGAAGATGGCATTCACATAAGCCCCCAGCTGGAACTCATCGGGCAACAGCGACATGTTGCCCGCAACATTATTATCCGAGCGTAACGACGTCACGAAACCCCAATAGAGCGGAAAAATCCACACGAGCGCCGCCGAAAATGTCAGCAGGGTCAGAACGACGTTTTCTAGTCTCCTCGTGAAACTCATGAATTCCTCCGGATGCGCAGCAACTGGAACTGAAGAATGGAAACGATGACGATCAGCAGGAAGAGCACGGTGGAAACGGCGGAAGCGTAACCGCCATTGTTCAGCTGGAACGCCTCGCGATAGACCTTGAGCAGAAGCACAAAGCTGGAATTGAAGGGGCCACCGCCGCTCAGAAGATAGATCTGATCGAATATCTTCAGCTGCAGGATCAGTTGCAGGGTGAGAACCAGTGCGGTGACGGGCCAGAGAAGCGGCCAGGTCACCCGCCAGAAGCGCTGCCATGTCGTTGCGCCGTCAAGTGCGGCGGCCTCGTAAAGCTCGGTCGGGATATTGCGTAACCCGGCAATGAACAGCAGCACGTTGAAGCCGTTCGTCCACCAGATGGTCACGACGGCGACCATCGGCATCACCCAATAGGGGTTCTTGAAAACCGCAACCGGCTTGCCGGCAATGAGCGAAATGACAGGCTGGAGAATTCCGAACTGCAGATCGAGCATCCATGCCCAGATTTCGGTGACGACCGAAACCGGCAGCACATAGGGCAGGAAAAACAGGCTCATGGCGATCGTCTGCTTCACGCCAGACAGGCGGCTGACGGCAAGAGCGATCATGAGCGCAATGACTGTCGTCGGCACGACGGTCAAAAGCACGAAATAGCCGTTGTTTTTCACAGAGGTGACAAAGAGGCGGTCGCTCAGCAGCTTTGCGTAGTTCGCGAACCCGACCCAGTCTCCGTCACCGATCAGCGGCGCATCGGTAAAACTGATGCGCACCATCTCTATTAGCGGATAAAGGAAGAAGGTGGCGAAGACCACGATGAACGGCGTCACCATCGACAGCGCGATCAGCGATTTCTTGCGCCGGTTTTCAATCATAGCCATGGAATTCTCCGGGACCTTGCGCATTGCGTGCTGCCCTCCGGCGAGAGGCCGGAGGGCAGGTTTCCGTTACTTCAGCTTGCTTTGCAGCTCGTCCTTGATCTGCGCCACCGCATCCGTGCCGCTCATGAAGCCCTGAATGGCCGGAGCGATGACGTTGAGGGCAGCATCATAGGCGGGTGAGGCCACACCGGTGATCGTGGTTTTCGGATCGAATACCGCCGCTTCCGCCAGCGATGCATAGGTGGCATTCGGCTGCATCGCCTTGTATTCGCTGCTCTCGGTGACCGACTTGTAAGCCGGGATATGGCCCGCGTCAGCCCAGCTGATGGCATGCTTTTCCATCCAGCCGATCACTTTCATCACGGCAGCGCGTTTCTCGCCGGAAACGGTCTTGTCACCCTGGTTGGGGATGGCAAAGGCGTGCGAATCCGCCCAGGTGGCGCGTTTGCCCATGAAGGGCGGCACCTCGACAGCGCTCCATTTGAAGCCCAGCTTGCCGTTTTTCTCCAGATCCTTGTAGGTCGGCACTTCCCAGACGCCATTCAGCTGGAAGGCGGATTTTCCGGCGGAGAACAGCGCAACCGAGGCCGGATATTCGGCCTGCTCAGGCGCCCAGCCGTTTTCGCGCCATTTCGACATGGTGTCGATCGCCTTGGCCGCCTTATCGGCATTGTCGCCGGCCAGCACCTCGCCATTGGTGACGAGTTCGCCGCCCTGCTGCGAGAACAAGGTGTAGAAGACGCGCCAGACACCCGCCTCGCCACCGGATTGGTAGGTGACCGGCGTCTCGACGCCTTTCTCCTTCGCCCAGGCCAACGCCTTCTCAAAGTCATCCATCGTCTTGATGCCGGTGAGCTTGCCTTCGGCATCGATGTACGGCGAGCCTTTGAGAAGATCGGCATTGTAATAAAGAATAAGCGCGTGGATATCGAAGGGCACGGCATAGAGCTTGCCGTCATGGGTAGCCGCCTCAAGCGGGGCGCTGAAGAAATCGTCTTTCTTCAGGCCGGCATCTTCAAGGTCCTTGTCTGTGATCTCGCTCAGCACCTTTTCCTGCAGGGCGAGCGGCGCGCGCGACAGATGATAGGTCATGACATCGGGGCCTTCCCCGACGGCAGAAGCGGTCCGCACCTTGGTATAGAAGGGCACGCCCCATTCCAGCGTCGTACCCTTGACCTGGATATCCGGGTGCTCCTTGTTGAAGGCATCGATCAGCGCCTTCATGCGCACGCCATCCCCGCCGGACAGAAAGTCCCACCAGACGATATCCTGTTTGGCCAGCGCCGGCAGGGCGGTCAAACCCAGAACCGTGCCAACAAGCAATGTCTTGATCAGTCGCATCGTTTACTCCTCCCGTTTATGTGGAAACACCCCTGAAGGGGCGGCCTGCTGCATCGAAAGGCGCCTCCTCGCGCCTATCGCAATCTTTTGCCGTCGCTATCAAAAACCATGATGTGGTCGGGCGAGGCGCTGAGCAGGACGGACCGGCCATCCAGACTTTCGCGCGAGCCCTGCCGTTGCACGATGATTTCCTTGCCCGAGGGCGCGCGCGTGTAGAGATAGGAAACATCCCCCAGCTCCTCCGCCACCTCGACATTGACAGGCAAGGCGCCGTCCTGAGTTATCATCAGATGCTCCGGCCGAACGCCGACTTCGACCCGCTGGCCGACGGAAACAGGCTGAGAAAGCCGCGCTTCGAGAGGTCTCTGGCCACCATCGAGCGAGAGCGTCACGACGCCGTTTCGCTGTTCGACAATCTCCGCCTGCAGGAAGTTCATCGCCGGCGAGCCGATGAAGCCGGCCACGAAGCGGTTATCGGGATCGTCATAAAGGGTGAGCGGCGCACCCGCCTGCTGCACGACGCCGCCCTTCAGCACGAAGATCTTGTCCGCAAGCGTCATGGCCTCCACCTGGTCATGCGTGACATAGATCATCGTAGCGCCGAGCTTGCGGTGAAGACGCGTCAGTTCCAGCCGCATCTGGACGCGCAGCTCCGCATCGAGGTTGGACAGCGGCTCGTCGAAAAGGAAGACCTTCGGCTGCCGCACGATGGCGCGGCCGATCGCCACGCGCTGCCGCTGCCCGCCCGAAAGCTGCGACGGTTTTTTATGAAGATGGTCTCCGAGCTGCAGGATGCGGGCAGCCTCGCCCACCCTTTCATTCACCTCGGCTTTCGGCCTGCGGGCAAGCCGCAGGCTGAAGGCCATGTTCTCGAACACGGTCAGATGCGGATAAAGCGCATAGTTCTGGAACACCATGGCCACACCGCGCTCGGCCGGTTCAACGGCCGTGACATCGCGGTCATCGATGGCAATGCGGCCGCCGCTGGTCTCCTCAAGACCGGCGATCATGCGCAGCAGCGTGGATTTTCCGCAACCGGAAGGCCCGACAAAGACCGCAAAGCTGCCGGTCGGGATTTCCATCGAGACATCCCGGATCGCTGCGAAAGATCCGAAGGACTTGGCTATATTGTTGAGACGGACACCCATGGCCGGCTCACTGAACCTTCAGCCGCAGCACATGATAGGACAGTGCCGGCACGGAACCCTTCAGCGCCCCATCCTCCACACCGACGCCGCTGCCCGGCACCGGCACGACGCGATCCGGCTGATCCGGGCCGTTACCGACGCGCAGATCATATCCCGCCATGGCAAGATGCAGGTCGAGCGTGGCCGACGAGAACCCGGTGAGGCTGACATTGATATCGGCCGCCTCGGTGAGATGCCGGTTGAGCACGAACAGCGTCACCATGCCTTCGGCTTCATCATAAACACCGGCGACGTCGAGATATTTGACGTCATCGGCCGCGTTGCAATCATAAGTCGGGCAATCGACCGCGACATTCAGCGCGACACCACGGCCATAAAGCGAGGCGAACTGATAGGGATAATAGATCGTCTGGCGCCAGGCCGGCCCGTTCTTTTCCGCCCGGATGGGGGCAATGACATTAACGAGCTGAGCAATGCAGGCGATGCGCACGCGATCCGAACGGCGGATGAACTCATTGAGCAGGCCGGCGACAAAAAGCGCATCCTCGAAGTTGTAAGTCTCTTCCAGAAGTGCCGGCGCTTCCGGCCAGTCCCAGCTCTTGATGCGTTTGCCGTCTTCTTCGCGGATGTGATACCAGACGTTCCATTCGTCAAAACAGATGGACACTTCGTTCTTGGCGCGTTTCTTCGCCTTCACGTAGTCGATGACACCGGCAATGGTCTGGATGTAGCGCCCGGTTTCCTCGATCTTGCCGAAATAATTCAGCGTGTCGCGGCTGTTATTGCCGAAATATTTGTGCAGCGAGATGTGATCGACATTCTCGTAGCATTCCTCCAGCACCTCGCGCTCCCATTCGGGATAGGTCGGCATGCCGTCATTGGAGCTGCCGCAGACGATCGCTTCAATTGTCGGGTCGAAGCCCTTGAAAGCCTTGGCGGTTTCGTTGGCGAGGCGGCCATATTCCACCGCCGTCTTGTGGCCGATCTGCCAGGGGCCATCCATCTCGTTGCCGAGGCACCACATTTTCACGCCGTGGGGCTTTTCCGTCCCATGGCTGCGGCGCAGATCGCTGAGCGCCGTACCACCGGGGAAATTCACATATTCGAGAAAGTTGCGGGCATCATCCAGACCACGGGAACCGAGATTGACGGCAAGCATCATCTCGATGCCGGCCATTTGCGCCCAGTCGGCGAATTCGTTGATGCCGATCTGATTGGTTTCCTTCGAACGCCAGGCAAGGTCGAGACGGATGGGGCGCTGGTCGCGCGGGCCGATGCCGTCTTCCCAGCGATAAGCAGACACGAAGTTGCCGCCGGGATAACGGATGGCCGGGATTTTCAGGTCCTGCACGAATTTCAGGACGTCCTTGCGAAAGCCGTTCGCATCCGCCTGCGGATGGCCGGGCTCGTAAATCCCGCCATAGATCGCACGCCCCATATGTTCGATGAAGGCGGAATATAGGCGATCGTCGATACGCCCAATCCGGAAGTCCCGGTGGACTGAAACCCGCGCTTTCATAGGTTCTCCTCCCATGCGCATTTATATCGTAAAATATGATATTAACCATATTTGATAATATAGTTGCCGAGGGAATCCGCGCCTGTCAACCGCGAAAATCATACTTTTGAAAATTGAGAGCTCAGCCCGCGGTGCGCAGGCGCAGGACGATGTCCTGATCGTAATTGCCGAAACCGCGGCCGAATATATTCAACCCGCCGGGATGTTTTGCATCAGCCTTGACCTCGATGCGCAACCGGATGGAACGGTGGCTGACGAGGTCGATATCCGCAAGTGTGACATCCGAAATCCGCGTCCCGTCGACATAGGTTCCCTGAGGGGTGATACGCCAGGTTTTCAGCATGCCATATTGAGAACCGGACAGTTTCCACCAGTCCGGCGTGAAGACGCCCCGCTTGTCGCCAAAGTCTCCGGGCGAGGTCCAGACACCGATTTCCTTGCCGTTGACGGACAGCGTGATATCGGACGGCCAGTTGCTGTGGGTTCCCGGCACCTCGGAACTGACTTCCATCGAAAACTCGATTTCCTCGACGTCCCGGCCTTGAATCTTGGCATTATTGGGGAATTGATACTCCACGAAACCCGAGGTCAGCCACAGCAGTGCCGTCTTCATGCGGTCCGGATCCATGAATGTATCGGGCACATCCAGCAGCCCGATAATGCCCTCCGGCGAGCAGATGCCGCAGGGCGCGGTGACCGAACTCTGCGTATAAAGGCCGAGCGGCATGGCCACCGCAATGTAATTGGAAGCCGCCGGCGTCTCCGGTTTCCGGAAGGAAACGATCAGCTCGTCGCAGGTGGCGAAACAGATTTTCTGGTTGCCCTTGCGCGCCTTGCGCGTCTCGGTTCTCAACAGCCCCGCCTCTTCGAGAACCGCCACACCGGCCGATACGGTGGATTGCGGCAGCGCCAACCTCTGGGCGATCTCGTTGACGTTCAGGCCGCTCGCCTCATGCAGCAATTTCAATATCTGCACGCGGATCAGCGACGCAGCCGCCTTCAGCACATCGAATTCTTTTTCAGCATCAACGAGGAGGAAATTGGGTGCCATTGTCTAATCTTCAGATTTATCGATCCAGATCAGAATTTCTGGCTTAAATGCCCTGCCCTTGTCCAGTCCTGTTTGTCATAAAGCCGTAGTAGAGGGTGTAAAGCGCCGCTCATCTCGTCGCGATCCCCCTCGCGATCAACGAAAAAAGCACCGCCACGCGGCTGCGAGACCGCGTGGCGGTGCCCTTTTTGTCGTCAACCGCGCTTGCGCAGGGTCCGCGTGCCGGTGTCGACAAGATTCTGCGCCGCCTCATCGACGCTGGCGCGACCGAAAGCGAGCGAATCGGCAATCGGCCGCATCACACCGCGGTCGAACTCATTGGCGCCGATCGGGGCGGGCTCCGGATAGGGATCGAGCTTGCCGGACAGGCCCTCGATATAATCCACCGTCTTGCGTTCGGTCTCGTTGAGGCTGGGCAGCACCGCCTCGCGCACCTTTTTCGCCGGCGGTACGCCACGCTCGACACCGAGAACCTTGCCGGCGTCGATATCGTTGACGAAGAAGTTGATGAACTTCGCCGCCGCTTCCGGATTGGTGGAGGTGGAGGAAATGCACCAGATAAGTCCCGGCCGGTAATAATGCCCGGTCGGTTTGCCTTCCCCCTCGCCCGGCAGCATGCCGATGGACAGCGTCTTCTTGTTGAGCGCCTGGTAACCCACGAGCTGGTTGGAATAGGCAAAACCGATAGCCGAATTGCCAAGCGTCAACGCGTTGGATTCGATGGTATTGTCATCACGCGTCTGGATGTCGGCTGAAACGCAGAGCTTGTCCTCGCGCAGCTTCTCCCAATAGGCGAACCATTCCTTGGCATCTTCCTTGTTGAAACCGATGGTGCCGTCCTGGAACAGGAGCTTGCCGCGCTGGCGCAGCCAGACATCGAAGACATAATGATACCGCGCGCCATAGGGCACCGCCCAGTAGTTTCTTTTTGCCGGACCGTTCTTCTTGAAATCCCGCGCCAGTTCCGCCAGCGCCGTCCAGGTGATCTGCCCCGCCGGCATGGAAACGCCCGCTTCCTTCAGCGCCTCGGCGTCATACATCATGCAGAAGGAGTTGAGCCCGAGGCCAACGCCGTAGAGCTTGCCATCGATACGGCAAAGATCGATCTCGCTCTTGCCGAAATTGGAAAGATCAAGCGCCGAGCCGACGAACTGGTCGAGCTCCATGCAGGCGCCACGGCCGGAATAATCGGCAATCGTGGAAGGCTCGAGCTGGAAGATATCGGCGACATTGCGCCCCGCCATCGAGGTCGCAAGCTTGGTCCAGTAGTCGGAACCGGCAATCATCTCGCCGCTCACCACCGTTTGCGGATCGGCCTTCTGGTAAAGCGAAATCACCTCATTGGTGCGCTTGTTGCGGTCCGCCGAGCCCCACCATACGCAACGAAGCCGGGTTTCCGCCGCCATCGCGCGAAAACCACCCGCCGCCACACCCAGGCCGGCCAGCGCCGCCGTCACCAGAAATCCACGTCTATCGATCATTTGCATCTGCTCCTCCCGCGTTTTGCAAATTTTTCAGATGTCACTTAAATTCTTGCAAATTTTCTTAGTTTGCAATATTTGCATCACAATAGATTTTTTTGCAAGCGCAGGAGACGATATGAACGATACGCCCGACATCAGCCGCCCGCGCCAGTCGGATATCGCCCAGCGCGCCGGCGTCTCCATCAGCACCGTCTCGCGGGTTCTGGCAGGCGAAAAGGGTATCAGCGCTTCGATTCAGACCAAGGTTCTGGGGGTGGCGGCGGAACTCGGTTATCCGCTACGGCCGGTCACCAGCCAGACGGGCAGCGTGCCGCTGGAAGGCAAGAAGGTGCTCGCCCTCATGTCCGCCGAGCGGGCGACCGGCGATATCGGCGCGTTTTATCACGATATTTTCGACATGCTGCGCGGCCTGGCCCAGACGGATGGGTTCGAACTCGATATCCGGCTCCTGCACCAGAAACAGGTGGATGATGCCCTGACGCAGCGTGTCTGCGAAGCGGACGGCCTTCTCGCCATCGGCCTCGACCCTGAAGATGAGATCATCCATCGCATTACGCAGGGCGTGCTTCAGCCGGTTCTGGTCAACAGTGCCGATCCTTCGATGATGCTGGATTGCGTTTCGCCTTCCAATTTTTACGGCGGCGCGCTGGCGGCACGGCGGCTGCTGGAACTCGGCCATAGCAAAGTCGCCTATATCGGCCCGCACCACCGCCACACCATACGCGAACGCATGCGCGGCTTCCGCCAAACCATCCTTGAACAGGAAGGAACTCTCTATGAAGAATTCCTGCTCACGACAGTGGATAGCGGCTTCGGTCAGGCGGGCGATGCGGTTCGCCAGCTGCTCGCCAAAAACCCCGACCTGACAGGCATTTTCTGCATGAACGATGCGATTGCGCTCGGTGCCCTGGGCGCGGCACAGGAGCTTGGCCTTGCCGTGCCGGACGATCTTTCCATCATCGGCTTCGATGACCTGCCCTTTGCGGAACTGTCCACTCCCCGCCTCAGCACCATCCGCGTCGACCGCCGCGAAATCGCCCGCGAGGCGGTGGAACTGATGCGCCGCCGGCTGACGGAGCCTTCTGCCACTGCCCGGCAGGTGCAGCTGGGCGTGCAACTGGTGGTGGGAGAGACTGCCGGCAAGGCGAAAAAGACGGGAAAGGCAACGCGTAATGCATGAGGCGGCAAACAATGATCCGATGACCCGTTTCAACCCGCTGCATGGCAATCCGCTCAAGACCCGCGCCGATGTCCGGCGTGCGCTCGATGACAGTTTCGCGCCGTTGCTTCCCTATTTTTCAGAAAGCGGTGCAAGGGTAACCCTCAGCGGCACCGCCGCGCATTTCGATCGGGCTGCGGCCGATCTGGAAGGTTTTGCCCGGCCGCTCTGGGGCATCGCGCCGCTCGCGCTGAGCGGCGACAGTTTTGAGCATTGGCCACTTCTGGCGAAAGGCATTGCCAATGGCACTGATCCCGCCCATCCCGATTACTGGGGCGACGTGCGCCAGAAGGACCAGCGGCTGGTGGAGCTTGCAGCACTTGGTTTCGCATTGCGGCTTGCGCCGCAACATCTCTGGGAGCCATTGTCCGACGCGCAGAAAGACAACTTGAGCCGCTACCTGTTGACGGCGCGCGAGCGCAATTATGCCGACAATAACTGGAAGTTCTTCCGGGTTATGGTCGACATGGCGCTCGATCATCTCGGCATCGGTTTCGACCACAGCCTGACGGAGACATTCCAGAGGGAACTGGACGATTTCTACATTACCGATGGCTGGTATCGCGATGGCAACTATCGCCGCATCGACCACTATATCGCTTTCGCCATGCATTTTTACGGCCTGATCTACGCGAAACTCAGCAAGCCTGATGACGCCTATGCCGAACGCTACCGCGAACGCGCCCGCCTGTTTGCCGGCGATTTTGCCAGCTGGTTCGATGAGGATGGTGGCGCACTCGCCTTCGGCCGGTCCATGACCTATCGTTTCGCCTGCGGTGGCTTCTGGGCAGGCCTTGCCTTCGCCGATGAGGAGGCGCTGCCCTGGAGCGAAATCAAGGGGCTTTATCTGAGCCATCTGCGCTGGTGGGCGAACAAACCGATTGCCGATCGCGATGGCGTGCTTTCCATCGGTTATGCCTATCCGCAGCTGACCATGTCGGAAAGCTACAATTCGGCCGGTTCGCCCTATTGGGCCTTCAAGGCCTTCCTTCCGCTCGCCTTACCGGAAAGCCACCCCTTCTGGCAGGCGGAGGAAAAACTGCCCCGGGCGATCTCAAAACCCCGGCCGCTCGTTCATCCCGGCATGGTGATGATGGCGACCAAGGGCAACGTCACCGCACTTTCCAGCGGGCAGGAAAACCTCTCCATGCGCGGCGGGCCGGAGAAATACGCCAAATTCGCCTATTCCTCCCGTTACGGCTTCGGCGTCGAGGTGGATGAGCGCGGTTTCAAGACCAATGGTTTTGACAATATGCTGGCCTTCTCCGACGACGGCCTGCATTACCGGGTGCGGGAGACCAATCAGAAGGTTCTGCTGGCCGAAGCAAATCTGCGCGCGACGTGGAAGCCATTTCCGGATGTGACGGTTGAAACGACGCTGGTTGCGGCCGGTGACTGGCATATCAGGCTGCACCGCATCGCCTCCGCGCGCCCTCTTTCCGTGACCGAAGGTGGCTTCGCAATCAACCGCAACGACGGCGACCGCGATGCCGTCAGCGAAACAGGCGGACGGGCGACAGCCGATTGCGGCACCGACATATCCGCCATCGTCGATCTCAATTCCACGATAAACCGCCAGGGCGTGGCGCTGAAGGCGCTGCCCAACACCAATCTCATCAACGCCAAAACCACCGTGCCGCAATTGCGGGGCGAGATTCCGGCTGGCGAAACCCTGCTCGCCTGCGCCGTCTTTGCGGGCGTGGCCGGAGCTGAAAGCGAAAAAGCACTTGCCGCCGTTCCGGCACGCCCGGACCTTGAGGCCCTTGACCGCCTGTTTGCGGAGGCGGGCGTTTCCGTCAGCGCCATGGCGGGAGAGCCGCAATGACGAACCCGCTTCCGCGTCTCAGCCTTGCCATGGACCCGGAGCGAACGCAGCATGTGCTGACACCGCAGGCGCTCGAGAGGCTGTCGCAAAGCGTTGAAATCCTCGATGTGGCGCGGATTTGCGATTTTCACGATCCATCCGTGAAAGACCAGCTGGAACGGACGGATATTCTCCTGACCGGCTGGGGCTGTCCCGATATCGGTGCACGGGAACTGGCGCTGATGCCACGGCTGAAGCTGATCTCTCATGCTGCCGGCACGGTCAAATATTTCCTCTCGCAGGCGGTCTTCGAACGCGGCATCACCGTGTGCAGCGCTGCGGAGGCGAATGCGCAGCCGGTCGCCGAATTTTCGCTGGCGATGATCCTGCTCGCAGGCAAACGCACCTTCGGCTTCAGACGCGTTTATCGGAATGATCGGGGGCGGGAAAATGTCGATCGCCTGCAATCTCAGGCCATCGGCAATCTCGGCCTGACGGTCGGCATCGTTGGTGCATCGCGCATCGGGCGGCGGGTCATCAACCTGCTAAAACCTTTCGATCTCGACATCATCCTTTTCGACCCGTTTTTAAGCGCAGCAGAGGCGGAGTGCCTTGGTGTGCGTCTGGTAACGCTTGATGCGCTGATGGCAATGAGCGACGTCATTTCGCTGCATGCGCCGTCGCTGCCGCAGACCCGGCATATGATCGGCGCGGAAGCGCTCGCCCGGATGAAGGACGGCGCAACCCTGATTAACACGGCGCGCGGCGCGCTTGTCGATGAAGAGGCGCTCCTGGCGGAACTGAAAACAGGCCGCATCGAAGCCGTGATCGACGTGACCGACCCGGAAGTGCCGCCGCCGGACTCTGCCCTCTACAGCCTGCCCAACGTATTCCTGACGCCGCACATCGCCGGCGCCGTGGGCCTCGAACGCGCCAGGCTGGGCGACATGGCAATCGCGGAAATCGAACGCTTTTGCCAGGGCGCGGCACTTGAACAGCAGGTGCGGCCGGAACATCTGGAACTGATCGCATGAGAATCTTCGAGCCGGGCCTCTGCTCCGTCACCTTTCGCTCCCTGTCGCCGCAGGCCGTCATCGACCTTGCCGTCGCAAACGGCATCAAGGCGATCGAATGGGGCGCGGATATCCATGTGCCATCAGGCGACCTCGAAAATGCCAGGGATGTGGCCGAGCGGACCGCAAAAGCGGGCCTGACCGTCTCTTCCTACGGTTCCTACATCTTCGCGCCGGATTTTGCGCGGGAAGACCTGACCGCCGTTCTTGAAACTGCGAAAGCGCTCGGCACCGCCCATATCCGTATCTGGCCGGGCCAACGCAAAAGGCCCTCCACCGACTACTCTCCCGCCGAGCGCCGCAGGGCCACCGAGGCACTGGCAGAAATCGCCCGCCATGCGCAAGATTACGGCATGACGATCGGCCTCGAATATCACCCCAGTTCACTGACGGACACCCTGCCCTCGGCCCTGCAACTGGCGCAGGATTTGGCCGTGCCAAACCTCTTCTTCTACTGGCAGCCGGCACCCGGCCTGCCGCTCGAAAAGGCTCTCGCTGAAATATCGGAAATCGGCTCACGTATCTGCCATCTGCACGTCTTTGCATGGCTTGCCGACACCAGCCGCCTGCCGCTTGCCGACCGCGCGGATTATTGGCAGTCGTGTGTCGCGGCGCTGCCACTGAGCGAATGGACGAAACCGGCTTATGCGATGCTGGAATTCGTCAGGGGTGATGATGTCAGTCAGTTTGCGGAAGATGCGGTGGCGCTACGCGAGATTCTTGATAGGTTATAAACCCGACCGACCTATGCGCTCCTCTGCAGACAAACAGACCACGCCATGACGCCACGTATCAAAAACATTGTAACGAAGCGGCCAGGCATCCTTAAAATCAACTGGACAGATGGCGGCCAATCAACGGTCGATCTCTCCGGATGGATAGCAAGCGGCGGAGAATTACTAACTCCACTTCTTTCAACGGATGTCTGGAAAACCGCAACGATTGCCGATTATGGAGCGAGCGTGGAATGGGATAGCCAGAACCTAGAAATAGATGCCTATCATCTCTATCAAATCGTCAAGAATCAGCGACTAGCTGAAAACTAGAACACCCTCGCGCGATAAGCATCAATTGCATCCATCAAGGCTTGTTGCTTCTTCCTTGCCGCCTCGGGCCGGCCGCTCACTAGCATGGCTGCGATCCAGTACCAGCCGAAAACCCATTGCGCAGCTAACACGACTACTAAAAGGATAGGGAGACCAGCAATCAGCAGAAAAACTTTTGCGATATCGTCGGAGTATGATTGCAGCAAAATATACGGCAATACGAATGGCATTGCCATCATAAACCACCAGAATGATACTACCGCCCATATCGGAAAGACTGCCATGAATGGCGTCCGTTGCGCCTTATTGAGCGACCAAAACTCGCTGAGATGACGATAATATGTCACTCGTTGCCATAATCCGCGCATTCATCTCTCCAGCCCCAATGCCTCCAAATTGACGAGATTTGCCTTGTTTTGCAATCGGACTTTACAAGCGCATCTGTCATTGCAGTTTGCGGCCGTTCAAAGGAATGATGTCATCACCCATATTCCGTTACCCCGGACCTGCTCCGGGGTCCAGAGTGAGCAAGCTTTTGATCGCGTGGGGCTTTTTTTGCTACACAAAAGCACTGGATGCGAGCTCAAGGCCGGCATGACGGAATAGTGTTTTTCCCTTTGCGGTCAACACGTTGATGCAAGTGTCATATCCGCCGCCCATCCGCCCCGAACAGGTGCGTTTTCGCTAGATCGAACGCAAAGGGAATGGTCTCGCCGATGCGGATCTGGCGCTGGCCGTCCAGCAGCACGGTGGCCGGTTGGCCGTCCGGGGTGTTGGTGTAAACCACCGTCGAGCCGCCCAGATGTTCCACGAGCTGGATGGAAGCTTCGCCGAGCGAGGATTGCGCCTGCGGGTTGACGTGTTCGGGGCGCACGCCGAAGGTCAGTGGTTCGCCTTCGCCGGCCGCAACCGGTTTTTCCAGCACGATGCGCTGGCCGGCCACCTCGATGGTGCGATTGGAACTGTCGCCGGAAACCACTTTGGCAGAAAGGAAATTCATCTTCGGCGAGCCGATGAAACCGGCGACGAACTGGTTGGCCGGATTATTGTAAAGATCGAGCGGGCGGCCGACCTGCATGATGCGGCCGTCTCGCAGGACCACGATCTTGTCGGCCATGGTCATGGCTTCCACCTGGTCGTGCGTCACATAGATCATGGTGCTGCCGAGCGTCTGGTGCAGCTTGGCGATTTCGACGCGCATCTGCACGCGCAATTCGGCATCGAGATTGGACAAAGGCTCATCGAAGAGGAAGATTTTCGGCTCGCGCACGATGGCCCGGCCGATGGCGACACGCTGGCGCTGGCCGCCCGAAAGCGCCTTCGGCTTGCGCTGCAAAAGCGGGCCGATCTGCAGGATATCGGCGGCCTTCTGCACCCGCGCCTCGACTTCCGGTTTTTTGTAGCCCGCGGTTTCCAGCCCGAAGGCGAGGTTCTTGTAGACGCTCATATGCGGATAAAGAGCATAGGACTGGAAAACCATGGCGATGCCGCGTTTGGAGGCGGCTGTTTCGTTAACCCTTTCGCCATCGATGCGAAGATCACCCTCGGAGATTTCCTCCAGTCCGGCAATCATGCGCAAAAGCGTGGATTTGCCACAGCCCGAGGGGCCGACAAAAACGGTGAATTCGCCCGGCTCGATTTTCAGATCGATGCCGTGAACGACCGGAAAAGCGCCGAACCGCTTGACGATTTTTTCCAGAGTAATGCTGCTTGCCATGCTGTTTCTCCCGACTGCCGCGCCGCGCAAAGGGCGGCGGCGACAGTGTTGATGGTCTTATAAAATGCGTTCCCGATCCGTGTTCCGTTCAGCGTTTCATTCCTGTCGTGGCGATGCCTTCGATCAGCAGCCGCTGGAAAAACAGGAAGAACAGGAAGACCGGCACCAGTGACAGGTTGGACATGGCGAAAAGCGAGGTCCAGTCCGAACTTCCGGTGGAATCCACGAAGGATCGAAGGCCGAGCTGCACGGTGTAGGTGTTGATGTCGTTCAGATAGATCAGCGGCCCGAAGAAATCGTCCCAGGTCCAGATGAAGGAAAAGATGGCGGCCGTCGCCAGCACCGGCAGCGACAAGGGCAGCATGATCTTCCAGTAGATACGGAAGGGCGAGCAGCCATCCATCACAGCCGCCTCGTCCAGTTCACGCGGGATACCGCGGAAGAACTGCACCATCAGGAAGATGAAGAAGGCGTCCGTCGCGAGGTACTTCGGCACGATCAGCGGCAGCGACGTGTTCACCCAGCCCATTTCCAGAAACAGGATATATTGCGGGATAAGCACGACGTGATAGGGCAACATCAAGGTGCCGAGCATCAGCGCGAACCAGAAATTGCGTCCACCGAACCGCAGCCTTGCAAATGCGAACGCGGTGAGCGAGCAGCCGACCACATTGCCGATGGTGGCCAGCACCGAGATGAAGAAGGAGTTCCAGAAGAACTGCCCGAAACTCACCTGCAGCCCGGTCCAGCCACGGATATAACCGCCGATATCCACCGACGAAGGAATGAGCGAGGAAGAACTGAACAGCTCATCCTGTGGCCGGAAGGAACCTGAGATCATCCACAGGATCGGATAGAGCATCGCGAAGGAAGCAATGATCAGCGCCGTGTGGAGCATCACCGATTTTAGCGGTGTGCGTTGCGGGCCTTGTCCGGGCCGAGGGGCGGTAACAGCGTCAGTCATCGTAATGCACCCAGTATTTCGCGCTGAGGAACGAGAAGGCCGTGAACAGCGAGATGATGATCACCAAAATCCAGGCAAGCGCCGAGGCATAGCCCATGCGGAAAAAACCAAAGGCTTCCTGATAGAGGTAGAGCGTGTAGAACAGTGTCGAGTTGATCGGCCCGCCGGTCCCTTCGGAAATGATGAAGGCGGGCGTGAAGGCCTTGAAGGCATCGATCGTCTGGATCACGGCGTTGAAGAAGATCACCGGCGTCAAAAGCGGCAGGGTAATGCGGAAGAACTGCCGCACCTTGCTTGCACCATCGATTTCGGCGGCCTCATACATATCCTGCGGGATTTGTCTCAGACCCGCGAGGAAGATGATCATCGGCGAGCCGAACTGCCAGACCGACAGTATGACCAGCGTGTAGATCGAATAATCCGGATTGGAAATCCAGCTTGGCCCTTCATAACCGAAGGCCTGCCAGAGGATCATGTTGACGAGGCCATCAGAGGCGAAAAGCTGGCGCCAGAGGACGGCGATCGCCACGCTGGAACCGAGCAGCGACGGCAGGTAGAAGATCGCCCGATAGAGCGTCAGGCCCTTGATACCGCGATTGAAGGCAAGTGCTACCAGTAGCGCGAAGATCAGCTTCAGCGGCACCGACAGCAGCACATAGGTAAAGGTGACCTGCATTGCGGCGGCAAATTTCGGGTCGGCGGTGGCGATACGCACATAGTTTGCCGCCCCCACCCAGTCCGGTGACTGCAACAGGTCGTAATTGGTAAAAGACAGATAAAGCGACGCAAGCGCCGGGCCCAGCGTCAGGCCGAAAAAGCCGATAAGCCAGGGCAGAAGAAACAGGTAGGCATGAATGTTGCGGTCAAACATCCGCCTCATGCCGCCCCGCTTCGGGAGAGCCGCGCCACGGCTCTCCCCCACAAGAGTTTCAGATCGAAAGGCCATACGCCATCACTTCCGTTTGATAACGGTTTCAGATTCCTTGACGAGGCGGTCACCGCCCTGTTCCGGCGAAATCTTGCCGAAGCCGACCTCTTCCGCCGTGCGTTTTAGGACAAAGGCGAATTCGCCCGCACCCGGGGGTGGCGCCGGCGGCAGATCGCCGACGCCGGGGGTAATCTCGGCGATATATTCCACCATGATCTTGCTGACCTCATCGAGCTTGGGGGTCAGCGCATTGCGCATGGATTCCGATGCCGGAACGCCGCGCTCGACACCGAGAATGTCGATACCCTCAGGTTCGGCGACGAGGAAGTTGATGAAACCAACCGCCTGCTCGATGCCGGCACTGCCATTGGCGACGCTGATGAGCATGGAGGGCTTCAGGTAGTGGCCGGATGGGCCATCCTTCTTGCTCTTCGGATAGGAGCTTATGGCAAGCTTGGACTTGTTGAGCTTCTGATAACCGACGAACTGGTTGGAATGGGCGAATGCAGTGGCCGCCTTGCCGGTCGTCAAAGGGTTGGTTTCGATATTGAGCTGGTCCAGCGCCTGAACATCGGCCGGCACACAGGCGCCGCTCTTGCGCAGGTCGGCCCACAGGGTGAACCACTTGGTCGCGTCAGTAGGATCAAAGCCGATGACGCCATCTTGCGTGTAAAGCGACTTGCCGTTCTGGCGCAGCCAGTTTTCGAAGCTCGGCTCCACGCCGCTCGCATCGGCCGTGGCATAATAACCGGGTTTCGGCTTGTTCTTGCTGAGCTTGGCGGCATTCTCGGCAAACTCTTCCCAGGTCTGGCCGATGGACGGCGGCGTCGCGCCAGATTTTTCCCAGGCCGCCTTATCGAAGAAGACCGCGCTGGAATTGACCCCGAGATTGATGCCGTAAAGCTTGCCATCGACCCTACCGGAATCGATGTTCATCTTGCCGAAATCCTCGATCTTCAGGCCCTTGCCGATATAGTCGTCAAGCGGGGCCAGCGCGCCGCGACGGCCATATTCGAAGATATAGCGATAATCCATCTGGATCAGGTCGGGCGCATTGCGGCCGGCCACCTGCGTGGCAAGGCGCGGCCAGTAATCGCTCCAGCCGGCAAATTCGCCGGCAATGTCGAGATCGGGCTTCACCTGTTTATAGGCCGATATCGCCTTGTTGGTACGATCGGCTCGCTCCTGTGACCCCCACCACAACATGCGAAGGCGCGCGGCCTGCGCTTGCGCCGACCCTCCCCCCAATGTTGCAAGCGACAGGGCCGCAAGCCCTGTTGAAAGCACAGTTCTCCTCTTAAGCATCATGGGCATTGGCAACTCCTCCCTATTGACTGCCAATTGATGATGAACGTAAACGACACTTGCCGTTTTATAACTAATTGGTTACATGGGAACACCGATCACCAACATTGTCAAGCGGGTGCTGAAATGCAAGAAACGACAAAAAACCAGCCACTCGATGCGGCCCCGGAAGAAACACTGCCGCCCAAGCGCAAACGCGCGACGACACAGGTGCGAAACCCTGAAAGAACCCGGGCTGCGATCCTCGAAGCAGCCCGCCGCGAGGTGGCGGCGAAGGGTCTGGCCGGCGCTCGAATCGATGTCGTCGCCCGCCGTGCCGGCACCAACAAACGGATGATCTATCATTATTTCGGCGACAAGGACGCGCTTTACCTTGCGGTTCTGGAGGATGCCTATCGCCATATCCGCCACACCGAGAGACGGCTTGACCTGACCCGCAAGGCCCCTTCGGAAGGTTTGCGGGAGCTGGCGCTTTTCACCTGGCACTACTTCCTCGACCATCCGGAATTCCTGAGCATCCTCGCCACCGAAAATCTCAACAAAGCCCGCTATCTCAGGCAATCTCCGGCGATTACGGCAATGCATTCGAATTTCATTTCGGAACTTGAAGATGTGCTGCGGCGCGGCAGCGACGCTGGCGAATTTCGCAATGGCCTCGATCCGATCGACGTCTATCTGACTATCGCTTCGCTCGGCGCCTTTTATCTGTCGAACCGGTTCACGCTCTCGACCATCTTCCAGCGCGACCTGACCGACCCTGCCGAACTGGAACGCTGGGGCCAGCACATCGTCAACACCCTGCTTGCTGCGGTGCGGCCGCTCTGAACCAGCCGAACCGAATTCCCCTTTAACAACAGTGACGACGCGTCATTCGCAACCGCGAAGCGCGTCGTTTTCTGTTGCGGCGCGGCGAAGACGCGCGATGACGGCGGCACGCGATATCCAGATTTTTCCCGTCAAAAACACCTTGACAGATCGCATCCTTCACGACCACAAATAACCAAATGGTTACAAATTGCCATGTTTGACGGAAGCGGCTTTCGGGAAAAGGCCGCCTTGGGAGGAAATTCATGAAACGTATCGGCGTCATCATGCACGGCATCACCGGCCGCATGGGTTACAACCAGCACCTCGTGCGCTCCGTTCTCGCCATTCGCGATCAGGGCGGCGTGCTTTTGAAGAACGGTGAAAGGGTCATGCTCGACCCTATTCTGGTCGGCCGTAACGGCGCGAAGATCGAGGAAATCGCCAGAAAGCACAATGTCGCCCGCTGGACGACCGATATCGATGCGGCGCTTGCAAACCCTGACGATACGCTGTTCTTCGATGCCGGCACGACGCAGATGCGCGGCAGCCTGCTGGAAAAAGCCATCAAGGCCGGCAAGAACGTTTATTGCGAAAAGCCGATTTCCGACACGATGGAAGAGGCGCTGGCGATTGCCCGGCTCGCCGAAAGCGCCGGCATCAAGCACGGCGTGGTGCAGGACAAGCTGTTCCTGCCCGGGCTGCGCAAGCTCGCCATGCTGCGCGACAGTGGCTTTTTCGGCAAAATTCTCTCGGTGCGCGGCGAGTTCGGTTATTGGGTTTTCGAAGGAGACTGGCAGCCGGCGCAGCGCCCGTCATGGAACTACCGCCTGAAGGATGGCGGCGGCATCATTCTCGATATGCTGTGCCACTGGCGTTATGTGCTCGACAATCTGTTCGGGCCGGTCAAATCCGTCAGTTGCCTCGGCGCCACCCATATTCCGGAACGTTTCGATGAACAGGGCAAAGCCTATAAGGCGGATGCTGACGATGCCGCCTATGCGACCTTCGAGCTGGAAGGCGGAGCCATTGCCCATATCAATTCCTCATGGGCCGTTCGCGTGCGCCGTGATGATCTCGTGACGTTCCAGGTGGACGGCACCCATGGTTCGGCGGTGGCGGGCCTGACCAAATGTTTTACCCAGCACCGCACCAACACGCCGAAGCCGGTGTGGAACCCCGACCAGCCGCAGACCATCGATTTCTACAAGACCTGGCAGGAGGTGCCGGACAATGTCGTCTACGACAACGGCTTCAAGGCGCAATGGGAGATGTTCGTGCGCCACCTCATCGACAACGAGCCGTGGCCCTATGGGCTGATGGAAGGCGTGAAAGGCGTGCAGCTTGCCGAACTGGGACTGAGATCGTGGAAGGAACGCCGCTGGCTCGACGTTCCCGCCATTTCGTAAGGAGGCTGATGTGAGCGAACTCAAGCTTCCAAAAGAAGATCGCAGCATCGAGGTCTACAGATTATCAGGCACGCCGGTCGCGGTTGAAAAACGAAGTGCCGCGGATTTCAACCGCGTCGCTTTCGCCGCCGCCCATGTGGTGGCCGATCCGCTTGCCGACAACGCCCCGTGGTTGACGCCCGCCATTGACTGGGAGGCGACCTTACGCTTCCGCCATCGCCTATGGGACCTCGGTCTTGGCGTTGCCGAGGCGATGGATACGGCGCAGCGCGGCATGGGGCTGGCATGGCCGCAGGCGCAGGAGCTGATCTCCCGTTCACTGAAGGAAGCAGCCACCCGCAAGGATGCGCTGATTGCCTGCGGCGTCGGCACCGACCATCTTGATAGTGGCAGCCATGACCTCAACCATATTATCGACTCTTACCTCGAACAGCTTGATTTTGTTCAGGGAGAAGGCGGGCTTGTGATCTTGATGGCCAGCCGCGCGCTGGCCACTGCTGCCCGTTCGCCGGATGATTATCTCAAGGCCTATGCGAAGGTCCTCTCCCATGCGGGCCAGAAGGTTGTGATCCACTGGCTGGGCGAAATGTTCGACCCGGCGCTTGAGGGTTACTGGGGGTCTGGCGACCACATGGCCGCCATGGAGACCTGCCTCGCCATGATCGAGGAAAATGCCGACAAGATTGACGGCATCAAGATTTCGCTTCTCTCCAAGGAAAAGGAAATCGTCATGCGCCGCCGTCTGCCGGCTGGCGTGCGCATGTATACCGGCGACGATTTCAACTATGCCGAACTGATCGCTGGTGATGAACAGGGCCATTCGGACGCGCTGCTCGGCATCTTCGACGCGATTGCGCCGGCCGCCTCCAAGGCTCTCGCCAGTCTGAAGCGCGGCGCGGACAATGAATTCTTCGACATTCTGGAGCCGACGGTGGCGCTGTCACGCCATATCTTCAAGGCTCCCACCCGCTTCTACAAGACCGGCGTGGTGTTCCTCGCCTATCTCAACGGGCTGCAGGATCATTTCACCATGGTCGGCGGGCAGGAAAGCACCCGCTCCACACAGCATTTCGCAGAGCTTTTCCGGCTGGCGGACAAGGCCAATGTGCTTGCCGAACCGGATCTCGCCACGCACCGCATGAAGGCGTTTCTGACTGTGCGGGGCATTAGCTAAAGCAGAACGAGGGAGGATAAAAGCATGAGCCTTGAAGGCCTTTCCATCAATTTCGCCACCGTGCGGCAGGGCGGAAATTTCAGCGCGATCGTTGATGCCTGCCTAGCGCATGGAATAACCGCCATCTCGCCCTGGCGCGAGCAGGTGCACGGCGTCGGGCTAACGGAAGCCGCGCGCATCGTTGAGCAGAACGGCCTTCGCCTCAGCGGCCATTGCCGCGGTGGATTTTTTCCCGCTCCCACTGCCGAAGGCCGCCGGCTCGCCATTGAGGACAATAAACGCGCTGTCGATGAAGCGGCCGCCATGAAGGCTGACTGCCTCGTGCTTGTCGTGGGCGGCCTGCCCGCCGGCTCGCGCGATCTCAAGGGCGCGCGGCAGATGGTGGAGGACGGCATGGCCGAGCTTCTGCCCTATGCGCGGGCCGCCGGTGTGCCGCTTGCCATCGAACCGCTGCATCCCTTTTATGCGGCCGATCGCGCCTGTTTCAACACGCTGAAACAATCGCTCGATCTCTGCGACCGGCTGGGTGCCGGCACCGGTGTCGCCATCGATGTCTACCACGTTTGGTGGGACCCGGAACTGGAAGAACAGGTGGCACGCGCCGGCAGGAACGAGCAGATACTGGCGCACCATATCTGCGACTGGCTGGTGCCGACTACCGATCCGCTCAATGATCGCGGCATGATGGGCGACGGCGTGATTGACCTCAAGGCATTTCGCGCCATGATCGAGGCCGCCGGCTTCCACGGTCCGCAGGAAGTGGAGATTTTTTCGCATCGCTGGCAGGCACGTCCGATGGATGAGGTTCTGTCCACCGTGGTCGAGCGTTTCAAGACCGTTTGTTGAGATATCCGGGAGAGTGACAATGCCTGAAAGGCTGAAACGCAAACGTTATGCGCTGGTCGGCACCGGCAATCGCGGCACCACCATGTGGGGCCGCGAACTTTTGGCCGGCTGGAGCGATTATGTCGAACTGGTCGGCATTTGCGACCTGAACCTGATGCGCGCCGAACGCGCCCGCGCCATGATGGGATCAAGCGCGCCGCTTTACGATGATTTCGAGCGGATGATGGTGGAGCAGCGGCCCGAACTGGTGATCGTCTGCACCCCTGACGATACCCATGACGACATCATTATCCGCGCGCTGGAAGGCGGGGCCGATGTCATCAGTGAAAAACCCATGACCACCACCCCCGAAAAGATCGACCGCATTCGCGCGGCGGAAGCCAAAAGCGGCCGCCGTGTCGATGTGTCCTTCAATTACCGTTTCTCGCCCACCGCCGCGCGGATCAAAGAACTGATCGACGACGGCGCCATCGGCACGGTTACCTCGGTCGACTTCCACTGGTATCTCGATAATCAGCACGGCGCGGACTACTTTCGCCGCTGGCACGCCTTCACCGAACATTCCGGCAGCCTGTTCGTGCACAAGGCCACGCACCATTTCGATCTTCTGAACTGGTATCTCGATTCCGACCCGGTGGAAGTGAAGGGCTTCGGGCAATTGCTGCATTATGGCAGGAACGGCCCCTTCCGCGGAACGCGCTGTCGCACCTGTCCGCACCAGGGTGAGTGCGATTATTTCATGGATCTCGGCGCCGATCCCTTCCTTGATGCACTCTATGAAGACCCGTCAAGCATCGATGGCTATATGCGTGACGCCTGCGTCTTCCGTGAGGAGATCGACATTCCCGATACGATGAGTGCCTCGATCCGCTACGCCAGCGGCGTGCAGGTTTCCTATTCGCTGAACACCTATATGCCAATCGAAGGCCATCACATCGCCTTTAACGGCCACAAGGGCCGCATCGAGATGCGGCAATACGAAAAGCAGCCGTGGACGGAGCCGCCGGCCGATGAAATCCTGCTGGTGAAAAGCTTCGGTGGCGGCGTCGAACGCATATGGGTGCCGCATGAGCCGGGCGGCCACTATGGTGGTGATAACCGCATGCGCGACATGATCTTCAAGCCCGGCTCCAACGACCGGCTGAGGCAACGGGCAGGATCACGCGCCGGCGCCATGTCTGTCCTCTGTGGCGTGGCGGCGCTGAGAAGTGCCCGCGAGGGCGGCTCCCAGCCGATAAAATCGCTGCCGCTGTGACCGATTCTGGCCCATGGGGTGTCAAGCCACGGGCCAAGGGCGGCAATTGCCAAAAAGAACAGACGATATTCCGCAGATTACGCGCTTCTTCCATGCCGGTAAAATGATCGCCGGGGGAAGAAAGAGTGAATCATGTCCAGTTTTGAATCCTTCGTTCCGCTCATCGTCATCGGCGTCAGCCTCTTCCTGTTTTTCAAATGGGTCGGACGCGATATGAACCGCGAAGAGAAAAAGCCGCGATCCCGCCGCTGACGGCTCATTGTCGGTCCGCAGCTTGCACGGTTGCGGAACTTCGCCCCCTTCCCGGCGTTTTCCTGCCAAAGGAGAACGCGCATGACGCAGCAGCAAAAACCGAAAACCGCCGACAAGACGCCATCGAAGGCAAGCGACATTCCGGCCGCCGGTCCGCACGCCAAACCCTCATTGACCGACCATGAAAAGACGCCGGGCGCAGGCACCCTGCCGGATGAGAAAAGCCCGGACGTGACCCCTGGCGCGGGCTGACAACCAGCCGCCCGGGAGTATCGTCAGGCAATTATTTCTGTAGGAAAACAGTAACTTAGATGATCAAATCGAGCGCAAACCCAATTTTCCGGACCCGGTCATTGCAAAATCGAAAATTGTGCCTATATTCATCTCATCGACCATTGCTTGTGACGTCGTTACCGGAACCTAGTGTTCCCCGTCGGATTTCCTCTCAAAAATCGATCTAATCCCGCAAGGTATCGCGGGAACCACAACGATTCTAAAAAGGAGATCGTTATGAACACTGGTACTGTTAAGTGGTTTAACGCCACCAAGGGCTTCGGCTTCATTCAGCCTGACAACGGCGGCACGGACGTTTTCGTTCACATTTCTGCTGTTGAGCGCGCTGGCATGCGTTCGCTGAACGACGGCCAGAAGATCAGCTACGAGATCGTTCAGGACCGCCGGTCCGGAAAAAGCTCTGCTGATAACCTTCAGGCAGCTTGATATTCGTCATTTTGGCCCCGCAGACCACGGATGTACTGGCTGCAGGTGCAAATGACTGTGAGAGGTCGGGTTAAAGCCCGGCCTTTTGTTTTTGGGCCATGGAGGTCCTCATGCGCAAAAAATCCTACCAGTGCGGCGACACGGTTTTTCTAAAACCTGGTGTTCTGGGTAACAGTCAGCCCAAAGGACCCGCCCGGGTTATATCGGTCATGCCCGAAGGACAGGGAGTCGTTCGCCTCAGGGTGCGTTTCCAGCATGAAAATTTCGAACGCAGCGTTGCGGTCGATGAAATAGATGCGCCCGCATCTGCAACCTCGGCACCACGCGCGAGCGAAGGCCCCGTGGTACGTGAGGCGGGATCGAGCTGGATCAACCTGAATTCCATCAAAATCAGAAAATAGCAGCCCTGGCTGCCTAAGGAGAAGCTTTTGCAAGTACTCGTCCGCGACAACAATGTAGAACAAGCCCTTCGCGTCCTGAAAAAGAGAATGCAGCGTGAAGGTATCTTCCGCGAAATGCGCGCGCGGGAATCCTATGAAAAGCCTTCAGAAAAGCGTGTCCGCGAACAGGCCGAAGCCGTACGCCGCCACCGCAAGCTGGAGAAGAAGAAGATGCAGCGCGAAGGCCTGCTGCCTGCGCCCAAAAAGGCCGCCCGTACCCGGTAATCGTTCGATACCGTTCTTCCGTGAAGGAGACTGCCATGGCCGCTACAAAAGAAGCTTTTTTCAAGCCCGGCAAACTATCCGCGCAGGACAAGGCGTCATTGACTGATAGCGCGGCAAAGCAGATCATCAACGCCGAAGCCGACCAGCGCGCCCGCAAGACGGAACGCCTTCGCCAGCTTCGCGAAGCACAGGAAGCGACTGTTGTTGCTTCCGAACCTGTGCCCGCGAAGAAACGATCCGGCGGGAAATAGCGGGCGGTTTTTTACCACCATCCGGTCAACACAGGAGGACGACGTCATGGCAAAGGGTCAATTGCGCAGCAACAAGGAAGTCCGCAAGCCGAAGAAGGACAAGACGAAAGCACCTGCAGCGACGCCAGCCGGTTCGCAGGTGAAGTTCGCGAACGCCACGACAGCGGACGGCAAAAAGAAATAGGGTGCAGCATTGGCCGACAAGTTGCGACAATAAAAGTATCTTTATGGATGCCGGACTTGTTTTGGCCACATTGCCCCACTAAATAATCTCATGGCAACTGCTGGTGAGCGCGGATGAAATCGTCGTTCGCAGTTGTTTTAGTCGCCTTAGACTTTTGACCACGGATGTACTGGCACTGGTGTTGAGAGCGATATGAGGAAGGTCGGTGCAATATTGCCCCGGCCTTTTTTGTTGCCTGTAGCGGCGCCATTTCAGATATTCCGCAGCCTGCACCGCTTTCCGAATTCCCTTGCCTATTCCACCCAACGGGCGCACTCTGCTTTATCGGTAATTAAAGGGCGTTGCCGCCGTCAGGCCTGTATGCCGTCCCCCAGCCCCTGTTCTGCCCCTTTTCATCGACCGGCAGGAACTACCCGGCATTTACATGACATTACATGACGGCAAGGGCCGGGAAAGGTTTCCCTGGCGCGCCCGTGTTTCGAAGCGTTGAAGCGTCAGGGCATCGCCTGCCCGACGCTCCGGCTTTTGTGAACTCACAAGAAAGGAGGACATCATGTCTTCCGCTTATGAAAATTGCATCATCACGTCGCAGGACCTCAAAATGCTCCAGTCCGTGCTGCAAGGCCTCGGCTATGATCGCCACACCATGGATGACGAAGTCGTTCTCTACAACAATGCAGCCCGCAAGGTGATCGAGCTTTTTCAGGATGGCTTGACCGACCCCGCCGATATTTCGGAGGAAATGCTGTTTCTGTTCGGCGTTCACAAATATGAACGCGTCAAACCATGGAAACCGCTGCCGCGTTACGCCATCCAGGGCCTGCCGCCCCTTTACCGGTGATTTAGAGCATTTCCGGACGCAAAACCGAGCGCATTTTTGCTGGAAATGCCCTGAGTGCCGGCAACTCGCGGCCAACCCGCGATTGAGCCGTCAAAATCACCGATGAAAATAGCGGCTTGGCAAAAGCCGTATATCAGGCAACACTGAAATTGGGCGTCCCGCGCGCGATTAGGCGTGCCGGGGGTGCTTGGGAATGGACTATGCTTCCGGCTGAGTTGCGCAAGACCATGACCGGTCTGCGCTGAGCCCGAACGATTTCCATACCGGCGTTGCGTCTGCGTGGAGGGTTAGTATGACGTATGACTGGAGCGGCCGCAGAATGCGGCGCATGCGAGCGGCAAAACTGACGATCATCAGCCTCGTCGCAGCCTTCGTGCTGACGGCTCCGATTTTCGCCCATATTTGAAATCTGCGGCCCGCCCGCTGGACTAGACCGGCTGGCGGATTTCCGCGTGTTTTCTCAGGCGGCTTTTCAGCCATTTCTGAACGGGCTGGTCGTAATAGACCGTCAGCCACCATGACAGGCAGGTTACGGCAACAAGGAAAACAATGCCGGCCGGCAGGGCGATGGTTTCCCGCGTGGCCGCCGGCACCAGAAACTCCGTCCAGGCCAGAAGCGGAATATGCAGCACATAGACCGCGTAGGATGCCGTGCCGAGAAACACCGACACCGCACCCACTTTCGGACCCGGCAGGGTCTTGCTGGCCACGAACAGCAGCAATGGCCAGACGAGCAGCACAACAACGAGATCGAAAAATGGCCGCAACTCCCGTGACATGGGCACCGCGAGGACCAAGCAGACCAGCAGCAGGCAAAGGGTGGCCTGTACGGGCTTCAATGCCGGCACGCGATTGCGGAAACGGTAGATCAGCACGCCGGCAAAGAATGAGAAAAACACCCGGCCCATGCCGGCATACATTTCCTGCCAGCGGAAACCGGCATGCAGCTTGCCGAATTCCGCCGCCGCCACCATCAGCACGATGGCGCTGACAGCAAGCACCAAAACAGTCTGCTTCATCGTCGCCCGTACACCCCAGCGGGCATAAAACGCATTCACTACCAGTTCGTTGAACAGCGACCATGCAGGGCTGACCAGAAACAGCGCGCCGTTCAGGGTCAGCGTGAAGGGTGCCGGCAGGAAAAGCAGCCCTGTGACGAGGGCAAAAGCCAGCTCGCCGGGATAGATGCGGCGATGCAGATCATCGATCGGCGTCGGCAGGCCCAGCACATAGAGGCAGACGAAATAAGCAGCCATCAACGCCAGCGCCAGCACATAGAGCGGATAAAGACGGGCAAAGCGCGCCTTCATGAAAAAGCCCGGAGTGATTGCCCCCTCATACAGCTTCTTGCCATAGGCATGGGCCAGCACGAAGCCGCTGAGCGCAAAAAACAGGTCAACGGCGAGATAGCTCGAGGCCGGATCTCGACCGAAAAACTGCTCCGCATGGCGGTGAACGATAAAAAGCGCAGCCACACCCCTTATGCCGTCAAGCAGGATGAAGCGTTCCGGGGGTGACTGAATCATGGCATTGGGGCTCGGTGACACTGGATTCCGGTTATATCGCAAAAACGAGGTTTATCCCGCCGCGGTTCATTTCTTCCAGTCACAAACCGGTCAGCGCAACCCGGATTTTATCCGCGCCGCCCATATATCACCGGATTCGGCAAACATTCGGCTTCAGCGAGCCAGAAGCAGGCTTTCCGCATAGGCCATCATCAGCGGCCCGACACCCTTCGCATCGTCGGATACGACCGGCTCCGTCAGATAATAGTCCGGCGTTCCATCGCGATAATTGCCATCGAAACCGCCGAGCCCGGCGACATGCACGATGCCGGTCAGTCGGACAACACCCTGCTCTTCCGGCTCAAGGCGTGTCTCCAGAAGTGCGGCAAGCGCTTGGCGACCAGCTAAAAGGGCGTTCGCTGCCTCCTCGCCCTGCAAGAGCCCGAGCCGCACCGCACGCAGCAGGGCATAAGCGAACATGGCGGAGGCGGATGTTTCCGCGTAATTGCCGGCAAGGCCCGGATTGTCGAGCACCTGCATCCAGAGACCGGCCTGCGTTTGCCGTGCGATGATATCAGCCAGAAGACGTCGCGTCCTCTCGCGAAGCTCGGCCGTCGCACCGTCGTCCGGCAAGATGACCAGCGCATCCACCAGCGCCATGGCAAGCCAGCCCACCGCCCGCGCCCAGACGGCTGGCGATTTGCCGGTCGCGGGATTGGCCCAGCGTTGGCTGCGGCTCTCATCATAACCATGAACGTAAAGACCACCGGCATCCGCCGTCAGTGCAAGCGCCGCTGAAAACTGCCGTAGCGCGTCCTCGATCAGCTCGGGGCGGCCCATCGCCTGCCCATATTCGATCTGGAATGGCAGCCCCATATAGAGGCCATCGAGCCAGACCTGATGCGGATAACGCTTCTTGTGCCAATAATTGCCGGCATTGGTGCGCGGATGGCTCTGGAGCTGGCCTGCCAGATGCCCTGCAGCTGCCAGATAACGTTCATCGCCCGTTTCCGCCGACAGGGGAAAGAGAATACGCCCGGCAAGAATATGGTCGATATTATATTCCTGCGGATCATAACCGGCGAGCGTTCCGTCCGCGGCGATCTGGGTATCGGCCAGACGGTGCAAATGGTCGTTCCAGCGGGCCTCGCCTGTCGCCTCGAACAGCTGCTGCAGACCGCGATAGATACAGCCATCCTCGTAACACCAGCTCCCGCTCTTGTAGTACTCGTATCGAATAGAGAATTGATCAAAATATTCAGTGGCTTTCATGGATTTTCTCAATCGAAATCTGACGAAATGGAAACAGAGGCGTCACTCAGAAGCGCCGGATCATCGCAGACGACATCCGCCTGCTCGAAAACAATCGCCTCGTGGCGCATGGGGCGCACGCGGTCGGCCATGATCGGCGGCGTCGCGACGGCCGAAGGGTCATGCGAGACGATGGTGAGGTTGCGGAGAAGGATGTTGCGGATGGGAGCCTCCGGCAGACCGAGGAAGGCGCCCGCCGCATGGGCGAGATTGCGGATTTCGACGTCTTCCACGGTGATGCCATCGATAAACGGCGTGCCACCATTGGCCAATGCCGGGTTTCGCGACTGCACCCAGTCATCATGCCCATCGGCGTCACAATGGTAGTGAGCATTGGCTGAAAGTGCGGTCTGCACACCGTCCAGCAACACCCGGCGCATGGCGATGTTGCTGACCGTACCGCCGCGACCGCGCCGCGTCTTGAGGCGCAGGCCGCGATCCGTGCCGATCATATCGCAGTCCTCCACCGTCACATCATGGACCCCGCCGGACATTTCCGAGCCGATGACCAGCCCGCCATGGCCGCGCTGCATCAGGCAATGGCGCACGCTGACGCCGCGCGTCTCCGCCAGATGGTCTTGCTCGCCATTCGGCCCGCGTTTTCCCGCCTTCACCGCGATGCAATCATCACCCACGGAAAAGCGCACGCCTGATATCATCACGTAACGGCAGCTTTCCGGGTTGAAACCATCGGTATTGGGGCTGTCATGGGGGGCGATGATGGTGAGACCGGCGGCCGCCAGATCGTCGCAGCCCTGCGGGTGGATCGTCCATGATGCAGCATTGCGGATCGTGAAACCCAGAAGCTGTGTTTTGCGGCAGGACACGAGATGCAGGCCGCGCGGCCGGCGCGCGCCATCACGGGTTTCCTTCGGCCAGCTCCACCAGTCGCCCTTGTCGCCGGAACCATCCAGGATGCCCCTGCCCTCGATCACGAGATTATCCGCCCCGACCGCATAAACCGGCGCGGCGAAACAGGCATCCGGCAATCCCTCCCAGCTGCCGAGCATTCGTCCGGCCTCATCGCGAGCGGGAAGGATCGGCCAGCCGTTGCGGATGGAGGGCGCGCGCAGCACGGCACCCTCCGCAAGGTGCAGCGTCATGTCGCTTTTCAGCCGCACCGGAAACGCCGTCCAGATACCGGGACCAAGACGCAGGGTGCCGCCGACAGGCACGGCAGCGACGGCGTTCTCGAGCGCCCGCGCATTGGCGTGTGCGCCCTCTTCATCGTCAAGCGCAATATCCGACCGCAGGGAAAACGCTGTGGCTTCGACAAGCCCGGCACAGGCAACGGTCCTGAATTCTAGACTGCCGGACCCCTCGGCTTCGAAGACATAGCGCGTATCCGGGCGCAGATCATGCAGCAGCGTCACCACGGTCGTGGTTTCGCCGTGCTGCCTGTCGCCATCCGGCGAGGACAGTCGCCATGCCGTTTTGGACGGCAGGTGATAGCGCGCACCCGGCGCAGCAAGGCAAAGCGCCGCCGTTCGCGCCGAAAGCGCGATGATAAGGGGTTCGTTCATGCTCTCTTCTCTTCTTTCACGCATGTCCGGTCAATCTCCTGCCGGACATGTAGCCTATCACCCGGCAACCGGATAAACGGCCCGCCGCAGTTGCGCGGCGGGACCTTCTGCTTCAATCGAACTTGGCCAGAACGTCATTGGTGGAATCGACGATCTGCTCGGCCGCCTCTTCTGCCGTCAGTTGGCCATAGGCATATTCTTCCAGCGTATCGATGAAGGCCGAACGGATTTCCGGATGTTCGTTAAAAGGCGAAACCACCGGTCCCGATGCCGCCATGACGATGGCGTTGGCGACACGCACTTCCGGTTCACCCTTGTTGCCCAGACGCTCCGCCGCAGCCTTGGAGGCTGGCAGGCCGCGGGAGGTGCCGAGTGCATCAATGCCCTCGGGTTCGTTCAGCAGGCAGTTCAGGATTTGCGCGGCCGCTTCCGGATTCTTCGAGTTTTTCGAGATCGAAAACACCATGGAAGGTTTGCGATAGACGCCTTCGGTCACCGCTCCGGCAAGCTTCAGCATCGGCACGGGTTTCAAAACCTGCCCCTCCTTCAGGGGATCGGCATATTTCGAATAGGTCGAATCCCATTCGTAGGAGCCGGCAATGCGGCCTTCGGACCATGACGGTTTTTCATAGAGATTGACGTTTCCATCAGCCGCTTCCTCTTTCTGGGAGCGGATGGAGCCGGTTTCGACGAGCTTGCCGACAAACGAGATGCCTTCAGCCAGCTCCGCCGGTGTCCAGGCGACGCGGTTCGTCTTGGGATCGACCAGATCCTTGCCGGTCTTCTGCACGACGGCCAGCGTTGCAAGCAGCTGGGCGGTCTCCTTCACGGCGTTGAAGGTATAATGGTCCTTGCCGAGCTTTTCCTTGATGGTCTTCGTTGCCGCGAAGAACTCATCCCATGTCTTCGGGATTTCGACACCTGCCTTTTCGAAGGTAGTGGCGTTGAAGAAAAAGACACGGCCAGTGGTGGAGAGGGATAGCCCCTGCAACACGCCGTTCATCGAGCCCGCCTCCAGATCGCTCTTGGCCCATTGCGACAGATCGAGCGGTTTCAGCTGGCGCAGATCGGCAAAACCCTCGCCGTTCTTGGAAAACAGCGGCAGCCACGGCCAGTTGACCTGAACGATATCGGCCTCCGTCTTGCCCGCCATCTGCGTGGTGAGCTTTTCGAGATAACCGTCGAAACCGGTGAACTCGCCCTTGACCGTGTGGCCATATTTCTCGCCGCAGGCGGCAATCGCCTTCTGGGTGGCGACATGGCGGCTTTCGCCGCCCCACCACGACATGCGCAGTTCCGCAGCACCCGCCGCCGGCGCGGTTGCCATCGCCACATAAGCGGCACCGGCGAGCATCGCCATCATTCTGGTCATCATCTTCATTGTTCTTCTCCTCCTCGAAAAATCAGGCACGCCCGTCCCCTCCTCACAGTGAGACGTTGCGGCCATCGGCCTTGTCGAAAATATGCAGCTTCTCCGGGTCCGGCTTCAGCCGCAGGATGCCGTCGCGCCCGAGCGCCTCGAATTCGGCCGCCCCCACCACGCTCACCAGCTTCTGCCCGCCAAGATCGGCGTGCAGATAGACCTCGTGCCCCATGAATTCTGCATTGGTGAGTTTCGCCTCCAGCGCCGGACCATCAGCTTCCCCCGCCAGCGAAAGATGCTGCGGGCGGATGCCGATGACGGCATCCGCCGGTTTTGCCGAAAGACGCCTTTCAAGATGCTCGCCGATGGGCAGACGCTGCCCGCCGATGACGAATTCCGCACCGTCGATCGCCACATCCACCAGGTTCATTTCCGGCATGCCGATGAAACCGGCCACGAACAGATTGGCGGGGCGGTTATAAAGCTCCTTCGGCGTCGCGACCTGCATGATGCGCCCCGCCTGCATGACGCAGATACGGTCGCCCATGGTCATGGCCTCCGTCTGGTCATGGGTGACATAAATAACCGTCGAGGACAGGCCTTCCGCTTTCAGCTGGCGATGCAGATCGGTAATGCGCACCCGCATCGAAGCACGCAGCTTGGCATCGAGATTGGAAAGCGGCTCATCGAACAGGAACACGCCCGGTTTCTTGATGAGGGCGCGGCCCAGCGCCACGCGTTGCGCCTGCCCGCCGGAAAGCTGCTTCGGCAGACGATCCAGCAGCGGCTCGATTTCCAGAATGCGGGCGACGTTGTCGATTGCCTTTGCGATCTCGGGCTTGGCGACACCGGCGATCTTCAAGCCGAAGGCCAGATTGCCGCGCACCTTCATATGCGGATAAAGCGCATAGTTCTGGAACACCATGGCAATGGAGCGCTTGCCTGGCGGCAGGTCGTTGACACGCTGGTCGCCGATCAGGATTTCGCCGCCGGTGATTTCCTCCAGCCCCGCCACCATACGCAGCGTCGTGGATTTGGCGCAGCCGGAAGGGCCGACGAACACCATGAACTCACCATCCTCGATTTCGAGGTCGATGCCGTGTACCGCCTTGAAGCTGCCGCCATAGACTTTTTCGAGATTTTTAAGTTGAACGCTTGCCATTTTCAGCCTTTGACCCCGCCAGACGAGATCCCTTCAATGAAATACCGTTGCGCCGCGAAGAACACGATCAGCGCAGGCGCGATCGTCAGCACCGACATCGCCAGGATGCGGTTCCATTCAAAGGCTTCGGTGGTGTCGATGGAGAGTTTGAGCGCCAGGCTCACCGGATATTTATCGACCGAGGACAGGTAGATCAGCGGTCCGAGGAAATCGTTCATCGTCCACATGAACTGGAACAGGCAGACCGAGATCAGCGCCGGCGCCAGCATCGGCACGACGATATAAACCAGCGTCTGCAGGCTGTTGGCGCCGTCCACCCGCGCCGCCTCTTCCATGTCCGATGGCAGCGAGCGCAGGAACTGCACCAGCATGAAGACGAAGAAGGCATCGCCCGCGAGTGCCGATGGCACCCAGAGCGGCAGGAAACTATCGAGCCAGCCGAGATCGCGGAACAGGATATACTGCGGAATGCGGGTGACGACATTCGGCAGCAGCAGAATTGCTATGACCGAGCCGAACAGGATTTTCTTCAGCGGAAAATCGAAGCGGGCAAAAGCATAGGCCGCCATGGTGCAGGAAATCGCGGTGCCTATGACCTTCGGCAGAATAATCAGGAACGAATTCCAGAAGAACCGGCCGAATGTGTAGGGCGTCGAGGTTTGCCAGCCGCGGATATAGCCGTCCAGCGTCGGGTTGTCGGGGATGAAACCCGCACCGGAGAAGATTTCCGAATTGGTCTTGAAGCTTGCGCCCACCAGCCAGATCAGCGGGTACAGCATGACGAGGCCGACCGCGAAGAGAAGCACGTAGCGCACAGAGGTGGAGAGCAGCCTGAGCCTTGCCCGGCGGGCCGCCTGCATCTCGTTTAGGGTTGCGATATCGGTCATGGCATCAGTTCCGCTTGTCGCCGGCGTAAAAGACCCACTTCTTCGAGGACCAGAAGGCCACGAGGGTCAGCACGGTAATGATGGTGAAAAGCACCCAGGCAATGGCAGAGGCATAGCCCATGTTGAACTTCTTGAAGGCCTCGTCATAGATGTAGAGAGGCAAGAGGTAGGTGGACTTGAGCGGCCCGCCCTGGGTGATGATGTAAGGGCCGTTAAACTCCTGAAACGCCTGCACCATCTGCATGATGAGGTTGAAGAAGATCACCGGCGTCAGAAGCGGCAGCGTGATGAAGAAGAAGGTCTTCACTTTGCCCGCGCCATCGATGGCGGCCGCTTCATAGAGCGACTTGTCGATGGATTGCAGCGCGGCGAGGAAGATTACCATGGCCGAACCGAACTGCCAGCAGCGCAGCAGCGTGATGGTGAAAAGCGCATTGCCGGGATCACCGAACCAGTCCACGGGCGAAAGGCCGATTGCCGCCAGCGCCATATTGGCGAGCCCCTCGCTTGCGAAAATATAACGCCACAGAACCGCAATCGCGATCGAGCCTCCAAGGATGGATGGCACATAAAAGGCGGTGCGGAAGAAATTGATGAATTGCAGCTTGTAATTGAGTATCGCCGCGATGAAGAGCGCGAATGCGAGCTTCAGCGGCACCGTCAGAAACACGTAGAACAGGGTGACGTTCAGCGATTTCATGAAGGTACGGTCGCGGGTGAAGAGCCGCTCGTAATTGGCCAGTCCAGTCCAGCTGGGATCGCTCATCAGGTCGTAACGGGTGAAGCTGAGATAGAGCGAGCCGAGAAACGGTATCGCGGTGAAGACCAGCAGCCCGATGATATAGGGCGTCAGATATCCCAGCCCCAGGAAGCGCTGAGATTTCACGATGCTCCTCCCCGCACCCCGATGGGACGCGAATGACAGAATACAATTTCGTACAAGTGATTCTCCTGGAACGGCCGGCGGCGGACGCGCGAAAGCGCGTTCTATCGCCGCGACCGATCTCCTCCCTCATTGATACGGCGCGTAAAAGCAATTTGTTCGATGACAAAACCAAATTTCCGCGCCAAGGTGAATTAACAAAGATGAGGAAAAAGATGGACGAAATCGAAGGCGGCATTCTATCCTCCATTCCGCCCGCGGCGCTCAACCTCAACCTGACGCGCGCGACGATCAAGATGGAGCATTCCCGTACCTGGCAGATCGACAAATCCAATCAAGTGGACGATCTCATCATCTGTCTGGAAGGACGCGGGCATTACCTGGTGGATGGCGAAGCGCGGGTGCTGGAGCCGGGTGACGCCATGCTGATTTTCAGGGGGCAGCGCTTTGTCGGCTGGAACGAGCAGGCCGTGACCTATCGCGGCGTGGCGCAGCATTTCTCGCTCGATATTTACGGCCGCCACAACCTGATCGCGCAGATGGATTTGAAGCCAAAGGTGAGGCTGAGCCGTTGGCCGCTGCTGGAACCACTCGTTCGCCACTACCGGCAGACCGCCCCGCCCTCCTCCGTCACACTCGGCCAGCACCATCTCTTCATGGTGCTGCTGATCGCCTTCATTGACGATGCCTTCCTCGGATGGGTGGACCGACCGAGTTTCCAGCCGGAGGGCACGGAAGGCCTCGACCTCGCCGTGATGAAGGCGATCACCATGATTTCGGCCAATCCGCTCGACCCCGACATTGCCGGCAGGGCAACGGAGGCCGCACCCTATAATCGCGATTATTTCCTGCGCGAATTCCAGAAGCGGGTCGGTCGGACGCCTCGGAAATATCAGGAGTTCAAGCGCATGGAACGCGCCATGCATTTTCTCGAGGCGGGGCTTTCGGTCTCGGCCGCGGCCGCCGAAGTGGGTTATGGCGACCCCTATTATTTTTCGCGCATGTTCAAACGAACGCTGGGCTTAAGTCCGCGCGACCATATGAACCGGATACGCCGCAGCCGGCACGGCAATCTCATGGCCTTTGACGAACACGAACAGCAGAGGCTGCTTGCCACTGAGACGGAAAAGGCCCCGGCATAGCGGGGCCTCCTCGTTTGGAAACGCTGGGATTACCGGAACAGCGACGGCAACCACAGGGACAGCGACGGAATATAGGTAACGGCCAGCAGCACGGCGATGCTGGCTCCGAAGAACGGCCAGATCGTCCGCATCGCTTCCCGTATCGATATGCCGCCGACCGCGCAGCCGACAAAGAGCACCGTCCCCACCGGCGGCGTGTTGAGGCCGATGCCGGCATTCAGGATCATCACCACGCCGAAATGTACGGGATCAATGCCGAAGGCCTTCACGACAGGCAGAAGCACCGGCGTGGAGATGATGACCATCGGCGCCATATCCATGAAGGTGCCGAGCAGCAGCAGGATGACGTTGATGACGAGCAGCACGATGATCGGGTTATCCGAAATTGCGCTGATTGCGGCAATCATCAGCGTCTGCACCTGCAGGAAGGCCATCAGCCAGCCGAAGGACGCCGCCGTGCCGATGACGAGCAGAACCATGGCCGTGGTACGGACGGCCCCCATCACGGCTTCCACGAAACCGTCCCAGTTCAGCTCGCGATAGACCAGCATGGCGACGAGGAAGGCATAAAGCACGGCAATGCAGGAACTTTCCGTGGCCGTGAAGACGCCCGAACGCACACCGCCGAAGATGATGCCGATCAGGAGAATGCCGGGGAACGAGGCCAGCAGATAATACATCAGCTTGGAGAAACCCGGGAACGGCTCTGACGGATAACCCTTGCGCCGGGCGACGATATAGGCCGTGACCATCAGGGCGGCAGCCAGCAGCAGGCCCGGAATGATGCCGGCGGTGAAAAGATCGGCCACCGAGACATTGCCGCCCGCCGCGATCGAATAGAGGATCATGTTATGCGAGGGCGGGATCATCAGCGCGATGATGGCGGCATTGACGGTGACGTTGACGGCATAGTCCCTGTCATAACCGCGCTTGGCCATTTGCGGGATCATCAAGCCGCCGACGGCCGACGCATCGGCGACGGCCGAGCCGGAAATGCCGCCGAACAGCGTCGAGGCGACGATATTGACCTGGCCGAGGCCGCCACGCAGGTGCCCGACGAGACCGGCGGCAAACCGGATGAGGCGATGGGCGATGCCGCCGCGCACCATCAGGTCCCCTGCGAAGATGAAGAACGGGATCGCCATCATCGCAAAGACATTCATGCCGGAATTCATCTGCTGGAACACCACGATGGGCGGCAGGCCGAGATAAAGAACCGTGGCGAAGGAGGCGATGCCGAGGCAAAAGGCGATCGGCGTGCCGATCAGCATCAACAGGGTGAAGACACCGAAGAGAATGGTGTAAGCCATTATGCGGCCTCCTGCACGATCACGTCTGCCGCTATGTCCTCACCAATGGCAAGATCGACGAAACGTTCGGCGGCAAACAGCGCGATGAGGAAACCGCCACCGATCAGCGGGAAGAAATCCGTTCCGCCCGGCCAGCCGAGAACTGGAATGGTCGCCGTCCAGGTGCCCATGGAAAGCGACGTGCCATACCAGGCCATGCCGGCGCCGAAGAAGAAAATGAGCGCGAGGCTAGTGAGGTCCATGCCCTTCTGCACACGGGGCGGCATCATGTAGCGCAGAATATCGAGCCCGAGATGCACGCTCTCGCGCACGCCGACTGCGGCCCCCAGCATGATGAACCACGACATGAGGTGCAGCGACAGCGGCTCCGACCAGCTGGGTGAATCATTGAGGATATAACGGGCAAAGACCTGCCAGCCGACGATAAGCGTCATGGCGATCATGCCGATACCGGCAATATAAAGCGACGCGTGGCTGAGCGCGCCGAGAAAAGGGCGGATTGCCCGCATGAAATTTCGCATTGTCTGTTCCTCCCGCGTCAACGGCGACAAAAGAAAACCGGCCCTGTTTCCAAGGCCGGTTTTCCGCGCGTTACTTGACCGCTTTCACCCGTTCCAGAAGGTCTTTCATCTTCGGATCGGTGACGAACTTGTCGTAGACCGGACCCATCGCCGCAGCGAATTCCTCCTTGTTGACCTTGATGACGTTGGAGCCGCCGGCGTGGACCTTTTCTTCCGACGCCTTTTCGCGGGCACTCCAGAGTTCGCGCATCTTGCCGACGGAGTCCTTTGCCGCCTGGCGCAGCAGCTTCTGGTCTTCCGGCGACAGCTTGTCATAGGAGATCTTGGAAATGACGAGGATTTCCGGGTTCAGCGAATGTTCCGTCAGCGAATAATTCTTCGCGACTTCATAGTGGCGGGCGGATTCGTAGGACGGCCAGTTATTTTCTGCGCCATCGACGACCCCGGTTTCAAGCGAAGAATAGACCTCGCCCATCGGCATCGGCGTCGGGTTGGCGCCGAAGGCCTGCATCATCGAAATCCACAGATCCGACTGCTGCACGCGGATTTTGAGACCCTTCAGGTCCGCCAGTTTTTCGATAGGCTTCTTGGTGGTGTAGAAGGAACGCGCGCCGGAATCGTAAAAGGCAAGACCGATGAGGCCGTGCGGTTCAAAAGCCGCCAGAACCTCATCGCCAATCGGGCCGTCGACGGTGTTATGCATGTGCTCCGTCGAACGGAACAGGAAAGGCAGCCCGAGAACGGTGGTTTCCTTCACCAGATTGTTGAAAGGTGCTGCGTTGACGCGGTTCATGTCGATGACGCCGAAGCGGGTCTGCTCGATGGTGTCTTTTTCACCGCCGAGAACAGAATTGTTCATGACCTGCACCTTGATGCGGCCATTGGAGCGCTCCGACAGAAGCTCGCCCATATATTTCACGGCTTCAACCGTCGGATAACCGTCCGGGTGGATGTCTGCAGAGCGCAGGGTGATTTCCTGCGCGCTGGCGGACGCGCCTGACAGCGCGATCCCCATCGCGACGCACATCATGCTTGCAATCTTTTTCATGCTTTCCTCCTCCATTGTTGAAACGGCCCAGCCCCTCCAAGGCTATCGGACCGATTTTTTCACGCCCATCCGGGCCGGCATGCAAAGTCCTTTCACTTGAACAAGATGATGAGGCCTCCCTTCCCCAACCATCCCGAATAAAACTAGGCCGCCTTGACTGGCGACAACTTGAACAACGCTTCCGGGTTTTCGACCAGCGCCCGATCGCGCGCCGCCTCATCCGGCAACCAGCCGAGCGTCAGTTCCGCAAGGCGGGCATCGTCGGGATAGGCGGCCGTTTCGCGCACCGAATTATGCGGCCAGTTGGTGCCCCAGACGATGCGCTCCGGCGCGTGTGCGGCGATCACCCGCGAAAAGGCGGCGACATCCTCATAGGGCCAGCTTTCGCGGGAGCTTTCATAAACGCCGGCGAATTTGAACCAGAGATTGCCACGATCGATAAGCTTTAGAAGCGCCGCCATTTCCGGCCCATCCGTCTTGATGCCCTTGAAGAACTTGCCGTGATGATCGAACACCCAGCGCGAGCGGATTTTCTGAAGGCGCGGCAGATGGTCGAGAAGACCGTTGCCATCGAACTGCACCGCCACCATCCAGTCGGCCGCATGTGCCCGCTCATCCACCGCTTCCAGCTCGGAAAGGTTCACCGCACCGCCCGGCAGATCCATGATGCGCGCACCGACCGCACCGGCGGCGATGAGCTTTTCCATGTCCTTTTCGGTCGTGGTCGCATCGATGATGACCACGGCGCGGGCCACCTCGCCCATCTCGGCAACGCAGGCGAGCGTGTTGCCATTGTCGCGCTGTTGGGCGTTGCCCTGCGTGATGATGACCCTGCCTATGCCGAGCCATTGCATGAGGCGACGATAATCCTCCGGCCCCGGCAGGGCGCCCGGCGGCAGGCCGGGACCGCCCGGCAAGGCGGGATAGTGGGGCAGATACATGTGCATCTGCGTATCGACCGCTCCTTTTGGGAAAGTAGGGTTCGGCGCTGTGCCGCTCAGTTTTCTGACGAGTTCGCTCACGGGTCTGGCATCCTGAATTCACTCAATGCATCGCGGTTGATCTCGATGCCGAGACCGGGACCATCGGGAATGGCGACAATGCCGTTCACGGCCTCGAGAGGCTCACGCAACACGGCCTGGCGGAACGGATTATGGGTGCGGTCAAATTCCATGATCGGCTCGATGGGATTGACCCGCACCGGATCGGGCGTCATCGCCGCCATGAATTGTAGTGCTGCGGCAATCTGCACGCCGGTGCCCCAGACATGCGGCACGATGCGCACGCCGTGCAGTGTCGCGAGCGCGGCGATCTTCTGGGTTTCGGAAAAACCGCCGCAGCCGCAGAGATCGGGCTGGAGAATATCCACGGCACCGGCGGAAAGCGCCTGCCACATGCCGTAACGTCCATGCCAGGTCTCGCCACCCGCAATCGGGATCGGCTGGCCGGCCCGCACCCGGGCATAGGCATCCAGCTGTTCGGGAACCACCGGCTCCTCAAACCAGTCGATACCGAATTCGGCTGCGCGATTGCCGAGCATGATGGCTTCGGTAACGGTATAACCGTGATTGGCGTCGATCATCAGCCGCATATCCGGCCCGATCGCGTCACGCACGGCAGCGATGACCCGGAGGTCTTCTTCGATGCCGAAGCCGATCTTGATCTTGCAGGCGTGAAAACCTTCCGCCCGCCGCTCCGCCATCTCCGAGGCATTGTCGGAGACGCGGTCCACCTTGTCACGCTTGAAGCTGCCGGTGGCATAGGCGCGCACGCTTTCGCGCCAGCGCCCGCCAAGCAGCATCGAGACGGAAGCGCCGTAATGTTTGCCCTTGATATCCCAGAGCGCGATATCGATGCCGGACAAGGCCGTGAGGCTGAGGCCGCGCTGGCCCTGATCGCGCAGGGCATTATAAAGCACGGCCCAGATTTTTTCGGTCTGGCGCGGGTCCTGGCCGATGAGCCAACCGGCGTAAGCCTGAACCACGGCGGCGTTCGGTCTTGCCGGGCCGAGGCATTCGCCCCAGCCGACCGTTCCGTCATCGCATTCGATCTCCACCAGAACATGGGCGCGACGATCAAAGCGCATGGATGCGCTTTCAAACGGCGTGTCCAGCCGGTGTTCGAGCAGATGCGTGCGCACCGCCGTTATTTTCATGGCTCCCCTCCCGTTATGCCGTGATCAGGCCCCCTAATCAGGCTTTGCGCTTGTGCGTGCCGATCAGGGCTTCGAGCATGCCGATTTCCTCATTCGTCAGGTCCTTCAGCGGTGCGCGCACCGGACCGGCATCAAAGCCCTGCAGTCGAACGCCGGCCTTGACGGCGGAGACGGCGTAACCCTTGGCGCGGTTGCGGATCGCCATGAACGGATAGAAGAACTCCGTCAGGATGCGCTCGCAGGTGGCGCGCTCGCCGGCACGCAGCGCCGCGTAGAACTCATTGGCAAGACCCGGCACGAAGTTGAAGACAGCAGAGGAATAGGTGGTGAAACCGGCGCCGAGATAGGCTTCGGCAAATAGTTCCGCCGTCGGCATGCCGCCGAGATACATCAGGCGGTCGCCCATCTTGGCGGTGATCTGGCGAACGAGGCCGATATCGCCGGTACCGTCCTTGAAGCCGACAAGGTTCGGGCACTCGTCGCAAAGACGCGCCAGCGTATCGGCCTGCAGCACGGAATTGTCGCGGTTATAAACCATGACGCCGATACCGACCGACTGACACACCTTTTTGATGTGGGCGTAAAGCCCTTCCTGCGGCGCATCGATGAGGTAATGCGGCAGAAGCAGGATACCGTCAGCACCGACCTTTTCCACGGAGCGGGCAATATCGACGGCAATCTCGGTGCCGTAACCGCAGCCGGAAACGATGGCTGTTTCGCCGGCCACTTCCTTGGCGGCGGCGACGATTGTGGGGATTTCATCTGGCTTCAGCGAGAAGAATTCGCCCGTGCCGCCGGCGGCAAACAGCACCGGTGCTTTATAACCGGCGAGCCATTCGACATGCGCCCTGTAGCTGTCGGGTGCAAAACGGCCCTCGGAATCGAAATGGGTGACCGGGAAAGACAAAAGACCGGAGCCGAGCGCCGTCTTGATTTGTTCAGGGTTCATGAGCGAAATTCCTCTGCAAGTTCGTTGACTGAAAGCCACCTAAACCGCTTGCCGTATATTTGTCAACAAGTCATCATACAAGTTATATGATGAATTTTGAAAACTGGCGCGGATCACCGCGCCAGCCAGCCACCATCGACATTGAGAATGGCGCCATGCACGTAATCTGCAGCCGCAGATGACAGGAAAACTGCCGCCCCGGCGATATCTTCCGAATGCCCCCAGCGGCCGGCCGGAATGCGCTCCAGAATGGCCTTGTTGCGGGCTGCATCGGCGCGTAGCGCCTCGGTATTGTTGGTTTCGATGTAACCGGGCGCTATGGCATTCACATTGATGCCCTTCGCCGCCCACTCATTGGCCAGAAGCTTGGTGAGACCGGCCACGCCATGTTTCGCCGCCGTATAGGACGGCACACGAATGCCGCCCTGGAAGGATAGCAGCGAGGCGATATTGACCACCTTGCCGGAGCGACCTTTCGCCAGCAGCTCTTTGGCGAAGGCCTGCGTGGTGAAAAACAGCGCCTTGAGATTGACGTCCATCACCTCGTCCCAGTCAAGTTCGGAAAACTCGACGGAATCGGCGCGTCGGATGATACCGGCATTGTTGACGAGAATATCGAAACCGGCGTCAGCAAAGCTGTCCTTCGCCGCCAGCGGATCGGAAAAATCGATGAGCAGCGCACTCGCTTTGCCGCCTTCCTTGGCGATGATATCCAGCGTTTCATCCGGCGCGCGGCGCGCGGCGCAGACCACCTCAGCCCCGGCGGCGGCAAGACCCACCGCAATCGCCTGGCCAAGGCCCGTATTCGCCCCCGTGACGAGCGCCTTGCGCCCTTCAAGCGAAAAGGGATTTCTCATTTCAGATCCCCCGGCTGGATGAAGTCCATGTCGGTATAATCGACATTGTCGCCGGCCATGGCCCAGATAAAAGTGTAGGAGCCGATGCCCGCGCCGGAGTGGATCGACCAGGGCGGCGAAATCGCTCCCTCTTCATTCGAAATAAACAGATGGCGGGTTTCCTGCGGCTCGCCCATCAGATGCAGCACACGCGACTTTTCATCCATGCCGAAATAGAGATAGGCCTCCATGCGGCGGTCATGAATGTGCGAGGGAATCGTGTTCCAGACCGAGCCGTCCTCCAGCATCGTATAACCCAGCACCAGCTGGCAGCTTTCCATGACCAGTGGATGGATGAACTGGTTGATGGTGCGCTTGTTGGAGGTTTCCGTCGCGCCGAGCTTGACTTCCTTGCTGTTGGCAAGCGTGACGAGCTTGGCTGGCAGGCTGCGATGGGCCGGGCAGGAGGTGATGTAGAATCGGCCTGCCCCGTCAAAGGTAACAGCACCGCTGCCCGCGCCGAGATAAAGCACGTCGCCGCGATTGAGTGTGTAGGTCTCGCCGCCGGCGCTGACAGTGCCGGTCTCACCAATATTGACGATGCCCATTTCGCGACGGTCGAGGAAGGACGGCGTTTTGGTTTCTTCCACCTTGTCCAGCGTCAGCGGCGCGCCATTGGGCACCGCACCACCCATCACGAAACGATCGTAATGGGTGTAGATCAGCCTGACTTCACCGGACCGGAACATGTCGTTCGCAAGGAAATGCCGGCGGAGCCCTTCGGTATCCAGCGTTTTTGCATATTCCGGGTTCACGGCCTGCCTGGTTTCGACGGTCAACATCAAACTCATCCTTCATGATTGTTGCGTATGGCACATAATATATGTTATCCGCTTTTTGTACGATCTGTATGACAAGGTCAAGAGGCGGCAACGCTTTGGGCCACACCGAAGACGCAGAAAAGGCTTGGAAGAATGGCGATGAAACGGCTTCTTGTTACCGGTGCGGCAGGCCAGCTTGGTCGCGTGATGCGCGAGCGCCTCGCGCCGATGGCGGAGATAGTGCGCCTTGCCGATCTCTCCTCGCTCGATCCGGCCGGGCCGAACGAGGAATGCGTGCAATGCGACCTTGCCGATGCGGCGGCCGTGGATGCCATGGTTGCCGGTTGCGACGGTATCGTGCATCTCGGCGGCATTTCGGTGGAGCGGCCCTTCGAGCAGATTTTGCAAGGCAATATCATCGGGCTTTATAATCTCTATGAGGCCGCCCGCGCCCACGGACAGCCGCGCATCGTTTTCGCCAGTTCCAATCATACGATCGGTTATTATCCCCAGACCGAGCGGCTCGGTCCTGACGTTCCCGTCCGACCGGACGGTCTTTACGGCGTCTCCAAATGTTTCGGCGAGAACCTCGCCCGCATGTATTTCGAGAAATTCGGGCAGGAGACGGCGCTGGTGCGCATCGGCTCCTGCACCCCTGAACCCACCAATTACCGCATGCTGTCCACCTGGTTTTCGCACGATGATTTCGTGTCGCTGATCGAGGCGGTGTTTCGCGCGCCGGTGCTCGGCTGCCCGGTTGTGTGGGGCGCGTCGGCCAATGACGCCGGCTGGTGGGACAACTCGCATCTCGGCTTTCTGGGATGGAAACCGAAGGACAATGCCGAGGCCTTCCGGCAGCATATTGCCGAGACAACGCCACAACCGGACCCGAAAGACGTCATGGTGCGGTTTCAGGGCGGCGTGTTCGTCGACAACCCTATCTTCAAGGAAACATGATCCTCCCGAGCAGATGGCGGGATTGCAAGCCGGGCCACGAATAACGTATCGAGGACATCCGGACGCAATCCTGCACACTTTTTAGAACGGCGATGAAGATGACAAAAGCGACAACCTCCGAACCGGCAGCTCCGCAAGCCAAAACGCTTGTGGTGAAGGTTTCCGAGGAACTCCGCAGCCAGATCGCCAAGGGCCGTTACAAGACCGGCGACCGCCTGCCCTCCGAAGCGCAGCTGACACAGGAATTCGGCGTGAGCCGCACCGTGGTGCGCGAGGCGATCGCCTCGCTGCGCTCCGATGGTCTCGTCGAGCCGCGTCAAGGCGCCGGCGTCTTCGTGCTGGAACCGGCACCCGTGGAGCGACGACCGTTTCACAATGTCGATCTTGCGCGCGTCTCTTCACTGATCGAAATGCTGGAACTGCGTACCGCCGTGGAAGGCGATGCCGCCGGCCTTGCCGCCATTCGCCGCTCCCCGGCGCAAGAGGAAAAGATCATCGAGGCTTTCGACGCGTTCCGCGCCAGCGCCGCCAAGGGCAGCCCGACGGCCGAGGCCGATTTCGCCTTTCATCTCGCGGTGGCCGAAGCGACCAACAATCCCCGTTTCAGCGAATTTCTGCAGGTGCTTGGTCCCACCGTCATTCCCCGCCGTGCTGTCGCTGAAAACGGCTCGGAAACTGTGCTTTCACCCAATGATCTCAGCCGTCTCGTCGGCGAACATGAAGCAATCCTGATCGCCATACAGGACGGCAATGAGGAGGAAGCGCGAAGCGCCATGCGCAACCACCTGAAAAGCAGCCAGACGCGTTACCGCGCCATGTTGCGTGCACCACGCTGAGACAGCTTAGCTGAACCGCCCTGAACCGCATTGCAAGACTGAGGAGAACGACATGCAGCAGCTTCCGACATTTCCCACCGTTTCACCCGACGATGGCGTCGAACGCACCGTGCTTTCCGAAGCGCCCGAGCTGATGGTCGTGTCCTTCCGCTTCAAGACCGGTGCCGAGGGAAAACTGCACAGCCATCCGCATGTGCAATCCACTTACGTCGCCAGCGGCAGCTTCCGCTTTTACCGCGACGGCGAGGCCTATGACCTTCAGAAGGGCGACAGCCTTGTCGTGCCCGGCCACATCGAGCACGGCTGCCTGTGTTTGGAAGAGGGCGAGCTGATCGACTGCTTCACCCCGCGCCGCGACGATTTTCTCTGAACCGGCGTTTAGTTCGCGGATAAATCCCTGAGAGTGCGTGGCAGGTTGTTCATGCACTCTGCGCCGGACGATGTGACAAGGAACTGATCCTCGATCATCAACGCGCCCAGCCCCTCCCCATAAAAAGGCGCTTCGAGCGCGACCACCATGCCGGGAAGAATAATTTCCGCATTGTCATGGGAAAAGAACGGCCATTCCTCGATGCCGACGCCGCCACCAACGGAATGGCCGAAATGGCCGCGATAATATTCGCCGAAACCTTGCCCGCGCATCGAGGCCAGCATGGCGGCATGCACCGCGCCGAAGCTGTTGCCGGGACGAAGCGCTTCCAGCCCGGCGACAAAAGCCGTTTCCAGCGCTTTGAAGATATCTGTAGCCAAGGGCGAGACCGGCCCCCATGAGAAGGTTCTTGCGCCATCCGAGGAATAACCATCGACCAGCGTGCCGACATCGGCTTTGATCAATGCGCCCGGCGTCACCACGGCCGCCATATCCGACAAGGCGGGTCCAACTGATATGTAGTCCCAATGTCCGCTCAGCGAAAAACCTGATGTCGTGGCATGTGCCTGTGCGCCTGCCTTCCAGGCGGCGGAAAGCCCGCCAAGCGCCGCTCCCGGCCTGACGGCTGCCGCCATTGCGACCAGCCCTGCCTCAGCCGCCGCCGCCGCGCGTCGCAGAAGTTCGATCTCGCGTTCGGATTTCACCGCGCGCAGACGCCGCAGCACGGCCGAACCATCAATCCAGTCGATATCGGGAAGCGCCTGACGCAGGGCGAAAAAATCGGCGGCCGGCATGAATTCGAGATCGGCACCGATGCGCGCCGATGATAAACCGCGCTCCCGCAGGAGATCCGCGAGAAGGTTGAAACAGGCGGCGCGGTCAAACGTCTCCGGCCTCGGCCCACCCGAATTGTTGCGGCGATAAGCGTCATCCACCTGCTCGACATTTTCGGCACCGGACAGATCGACCATGTCGATCCAGATACGATGGCTACGCAGATCGATATCAGGCGCGGCCCGTCTGACAAGCGGGGCGGCGTGATCGCTGACGACGGCGGCGAGCCCCACCCCGGCATCGGCCGGCACCAGCGCAATCGCCGAACCCGCCCTGCCCCACATCGTCGCCACGCCGGCGTGAGCGCCGACCGCATAACGGAAGGCTTCTGGCTGGAACAGCACCAGCGCATCGATATCGGCTTCCCGCATCAGCTGCTGCGCACGGCTTCGGTCGATATCGCCCATGGGAACTCCGGTAGATCGTTTGCCTGCCGTGTTTCGCGGCGCGTTGTATGAACCTCCGCTTTAGCAGTCACCGGGAGAGGAAGGAAAGTGGAAGATAACAACTTGGCTGGGAAGGTCGCCAGTTGAAGCGAGCGGGTGCCGCTTGTTTCTTCTCCCCGCCGGGGAGAAGTCCGCGGCAGCGGGATGAGGGGCGAGGTCTCAGAATTCCGGCAACGTTGCCCCCTCATCTGCCCTTCGGGCATCTTCTCCCCGACCGGAGAGAAGAAACACGCGGCGGCTTCTTGCCCTATCCAAACGAGGCGGCGGAAAACACGCCGCCTCATTACTTTCACGCCTCCAGCCATTTCACCTGCTCAGCCGTCAGCGCGATATCCAGCGCCGAAAGACTGTCTTCCAGCTCCGCAATCGTGCGCGGCCCGATGAGCGGGATGACCGGGAAGGGCTGGGCGATGACATAAGCGAGCGCGATGTGGATCGGGTGGCGCCGAAGTTTCTGCGCAAGCTCGATTGCCCGGTCGCGACGAACAAAGTTGCGGTCGGAATACCAGACGCGGACGATCTCCTCGTCATCCTGCTTGTCCCGCCCGGCACGCTCGGTGAAGAAACCACGCCCCTGGCTGGACCAGGCAAAGTTGGGGATCTGGCGGGATTTTAGCCATTCCTTCCACTCATCATCCGAAGCCGCCACGCAGCCCGCCCAGATCGGATCGAGCATTTCGGCAAGCGAGAAATTGTTGGAAAGCGCGCCCGGGGCCTGTTTGCCGTTTTTCTCAGCATAGGCGGCCGCCTCATCCATGCGCTCGCGCGTCCAGTTGGAGCCCCCGAAAATGCCGCGAATGCGGCCGCGCTTGACCTCGGCATCCATGGCATCGACGAACTCGCCGACGGGAACATCCAGATTGTCGCGATGCATGAAATAGGCATCGACATAATCCGTCTTCAGCCGCTCCAGCGACTGATCGAGCTGCCTGGCGATCATATCCGGGTAGCAGAGTGGCGAATGCGCGCCCTTGCCGATCAGCACGATCTCCTCGCGCGGCACGTTGCGGCTGGTGTGCCAATCGCCGAAAATCGCTTCGGTCTTTCCCGCGCCATAGACATAGGCCGTATCGAACAGATTGCCGCCCGCCTCGTAATAGGCATCCAGCGTCAGGGATGCGGAGGCGAAATTGGGGAAGAATTCGAACCCCAGCGCGACCACGGAGGCAGGCTTGGCAAGGCCCGGTATCTGCCGCTTCGGAACCGTACTTCCGGCCACAACCTTGCCACCGGCAATATTGGCGATGCGCGATGTCGCCTTTTCGACGCTATATTCAAGGCCGACCGAGGCGCGCCATTGATCCATGACCCGCAGGTTGCCGAGGCTGTCGGCCCAGGCCATGCCGGGTGCAGCGAATTCGTTTCTGCCCTGGCGGATTGCCTCACCCGCCGCATCGACCTCGAAGGAATAGAGCCAGCGATCCTCCGGCACTTCGATGGTCTCGACCTTGTCGCCGCGGATGATGTCAATGCGGCCGGTGCCGCCCTTGTGGCCAGAAGCGAACCAGAAATCCTTGACCTCGATGCGGCCTTCCGAACCGATGATGCGCAGTACATTGTCCTGCGCCGCCATGATCGAGCACGAGACTTCGGCGACGATGCCATTGGGGAATTTCAGCACGGCCGAGGCCCATTCATCCACCCCCGACTGGCCGAGATGGGCCACACCTGCCACCTTTTCCGGCTCGGCAAAGGGCTTGTCCTCGACTGCACCGGCAATCAGCCGCACCATGGAGACCGGATAACCGCCGACATCGAGAATGCCCCCGCCCGCCGTTTCATTGGCAAACAGCCGGTGATCGGCCCGGAATGAGCCCATGCTGAAACCGAAACTGGAGCGGATGATGCGGATATCACCGACCGCACGGGCTTTCACCAGTTCCAGCAACTTCGCCGTCTGCGGATGCAGGCGATACATATAGGCTTCGCCGGCGAAAACGCCGGCCTTTTTCGCTTCGTGGAAAATGGCGTCGGCATCATAGGCCGAGAGCGCGATGGGTTTTTCCACCAGCACGTTCTTGCCGGCCCGGATCGCCTTGATCGCCCATTCGGCATGGCCGGTATGGGGTGTGGCGATATAGACGGCATCGATATCGGGATCGGAAAGCAGCGCGTCGTAACCCTTGATGATGCGCGCGCCGGCGAAGGCCTCGGCAAGGCCGGGCTTGCCCGGATTGCGGGTGGCGATGGCCTCCAGCCTGCCGGTGCGGGAATGGGCGATACCATCGGCAAAAGTCTTCGCGATGGTGCCGGGACCGATGATGCCCCAGCGGATCGGTTGTTCGGTCGTCATGAAATCCTCGTCTTACATTGGTGCTTGGGAAGAAATCAGCGCAGGCGTTCGCCCTTGCTGTCGAAAAGGAAAGCCTTGCGGGCGGAAAGACCGACCGTCAGCCGGTCGCGATTGCCGACATCGCGCGATTCCGGCCGCTCGATGATCAATTGCTCGCCGCCTTGAGCGCGCGCATAGACATAGCTGGTATTGCCGAGATGCTCGGCGACATCGACATGCACGGTGAGATCGGCATCGCCCGCACCCGCATCGGCAAAATGCTCCGGCCGGATGCCGAGCGAGACTTTGGCGCCCTCGTTCAAACGGTCCTTTACGGGCACGGTCAGCCGCACCGCGGGATCGCTATCGAGCGAGAGCGTGACGCTTTCCGCGCCACTGCCGATGATGGTAGAGTCGAGAAAATTCATCTTCGGCGAACCGACGAACCCGGCAACGAAGCGGTTGGCGGGATCGTCATAGAGATCGAGCGGCGCGCCGATCTGTTCGATATTGCCCGCCCGCAGCACCACGATCTTGTCGGCCAGCGTCATTGCTTCCGTCTGGTCGTGGGTCACGTAAATCATCGTGGTGCCGAGCTGTTTGTGCAGGCGGGATATTTCCACGCGCATCTGCACCCGCAGTTCCGCATCGAGGTTCGACAACGGCTCGTCGAACAGAAACACCTGCGGTTCGCGCACGATGGCGCGGCCGATGGCGACACGCTGGCGCTGGCCGCCGGAAAGCTGCTTCGGCCGGCGCTGCATCAATTCGTTGATCTGCAGAATTTCGGCGGCGCGGTTGACCCGCTTTTGCGTATCGGCCTTGGGGTTGCCGTTCATTCTAAGGCCAAAGGAGAGGTTTTCGGCCACCGTCATATGCGGATAGAGCGCATAGGACTGGAACACCATGGCAATGCCGCGATCGGCCGGGTCGGCATCACTCACCGTTCTGCCGCCAATCACGATATCGCCACCGGAAATATCTTCCAGCCCGGCGATCATTCTGAGAAGCGTGGATTTGCCGCAGCCGGAGGGGCCGACGAAAACGACGAACTCCCCGTCCTTTACCTCCAGATTTGCGCCATGGATCACTTCCAGCGCGCCGTAACGCTTGACCACGTTGTTGAGCGAAAGTTCCGCCATGCGGCCCCCTTACTTGACTGCCCCGGCGGAAATGCCGGCGATGAAGTGACGCTGCAATGCCACGAAGACCACGAGGATGGGTGCGGTGAGCAGCACCGCCCCGGCCATGATGCCGCCCCATGACACTTTGGTGAGCCCGATGAGGGTGCCAAGCGCCACGGGTGCGGTCATCATTCCTGGGCGGGAATTGATGAGAAGGGGCCAGAGGTAATTGTTCCAAGAGGCCAGGAAGAGAATGATCGACAGCGCCGCCATGGTGGGTCGCGCCAATGGCAGGGCGATGCGCAGGAAGATCTGCCATTCCTTGACGCCCTCCACCCGTGCCGCATCGAAAAGCTCGGTCGGCATCATCGAGAAGGATTGCCGCATGAACAGCACGCCGAGCGAATTGAAGAGCGGCGGCACGATCAGCGCCACCCATGTGTTGGCGAGCTTGAATTCCCGCGCCACCATGATGAATTGCGGAATGACGACAACCGCAAACGGCAAAGTGATGGTGCCGAGAATGATGGCGATCACCACCCCGCGTCCGGCAAAACGGTAACGCGCCAGCGCCCAGCCGGCCATCGACGTCAGAAACACCGAAAGAACCGTGTAGATGACGGCGACGGTGATCGAGATGAACATGGCCCTGAGGAAATTCGTATCCGCCTGCAGGTTGTTGAAATTCTCGACGAAATTGGTGGACGGCACCAGAACAATGTCCGGGCTGAAAATCCCGTAATCCGGCATGGTCGAGAACACGAACATCATCCACAGCGGAAACAGCCAGATGATGGCAAGCGGCGTCAGCGCCGCATGCAGTGCGATCTTCTGCCAGAAAAGCGATCTCGATTTCGATCTCATTTCGGCTCCCTCCCGACCCAGAGATTAAGCAGCGAAATGGCGATGGCGAGCGCCGCCATGGTGTAGGCGATGGCAGAGGCGTAACCGAAATTGAGCGAGGTGAAGCCCTGCCGGTAAAGGAACAGCCCCAGCGTCTCCGTGCCGCCGCCCGGCCCGCCCCTGTTGGTGATGAGGAAGGGTTCGGCAAACAGCTGCATGGTGCCGATGACCGACAGAACGACGCAAAAGAGGATGATGGGCTTGAGCATCGGCAGGGTGATGTAAAAGAACTGCTGACGCTTGCTCACCTTGTCCAGCGTCGCCGCCTCATAAACGTCACCCGGAATGGATTGCAGACCGGCGAGGATGATGATGGCGTTATACCCCGCCCAGCGCCATGTCACGGCGATGATGACAAGCGCCATGGCCGCATTGGCATTGTCGAACCACGAGATGGGCGAAAGGCCGACGGAGGTGATGAGCTTGTTGATGATGCCGAAATCGGCGCTGAACATCAGCCGGAACACCGCCGCATAGGCGACCTCGCCAACGACGACAGGCGCAAAAAAGGCAAAACGATAAAGCGGCCGCGCCTTCAGGAGCGGCGAATTCAACAGCACCGCCATGACGGTGGCGAGCGCGATCATCACGGGCACCTGAATGACCAGAATGATCAGCGTATTATAAAGCGCATTATAAAAGGCCGGATCGGAAACCAGCCGCCCCCAGTTCATCGAGGGCGCGAACCGCCACGGGTTGATGCGCGTGTTCTGGAACGACAGCATGAACGAGCTGATGATCGGCCAAACCCAGAAGGTGGCGAAAATCAGGAGATAGGGCGCGAGGAACGCATAAGCGATCCTGTTCCTGGACGGCATGACGACCTCCATATGCCGGATGATGGCCGGATAAATGGAAAAGCTTGGAGGCCTGCCCCAGTTTGAGGGCGAGACCATTGCAAGGCGGTGCGGCCTATTTCTTCTCCCCAAGGGGGAGAAGGTGGCCCGAAGGGTCGGATGAGGGGGGCTGGCTCACCGAATATCGCTACCCTCGCCCCCTCATCCCGCTGCGGCGGACTTTTCCCCCTCGGGGAGAAGAAACCCGTGGCAACGCTCGGTCCCTAAACCGCTGGCTTATTCCGCAACCGGCAAACCCGTCGCCGTTTCGATCTGCTTTGCTGCATCGTCGAGTGCTGCTTTCGCATCGGGATATCCGCCCGCGAAATATTTGGTCTGCGTCGCCTTGTAGATCGCATCCGCATCCGACTGGAACGCCGTGCCGCGGCTCGGAACGATCTTCGGCAGGGTGGCGAGAATATCGGTCCACACCGCCTGCCCGCCCCAATAGGGCTGCTTTTCCTTGACGAAAGGATCGTCGATGGCTGAGAGCAGTGAGGGAACGAGGCCGAAGGATTTCAGCATCGTCACCTGCCCTTCATTGGTGGTGAGTGCGTAATCGATATATTTCCACGCGGCTTCCTTATGCTGAGACGTCGAACTGATCGCCAGCGACGAACCACCGAGATTGGCCGCATGCGGACCATCCGCCGTCAGGCTCGGCATCGGATAAACGCCCCACTTGCCGGAAAGATCGGGAGAGCCGGAACGAACCGTGCCTTCATACCAGGCGCCATACATCTGGCTGGCGGCCTTGCCGGCCGTATTGGCCTGGATTTTCTCATCCCAGATCGCGGCCGTGATGATGCCCGCATCCTTCATCTCCTTAACCTTTTCAAGGGTCGCGACACAGGCGGGCTTGTTGATGGTGATGTTCTGGCCATCGGTCGAAAAGTAACCGCATCCCTGCTCATTGGCGATCATGCGAAACCATTCGCTGTCACCGTTGAAATCGGCCTGCGCCATGACGGTGCCGGGATTGGCAGCCATGACCTTCTTGCCGGCGGCAATGAAATCATCCCAGCTCTTGATTGTGGCCGGATCGACGCCGGCCTTCTCATAGAAGTCGCGGCGGTAGAACACCGCCACCGGACCCGAATCCCACGGAACAGCATAGGCGGTGCCATCGACTTCCAGCTCGGTGCGCTTGAAATCGGGAAAAAGCGCCTGTTTTTCAGGCGTATAGCCAAGCTCGGTCAGATTGGCGAAACAATCGGGAAACCGGCTCCAGAACAGCTCCGCCTCGAAATTCTCGACGGTGACGATGTCAGGCAGCCCGTCGCCACCGGCCGCACATGCCGCTAGCGTCTTGTCGAAAACCTGATTGTTTCCAAGGTCTTCAACAACGATCTTGATGTCAGGATTCTGCTTGTTGAAACCTTCGACCGTGGATTTCAGCGCGGAAGCCGCGACATTCCAGCTCCAGATGGTGACGGTCTCGGTTTGCGCGAAAGCCGGGGCCGCAAGAAGCAGCATAGCCGTAGACGCGCCAAGAAATTTAAAGCACATTGAAAACCTCCCTTTTTCAATTGCCGTTCTTCAGCGAACATGGGCACATTAGCGGCGGCGAAAAATCTGTCTCGTAAAAAGGGAACATCGATTTGGCGGAAAGTAAGATTGCTGAAAGAGCCTTTTACCAGCCGGGTGCGAGCAGCATCGAAGGCATGCCGACAACGCTTCAGCTATTCCACAACCACCCGCCCATCATGCTTCGCCCCCACTGGCACGCGCAGGTGGAGGTGAATTACGTGATGTCGGGATCGGTACATTACCGCATGGGCGACCACGAACTGACGCTTGAGGCCGGCCAGATGTGCATTTTCTGGGGTGGCCAGCCGCATCAGATGGACCGCTCCTCCGACGATTCCTTTTATGCCGGCGCGCATCTACCGCTCGTGCATTTCTTTCGCATGCGCCTGCCGGCCGCTATCTCCAGCCAGCTGATGGGTGGCGCGACGATGGTGAGCGCTGAGACCGACAGGGCCGATGCGGAAAATTTCGGCCGCTGGTTCCGTTACGTCACCTCGGGCGATCCGGCAAAGGCGCAGCACGCGGTGGAGGAATTGCTGCTGCGGGTAGAGCGGATGTTTCTCGAACCTTATTCCGTCATATCGTCTGCCGCCAATGGCAAACGCAGGGAGGATGACGAGGGCATGGCGCCCTCCATCGGCGTTGTCCGCATGTGCGACTTCATCGCCGCCAATTTCCTCGATGACATCGATGCAACGGAAATTGCCCGCGCCGCCTCGCTGCATCCGAAATATGCGATGAACCTGTTCCGCAAATCCACCGGCATGACGCTGATCAAATATCTGACCCTGCTCCGGCTTTCCCGCGCGCAGGCAATGCTGATGACCGGCAAGGACAATATCCTGCAGATTGCCATGGAAAGCGGCTTCGGCTCCGTCAGCGCCTTCAACAAGGCGTTCCGCCAGATATCAGGCATGTCACCTTCCGATTTCCGCCGCGACATGCGGGCGGCTGCGGCTTAATCTTCGCTATCGGCGAAAGCAGCACTACGCTGCCTCGCCGCATGACGGTAAGCTCGCGGCGAACTGCCCAGCATCCGCCGGAACATGGTGGTGAAGGCCGGTATGTTTTCATAGCCCGCATCCAGCGCCACATTCGTCACCGCTTCGCCGGCCGCCAGTCTTGGCAGGGAGGCGAAGATACAGGCCTGCTGCCGCCAGGTGACGAAGCTCACCCCCAGCTCCTTGCGGAACAGCCGTGTAAACGAGCGCCGACTGATGCCCATGGCGGCTGCCCAGTCGTCGATCTCCACCCGCGCCACAGGCCTGTTCAGGAAATCGCGGCACAATCCGGCAAGGCGCTGATTGCCGGGAAATGGCAATCCCAGCGGGCGTTCCGGCAGACGGTTGATTTCGTCCAGCAACAGCGCCCGCACCAGACCGCGCCGATGGAAAGCGACCGGTTGATGCTCTTCGCTCAGCAATTCCGCAATCAGGCTGGAGGCAAGTGCGGTGATTTCCACCACCCTTGGCACCTCCGCCTGAAACAGGTCGGGATGAACATAGATCGAATGCATTTCCACCGTCGAGATAGTCTCCGATTCGTGTTCCAGCCCGGCGGGAATAATAAGCCCGTGTCCGGGCGGTATCATCCAGCGGCCATCTGCGGTGCTGACCAGGACGACGCCCTGATGCGCGTACCAGATCTGCGTCCGGCGATGGCTGTGGACCGGCCCCAGATGTCCCTTGGAATAGGTGCGGCAAAGCGCCAGCACCGGTTCGTTGGTGCCGTCGATCAGGTTTAGCATATAGTTGTGGTCTTCGGCCGAGAAGGAGCCGTAGATCAACGACTTGATTTTTGTCATTTGGCCCACTCACAAAGAAACTCGTCCAGAACACAGATGCAGGCCAGAAACAATATGAATAAAAGCGGGAAGAAAGAAAGACATGTTTCCCGCTGATCGAGCGGGAATCTGAAGAGGATTTACCATGGCCACCGTCACCAGCGCCGGCTTCAACCCGCAACGCACGGCGTTTTCAATCATCGCAGCCGCCAGCTTCTGCCACATGCTGAACGACATCATGCAATCGCTGCTGACGTCGCTTTATCCATTGCTGAAGGCGAATTACGCGCTCGATTTCATGCAGATCGGCCTGCTGACCTTTGCCTTTCAGGTCACCGCCTCGCTGTTGCAGCCGGTCGTCGGCATGGTGACGGACCGCTGGCCCATGCCGTTCTCCCTGCCCGTCGCCATGCTGTCCACCTGCGCGGGCCTCATCACGCTGGCCTTCGCCCATAGTTTCGAGGTTCTGGTGATCGGCGCCTGCCTCATCGGCATCGGTTCGGCGATCTTCCATCCGGAAGCCTCCCGCGTTGCACGCCTGGCATCCGGCGGTCGTCATGGTCTGGCGCAATCCTTCTTCCAGGTCGGCGGCAATACCGGCACGGCCATCGGCCCGTTGCTCGCCGCCTTCATCGTCATTCCGCTCGGCCAGACGAGCCTCAGCTGGTTCTCGCTGATCGCGCTCGTCGGCTTCGGCGTGCTTTCCTGGGTCGGCGTCTGGTACACCCGTCATCGGCGCGCAACGGTCGGCAAGGCGCCGGCCAGCCGCACACTTCCCCTTGCCCGTGGCACGGTCATGATGACGCTTGCCGTGCTGGTGGTCCTGACCGCCACCAAGAATGCCTATCTCGCCAGCCTGTCGAGCTACTTCACCTTCTACACGATCGAGAAGTTCGGGCTTGGCGTGCAGGATGCGCAGGTTCTGCTGTTCCTCTTCCTCGGTGCCTCGGCGCTGGGCGTATTCTTCGGCGGCCCGATCGGTGACCGTTTCGGTTCGCGCGTCGTCATCTGGTTCTCGATCCTCGGCGTCATCCCCTTCGCGCTGATGCTGCCCTATGCGAACCTGTTCTGGACGGCCGTTCTGGTCGTCGTCATCGGCTTCGTCTTCTCCTCCGCCTTCTCGGCCATCGTCGTGTTCGCGCAGGAACTGGTGCCGGGACGCGTTGGCCTCATCGCCGGCATGTTCTTCGGTTTCGCCTTCGGTTTCGGCGGCATCGGGGCTGCGGTTCTGGGTGTCTATGCCGATAAGGAAGGCATCGAATTCGTTTACCGCATCTGCTCCTACATGCCGCTGCTTGGCCTGTTGACGGTGCTTTTGCCAAAACTGCCGAGCCACCGGTAAGAGCTTCGCGTTCAACGCTTTTCAACACGGCGGTCACCTGTGATACTCAGGTGACCGCCGTAATTCGTTGAGCAAAGCTACCCATGCAAATCCCGATAAAATCGATCCTTGTTTTCCACGCCGCAGCAAGGGCGGGCAGTATTTCGCGGGCGGCGGAAGAATTGAGCGTCACGCCCTCGGCCGTTTCCCAGCAGATCCAGCTGCTGGAAGGCCAGCTCGGCACGACGCTGATGGCGCGGACCGGCCGCAAGGTGACGCTGACGGAAGCGGGCGAGCGATACTTCTCGATGATCACCGCCCAGATCGAGCAGATATCAGACGCCACCGACAGCATTCGCGGCTTCCGTTCTGTCACCACATTGACGATCAGGGCGACGCCGACCGTTTCCAACAAATGGCTGCTGCCCCGTCTCGGCTCGTTTCTGGAGGAGCACCCGGAACTGGAAGTGCGCCTCGACGGCACCAACGAACCGACCGATTTTTCGCAGGAACTCGTCGATATAGAGCTGCGCCATGGCGATGGCCGCTGGCCAGGCCTCTTCGTGGAAGGGCTGGTGGAGGAGGAATTCCTGCCGGTCTGTTCGCCAAATTATAACGGTGCCGGTAAATTTCTGCCCGAGGAATTGCAGAACCAGCGGCTGATCCATTCGGTCAAGGCGCAGGCGCAATGGAACCACTGGTTCCCGCTGGCCGGTGTCACGGCTGAGAAGCGCTGGCGGCGGGTCCTGTTCGACCGCAGCCACATGGCCATCGATGCCGCCGTTCTCGGCATCGGCGTGGCGCTGGAAAGCACCTTGATGATGGAGCGGGAGCTGCAGGACAAAATGCTGGTGCCGGCCGTGACGGACGCGCCGCGCATCAAGCTCGTCACGCAATGGATCGTTTGTCCGCATTCCCATTTGCGGCAGAGAAAGGTCATGCTGTTTCTGGAGTGGATGCGAAAACAACGCGACGAGTGGCAAACCCGTCGCGTTGTCTGATGTTTCAGGCTTCCTGTTTCCGGCTCAATAAAGCCCCATCAATCGTATCGGCCCAAGCGTCAGCACCGGGAACAGCACCAGCGCGAAGATGGCAAGCGTCAACACCGTCATCGGTGCAAGCGAACCGCGAATGACATCCTCGATCTTCATATTCGCCACCTGTGCCGCAGCAAACAGGCAGACGCCGACCGGCGGCGTCACCAGCCCGAGCGTCAGCGTCATGACAGTCACGATCAGGAAATGGATCGGATCGATGCCCAGTGCCTCCACCGGCGGCATCAGCACGGGGATGAGGATGAACATGGCCGGGATCGCTTCCATGAAGATGCCGATGATCAGCAGGAACACGAAGATGACAAGCATGCCCGTCATGGGGCCGAGGTTCATGGCCTTCAAAAGCTCGGCGACCTGTTCGGGCAGGCCATCGAAGGTGAAGACCCAGGCGGCAAGCTGCGAGGTGGCGGCGATGAACAGGATGGTGCCGGAAATGCGTGCCGTGGAGATCAATATTTCCGGCAGTTCCCGCACCGGCAGGGTGCGATAGACGATGACGCCGAGCACCGCCACATAGACCACCGCGATGGCTGCTGCTTCCGTTGGCGTAAAGAGGCCGCTGGCGATGCCGATGATCAGGATCAGCGGCGTCAGCATCGGCAGGATGGCGCGCAAACCGGTGACGACGACCAGACGGAAATTAAACGGGGTCGGCGGATTGTAGCCGTAATGCACCGAATAGAAGTGGTTGAAGACCAGAAAGGCCAGCGCGATGAAGAGGCCGGGCACCAGACCGGCGATCAGCAGCGTGCCGATCGAGACATTGGCGATGGAGCCGGCAATCACAATGAGGATCGACGGCGGAATGATCGAGGAGAGCGTCGAGGTACAGAGCGTCATGCCGACGGCATAGCCCTTCGGAAATCCGTGCCGCTCCATCGCCTTGATCTCGATGGCGCCGACCGAGGCGATATCGGCGACGGACGAGCCGGAGACGCCGGAAAAGATCACCGAGGAGATGACGTTGACGTGGCCAAGCCCGCCGGGAAGCCAGCCGACCATGGCCTCCGCGAAATCGAAGATGCGCTCCGCCACCCGCCCCCGCTCCATGACCGTCCCGACCAGAATGAAAAGCGGCACGGCGACGAGAAGGAAGGAGTTCATCGACGAGAACATCGTCTGCGACAGCAGGTCCATGGGCATGGAGGTGAAGAGCCAGAGCGTGCCGACACTGGCGAGCGCGAGCGCAATGGCAAGCGGCACGCCGAGCATGCTGAGACCGAAAAAGGCGATGAGAAGAAAAACCGACATGGCTCAGTGTCCTGCTGAAATGGAGATATCGGCGTGGGCGATCTCGTCCGCGGGAAGGCCAAGCTCGGGAAGCGCGATCAGATCCCGCCGGCTGCGCAGCGATTCGATGATGGCAAGCACGGCGATGATGGCGGAAACGGGCAAAACCATGCCGATGGCCCACATCGGGATCGGCAGGGTGGCGGCGGTCTCGTTCATCATGATCTGCTGGCGCACTAGGGTGAAGCCCGTCCAGCCCATCATGCCGAAGAAGAACACCGATGAACCGACATAGATCGGCACCGCCAGCCGCCGGAAGAAGCGGTGGAACAGCACCAGAAACACCACGACACGGGCGCTTTCCACGGTGCGGAAACCGGCGGCAAGGCCGAGGAAGACCATCCAGATGAAGAGAAAGCGCGTCGCCTCCTCGGTCCAGGGAAGCGGGCTGCCGATGAGGCGGCCGATCACCTGAAGAAGAACGACGATAAGAATGCCGGCACAGGCTGCCCCTGCGGCTATATCGGCGATGAGTTTTACGATGGTGCCGAGCACCGAAGGTTTCGTATCGCGCATGACAATACCCTTCCACTGCTGAAACCGGATATCCGGTGAAACGAATGCCACCCTGCCTTACCGGCAAAGCAACGCCTGCTGACGTTTGGGGACGGCCGGGCTTGCCAAAAGATGCAGGCCCGGCGTCCAAGTGCGGGAAACGTCAGTTCGTCTTCAGGAAAGCCTGCGTCTTGTCGAAGAACGCCTGATCTTTCACCAGCGCCGAGAACTTCGCCGAGAGACCGGCCGCGACCTCTACGAAGGCCTTGCGTTCGTCATCGGTCAGCGTGTTGACCTCCATGCCATTCTTCTTCAGCGTTTCGAGCGACTTGTCGATATCGGCAGCGTCGTTCTGCGCTTTCCAAAGCTCGGTTTCAGTCGCTGCTTCCTTCAGCGCCGTCTTGAAGCCCTCGTCGAGGCCTTCGAAACGCGCCGGGTTCATGCCCAGCACCCAGGCGTCAGCAATGTGGTTGCTGATCGTCAGATATTTCTGCACCTCGTAGAGCTTGGCGCTGACAGGCACGTTGACCGGATTTTCCTGTCCATCGACAACTTTCAGCTGGAGCGCATTGTAAACTTCAGCAAAAGCCATCGGCGTCGGGGCAGCACCCATGGCGCCGAAGAATTCCACCCAGAGCGGATTATTCGGCACGCGCAGCTTCATGCCCTTCAAATCGGCCGGCGATTTGATCGGCGCCTTGGAATTGGTGATCTGGCGCAGCGGCCGCGACCAGAGATCGAGCCCGAGAATGCCGATCTTGCTCAGATCGGTGGAAAGCTCCTTGCCGAGATCGCTGTCGAGATAGACGCGCAGCTGGTCGATATCGCGGAACTGGTAGGGAATGGCGATGGCGGTGAACTTCGGATTGAACGTCGCATAAAGCGAAGTCGAGTTCAGAAGCATGTCCAGCGAACCGCCAGCCAGCTGCTTGACACCCGCTGAAGGGTCGCCGCCATAAAGCGTGCCGTTCGGAAATACCTTGATCTTGAGCTTGCCGTCGGTCTTTTTCGACACCAGTTCCGCGAATTTGTTGGCGGAGAGCGTGATTTCCGACGTATCGGAATCGGGCGTCGAAAGCGTCAGCGTTTCGGCCTGCGCGATGGATGCGACCAGCATGGTGGCGGCGAGAGCCAGCCCGTAAAGTTTCGAAATTTTCATGTGTTCCTCCCTTGTTATCTCTAGACAGTTTCGAGCGTTCCTCCGAACGCATTCATGCGCTTAATCTCAAGGATCACACCGCTGTGATCAAGCTCACCCGCGCCATGCTCGACCATGGAGCGGAACAGCCGGTCAACCTCCTCGCCGACCGGTAATTTCAGGCCACGACTTTCGGCGAAAGCCAGCGCCGTGGACGTATCCTTCACTTGATATTTCGCCGGGCCGCCGGGGCGAAAATCGCCCTCTACCATGCGTTTTCCGTGCTGACGGATGACGGTGGAATCGGCAAAACCGCCGAGTAAAGCCTGCCGCACCTGCGCCGGGTCGGCCCCACCCGCTTCTACGAGGGTAAGCGCCTCGGCGACGGCACAGATTGTCGAGGCGACGATCAGCTGGTTGGCGAGCTTGGCGAGAGAGCCGCAGCCCACCGGACCGACATGGGTGACGCGGCCGAGGCAATTCGGAAGTGGCCGCAGCGCATCCACATCCCGCTGTTCGCCGCCGGCCATGATGGCGAGCGTTCCCTCAATCGCGCCCTTCTCACCGCCGGAGACCGGCGCATCGACATATCTCACACCGTGAGCCCTGGCGGCCTGCGCCTGTTCCCGCGCGCTATCGACGGGAATGGAACTCATCACCAGCAGCAGTGCGCCGGGCTTCATCGCTGAAACGACGCCCGAGGCCCCGAGCAGCACCTCGTCGCAGACAGGCCCCGAACTCAGCATGCAGATGACGACATCCGCTTCCGCCGCCGCCTCAGCGGCTGTCGCCCCCATCCGCACGCCTTTTTCCGCCAGAATAGCGGCTTTTTCAGCACTGCGGTTCCAGGCACGGACGGCAAAACCGGCCTCAGCCAGACGGGCCGCTATGGGCGCGCCCATGATACCCGTGCCGATGACGGCGATGTCGCGGATGTCGTGCATTTTCTCCATCCTCAAAGCCACTGCCGGTTCAGAAAACGCACCGGCAGTTCTTCCTCGATGAGGGCGGGAAACGCCTCGCGGAAACGGTCGAGATGCGGTGTTTTCAGATGGTCGTCGAAAGCCTGCCTGTTATCATAGACTTCGTAGAACACCACATTGTTTCCCGTTTCCGGCCGCACCACATCGAATTGCCGGCAACCCGGTTCGTCCTCAACCGAATGCTTGGCGTCATCGCGCGCTGCATCGAGAAACGCATCCATCGCATCGGGCTTAACCCGAAATTCCGCGATCACCACAAAAGCACCATTCGACATGTCCGCTTCTCCGCCCATCACGCAGCGGCGTCTTTTTGCGGACGGAAGCTATTTTCCATGTCCTGGCGAAGTTTCACCACATCAAGATCGCTCACCAGCTCCACATCATCGAAGCTGACGATCTGGTCTTTCTTGATGGGGCGCTTCAGCTTGACATTATGGGCAAGGCCGATCGGCAGCGCCTTGATATCGAGGCTGCGGGTGGCCGGAATGGCGTTGGCCCAGACCGCGTAACCGCCCTCACCGTCAAGCATCTCGCCGGGCTGCATGTCCTTCTTCGCCGTTGCGACGGCATCGCCGCGGAACTCCTTGGAGCAACCGGTTGCCTCATTGCGCAGCACGGCCGAGAGCACGCTGATCGAGGTTTCGAGACCGATGATGTGGAACGGACGCCACATGGAAGCATACCAGCCCGACGGATCGGTCAGGAGGCCATATTGCTTGAAGCAGGCGCGGGCATATTCATTATGCGCCTTGAAGGTGACGAACACGCCGTAGCGAATGTTGTTGAACACCTCGCGCCCATCCGGTTCCTGGCTCGCGGCAATGTCCACGAGACCGGACCGCGACATGCGGCCGCCATCGGCAGCAGGGCGGAAGACGCGGGCGAGATCGTGCAGGCCGGCGGGCGGGAAGGCCAGACCGTCATCCGGGCAATCCAGTCCCGTGCCGTTGGCGACGGCCGCCATTTCGATGGCCGCTTTGGTGCCATCGGTGAAGGAATTGTACATTTTCGGATTGAAGTCGCCCTTGGCCACTTCCTCATCGGTCCAGCCGAAATAGCTCCAGACGGTATCCGGCGTCGAATAACGGTAACGCGGCTCGAAATTCATGCCCTTGCCGGCGGAAACTACCTCGAAACCGGTGGCGCGCGCCCAGTCGACCAGCTCGCAGATCAGCGCCGGCTGGTCGCCGTAAGCCATGGAATAGATCAGGCCCTTGGCCCGCGCCTTTTCGGCGAGGATCGGCCCGACCATGACATCGGCTTCGACATTGACCATGACGACATGTTTGTTGTGCTCGATGGCGCCGAGCGCATGGCGAGCGCCGGCCAGCGGGTGGCCGGTCGCTTCGATGACGCATTCGATCTCGCCGCAGGCGAAAAGCTCGTTCACATCATCGGTCACATAGGTCTTGCCGCTCTTCAGCGCATCGGCGCAGCTCGTCGCGTCATAACGCTCCCTAGGCCAGCCGACGCGATCAAACGATTCCCGCGCCTTGCCGACATTGAGGTCTGCGACAGCAACCATGTGGAAACCGGCGATGCGCTGCGCCTGCGCCAGCACCATGGAGCCGAATTTGCCGGCGCCGATGAGACCGACCCGCACAGGCTTACCGCCGGCTGCGCGCTGAGACAGAAGAGAATAGAGATTCATATTTTGACATCCTTCGCTGGGGAAATTGCTGGCGAGAATGTCCAGTCCGTCCAGCGAAGGCCATGCGCTGCCGAGGCTGCGAAGGCTTAATCTTCGCGGCACCGACGACATGACGTTTCTGCGTTCCTCCCGGATCCCGGCACACACTTGCACCGGCTCTCGCGGTCGCCTCCCAAAGCAACCTTGGGAACAGAGTAGGAGCGTTCAAATATTAGTTCTATTTAGAAAATCAGATTTTTTGTTTAGATAATCTAACAAATCATCAGGCCGATTTGCGCAGCATCAGATCGGCGCTGAGAAGAATGCGTTCCCGCATCCGCGTCGTGTCATCGTCCTCCCCGTTCATCTTCTGCAGCAGAAGCTCGATCGACAGTCTGCCGATCTCGTTATAATTCTGCGCCACCGTGGTAATCGGCGGGCAGGCATAACGCGACAGCGGATGGTCGTCATGGCCAGCCACCCGGAGGTCATAGCCGGCGCCATGGCCAACCTTGAGCCCTTTTTGGAAGGCTGCCGCGATAACGCCGAAGGCTATGCGATCATTGGCGCACAGAATGGTGCGGGTTGGCAAAAGCTCCACTTTCTCGAATAACCGACTGGCCTCGTCGAACGCAAACCGTTCAAAATCCCACCGTGCAGGCTTTGCGACATCAAGCAGCGTTGGTTCGAAGCCCAAACGCTGCATCGCCGCCACATAAGCCATACGGCGCGTCACGGAGTTCGTATTGACCTGTGGCATATCAAAATAGCTGGGCGGCTCACCCGAGCGACAGAGATAATCAACGATCAGGTCAACGCTCTGGCGATTGTCGGTGCCGACAAAGGCCGACCGCTCATCGAGCGGCGAATCGACATAAACGATGGGGATGGTGGCGGCGAGCTGTTCGAGCGTCGAACAGTGGGAAGTGACACCCAGCGGCGCGATGATGGCGCCGGCCACATTCATCGACTTGAATGTGCGGATGGCGCGGTCTTCGATTTCCGGCTTACCGTCCGAAGACAGCACGAAGGCAAGAAAACCGGCCTCGTTGGCAATGGATTCGATGCGGTTCGTCAGAGCCATGTAGAACGGATCGGCATAGTTGGGAATGACGATGCCGATAATGTTGCTGCGGCGGCGATTAAGATTGACCGCGAAAATATTCGGCCGGAATCCCGATTTCTTGAGCGCTTCCTCTATGGCATCGCGTGTTTTCTTGCGAACCGACGACGGGTCATTGAAGTATTTCGAGACCGTGGGGCGGGAAAGTCCGACGAATTCCGAAAACTCTTCCATCGTCCTGATAGTTTTGACCAAATGCTTGCCCCCATGAAGATTACATGCGGCACTTTATATCGACCAACCTTCAATGGAAAAGCCGGTCGACGGCGGTTATCAACCGCCAAACGATCATCTGGTCACAGATTGTACTTTCACTGCCGCTGGATTGGATGGGTGTCAGGCCTCGCCGATCCTGACCCCATTCCTGTCGAACACATGCAGCCGCTCCTGCGGGAAACCGACTCGCAGGGATTTGCCCGGCTGCAACAGCGCCCGGTCCGATGAAAACAGCTTGAAGGGCAATCCATGCACGGTGAGATGCAGGATGATGCCGAGGCCGGTCGGCTCGACCAGATCCACCGTCGCCTCGACGCTGCCTTCGTCTGGTGAGGCGGTAACATGTTCCGGCCGGATGCCGAGCGTCACCGCCTCGCCATCTGCGAGGTCTATATCGCGGCCGAGTGCGAGGCGCGTGCCATCACCCAGCACCACGAGACTGCCGCCATTTTCTCTGATGATCCGTCCTTCGAGGAAATTCATGCCCGGCGAGCCGATGAAACCGGCGACGAAAAGATTGGCGGGGCGGTCGTAAAGATCGAGCGGCGCGCCGATCTGTTGCACATGGCCGGCATTCATCGCGACGATGCGCGAGGCAAGCGTCATGGCCTCGATCTGGTCATGGGTAACGTAAACCGAGGTCGCGCCGAGATCGGCATGCATGCGCTTGATTTCGGCACGCATCTGCTCACGCAGCCGAGCATCGAGGTTGGAGAGTGGCTCATCGAACAGAAAGGCCTTGGGCTGGCGCACGATGGCCCGGCCCATGGCGACGCGCTGGCGCTGGCCGCCTGACAGCGCCTTCGGGCGGCGGGCGAGATAGGGGTCGAGACCGAGCTTGGCGGAAGCACCTGAAACCGCCGCCGCGATGGTTTCCTTGGGGCTGCGGCGCAGGCGCAGGCTGTAGCTCATATTGTCGGCGACACTCATATGCGGATAAAGCGCATAGGACTGGAACACCATGGCGATGTCGCGATCCTTCGGCTTGCGGTCGTTGACGCGTTCGCCGTCGATGGACAGGTCGCCGGACGTTATCTCTTCAAGCCCGGCGATCATGCGCAGCAGCGTCGATTTTCCGCAGCCGGAGGGGCCGACGAGGACGATGAACTCGCCATCCCTGATATCAAGATCGACGCCGTGCAGCACGGCGAGGTCGCCATAGGTCTTGCCGACATTCTTCAGCTCGATGGAAGCCATGGGATTATCCTTTCACCGCGCCGGCCGTCAGGCCCTGCACGAGATAACGTTGAATGAGCAGGAAGAAGAGGCAGGCCGGAATGAGCGCAAGAACGCCCGCCGCCATCATCTGCCCGAAATCGACGGAAAATTTGGAAACGAAGGTCAATAGCCCGACCGGGAAGGTGGCGCTCTGGTTGCCGGAAATCAGCATCAGCGCAAACAGAAGCTCGCTCCACGCAGCGGTGAAGACGAAGCCGAGTGTGGCGGCGATGCCCGGCAAAGTCAGCGGCAGGATGATCTGGCGAAACGCCGTAAACCGGCTCGCCCCGTCAATCATCGCCGCCTCTTCCAGATCCTTCGGAATGCCGTCGAAGAAGGACTGCATCAGGAAGGTGGCGAAAGGCACGTTGAAGGCGGTGTAGACGATGACGAGGCCCGTCAGGCTGTTGGTGAGGCCGAGGGGCGACAGCATCTTGAAGATCGGCGCGACCAGCATGACCAGCGGAAACATTTGAGTGATCAGCATTAGCGCCACGATCCAGTATTTGCCCTTGAAACGGAAGCGTGACAGCGCGTAACCCGAGAGCGAAGAAAGTATCGTCACGGCAATTGCCGTGGAGCCCGCGACGATGACGCTGTTCTTAAAAAACGTCGGGAAAGCACTGTTTTCAATGACGAAACGATAATGATCCCAGGTCGCCCGCGACGGCCACATCCGGACACCTTCGCTATAAAGCAGATCATTCGGCGTCACGGAAACCTTGAGCAGCCAGAACAGTGGAAACAGCGCAAAGGCAATATAGGCGAGGATCGCCAGACGATGGGCAAGGGTGAGAAATATCCTTGATGTCATCGGTCAGTCCTTCTCGATCAGGCGCTGGCGCAGCAGCACGATCAGCATGGAATAGGCAAGCAGCAGCACCAGAAGCACCAGCGCAATGGCCGAGGCATAACCGAAATCCAGACGCCGGAAGGCCTGCGTGAAGATGTAGCTGGCGACGATCTGCGTGCGGTCCGCCGGTCCGCCATTGGTCATGACGATGATGAGATCGGCGAAATTGGCGATCCAGACGGTGCGCAGCAGGATGGTGATGGCGATGGTGGGCGCCAGAAACGGCAGGGTGATGGAGGTGAAACGCTGCAGCGGGTTTGCCCCGTCGATTTCCGCCGCCTCATAAAGATCGCGCGGGATGGCCTGAAGTGCGGCAAGCAAAGTGATGGCGAAAAAGGGAATGCCCCACCAGACATTGGCGATGATCGGCCCCCACATGGCAAGCTGCGGATCGGCGAGGATATTGTTGGGCGCGGAGAGAAGTCCGAGGGAAACCATCCAGTGCGGCAGCGGCCCGATGACCGGGTTGAACAACCATGCCCAGTTGAGGCCGGCGAGAAAGGTCGGCACCGCCCATGGCAGGAACACCAGCGCCTGCGCCAGCCCCCTGCCCGCAAAGGGTTTATCGAGCAGCAGCGCCAGAATGAGGCCGAAGAAAAATTGCAGGAAGACCGAAGCGCCCGTCCACCACAGCGTATTTTTCAGCGCCCGATAAAAGGCCGCATCCTGCGACAGTGCCTCCAGATGTTTCAGGCCGACGAAACCGCCGGAAAACGGATTGAGCAGCTGCACATCGCGAAAGGCATAGGAGAGGCCGAGCACCAGCGGCACCAGCATGACGGCGACGATGAGCACCAGCACCGGAGCGCTGTAGAGCCAGGGTTCGGCCCAATCGGCAAACCGTCGCATTGCCGGCTTGCCAGCGCGGTTGCGCGCGGCCACGGGTCCGGCGCCATGGGCATAGGACATGATTGATCGCTCCTGATCGGACGGCGGGGCAGACAGGTTTCTTTGAAGGCCTCTGGCCAGCCGGTCCGCACGTTTTCAAATCGGCCTGCCTTTTTTGGCAGCCCGGAAGAACGGCCGCGCGGATTACCCCCGCGCAGCCGGCCCCAAGTCGTTTATTTCGAGGCGAGGAACTTCTGCTGCGCCTTCGTCATGTAATCCGCCCATTGCTTGGCCAGATCTTCCGGCGAGATATCGCCGAGCAGCGCTTCCTGCGATGTCTTGATGACAAGCGAATCCTTGAAGAATGCGAATTCTTCAAGATAGGTCGGCATTTTCGTCGGCACGGCGTTCTTGTCCGCCAACTCGTCGAACCAACCCTTGAACTGCTCGCTGGCATAGAAGGGGTCCTTCTCCGCCGATTTGTGCACCGGCAGTGCGCCTGTCTTCTTGTTCCACTCGATATTGCCTTCCGGCCCTTCGAGCGTCTCGACCAGCTTCCACGACAGGTCCTTGTTGGCGGAGGCCGACATGATCGACCAGCCGGCAAAACCGATGGTCGGGAAAGTCTTGCCGTCAGGCCCCTTCGGCATGGTCATGACACCGAAATCTTCCGGCTTCATGCGCTGGGCAATGGCGATCAGCGCATCCGGGTCCTGATCGAGGAAGGCGCAGGTGCCGGAATAAAAGCCGGCGACGATCTCGTTGAAGCCCCAGTTGACGCTGTCCTTCGGCGCCAGACCGTTCTTGTAGAGATCGATCACATAGGTCAGGCCCTTCACCCAGCCGGGGCTGTCAAAGGTGGAGGTGCCATCCTTGGTGAAGAACTCGTTCGAGCCTGCCATCGACGCACCGAACATGACCCAGCCGTTCAGGCCACCCGGGCCGCCGCGCAGGCAATAGCCGTATTTGCCGGGAATGGCCGCGACCTTCTTGGAGGCATCGGCAAACTCCTCGAGCGTCTTCGGCGGCTCCTTCACGCCGGCCTGTTCCAGCAGCTTTTTGTTGTAGAACATGGCGCGCAGGTAAAAGCCGTAGGGCAACATATAGGCCGTGTTCTTCACGTCGCGGCCGAGTTCGAGCGTGCGCTCGCTCAAGCCCGCCGTGTGCTCCCACTTGGCGAGATAGGGCTCGAGGCTTTCGAGCATACCGTTATTGGCATAAAGCGAAAGCCAGGTGTCGGGCATTTCCATCACGTCAGGCACATCGCCGGCCGAGACCATGGTGGCGAATTTCTGGAAGGCTTCGCTCCACGGCAGGGAGATGATTTCCACCTTGGTGCCGGGATTGGCGGCCTCGAACTTCGAGACGATGCCCTTCAGCGTTTCCGTCCGCTCCGGGCTGGTGATGACCTCGACCAGTTTCAAGGTCATGTCCGCCAGCGCCGTTCCGGTCATCAGGGCGGTGAAGATTGCTGCTGTTACCAGTTTTTTCATGTCGTTCTCCCCTTTTTTGTGGTCAGTTTAAAAACACGTCAGGCGGCAGACGCCGCCTTGATCGCGGGTTCGAGATCGTTCCAGAGCGCCTCCGTGCCCTCCAGTCCGACATGCAGGCGCACCGAACGCGCACTGATGCCGAACGTATGGGCGGAGTTTGGCTGCGCCTTCTGTTCAAGCACCACTTCTCCGGGAACGATGAGGCTTTCATGCCCGCCCCAGGAAACGCCGAGTTTGAAAAGCTTGAGGCGGTCTGCAAAAGCGCGCACATCCACCCCTTCCCTAAAGATGAAGGAAAACAGGCCCGAGGTGCCGTGAAGGCCGGGCGGCAGGCGGTTCGCCAGCCCCGGATGGCAGACCTTCTCCACCACATCCAGCGCCTGCAGGCGGGTTGCGATCTCAAGCGCCGATGCCTGATGCGCCTTCATGCGCAGCGGCAGGGTGCGAAGCCCGCGAATGAGCAGCCAGGCATCGAAGGGCGACATCTTGCCGCCGAGATAGGGATAGGTTTCCGCCCGGATGCGGTCGATCATCGCCTTGGAACCGGCCACCACGCCGGAGACCACATCGCTGTGACCGCCCAGATATTTCGAGGCCGAATGCACGACGAGATCGACGCCAAGCGAGATCGGCTGCTGGAAAACGGGGCTTGCCCAGGAATTGTCGATGACGGTGACCGCGCCATGACGCTTGCCAATGGCGGCCAGCGCGCCGACATCATGGGCTTCCATCACCCAGCTCGTCGGGCTTTCCATGTAGAACAGCTTTGCGCCCGGCATCGCCTTTTCAACCGCCGCCTCATCACGACCATCGACATAGACCACCTCGACATTCATCCGCTGCATGAAGGTGCCGAACAGGCGGAAGGCATCGGGATAGACATGGCGCACCGCGACAATGCGGTCGCCCGGCGAAACGAAGGAGAGCACGGTGGAGGAAATGGCCGACATGCCGCTGGCGAACCCCAGCGCATCTTCCGCACCTTCGAGCTTGGCCAACATTTCTTCGAACATGCGCACCGTCGGGTTCAGCCCCCGCGTATAAACCGGCCGCACCTTTTCGCCGCGATAGGTGGAGACCATTTCATCGTAGCTGGAAAAGGTGAAAAGCGAGGTCTGCACGAGGGGCGGCACCACCGCCTCGAAGGCGTGGGCTTCATCATGGGCGACGATCAGGGAGGCGGGATCGAAGAGATCGTTGCCTTGGTTCATTTCGACATGTCCTTGATATCATCCTCGACGACGGCGAGGATTTTCAGTGTTTCTTCACGCGCGGTCTCGGCATCACCGGCGGCGATGGCGTTGAACAGCGTGCGGTGAAAGGGAAAGGAGCGGCCGGCGAAATCCGGGCGGTCGAACGGCTTCGACCAGAAGCGTTCGAAGCCTTCGCGCATCTGCTCCAGAAGCTGCTTGAACAGCGTATTATGGGTGGCGTCGTAGATCGACAGATGGAAGGCAAGGTCGGCCTTGCCGGAGGTTCCCTCGGCCAGATGCACCCGCTCCATCTCATCAAGCCGCGCTTCCATCGTGGCGATATCGTCTGCCGTGCGGCGGCGCGCAGCCGCCATGGAGGCTTCCACCTCGATGCCGCGCCGCACTTCCAGCGTCATCAGCAGCGCATCGCGCAGGCTTTCGGCATCGATGGAAATCGGCATATGCACGGTCGCGGCGGAAATCGGCTTCAGCAGATAATTGCCGCTGCCCTTGCGGCTGTCGATGACGCCCAGCGCCTGAAATTTGCGGATGACCTCGCGAATGGTCGAGCGGCCGACGCCCAGCGCCGCCATCAGCTCCCGCTCGGCCGGCAGCCGCTCCCCGGCCTTCAGCCCTGCCCTTTCGACATAGTCGGAAAGCGCCGCCTCGACCTGACGCACACGGTCGCTCGGCGGAATGGGCTGCATCAGTTCCCGGCTGGACCTGTCCAAGACTTACCCTCTAAATTGGTCTGACATCTTACCATTTCAAAGGGCAAATCGATTGTCAACCGCTAAGGAAGGGGGAAGTGTCACTCTCCCAACATGCGCCTGCGAAACGACCTAAAAACACCTGAAACGATTCAAAGGGCCGCGCGTGACTAAGTCGGGTTGAAGGTGCGGTAAAATGAAGAGCTTAAGGCGCCGAGCGCCCGTGACTGAGCCGCCGGTTAAGTCGCCATCGCATGGGCGATACCACGCGCCAATGCATCGGCATGCTCATTGCCGGCCAAGCCGGAATGCCCTTTGCACCATTCCACGGCCACATGGGGATGCCGCTCGAGCAGCTTGTCGAGCTGCTGCCAGATTTCCCTATCGGGGATCGGTCTTCGGCGGGTGCGCTGGTTGGGCGTGATCCGCTTCCAGCCGTTGTTGCGCCAGATCGCCCTATAACGGCGGCAACCCTCAATCACATGGACGGCGTCCGTCCAGAGCGTGACTTCACGCGTGGGCGCTTCGGCGGCGACCCAGGACATGGCGTTGAGGACGGCGAGGACCTCGAAACTATTGTTCGATGTGCCAACCGCCTTGCCCGAAGCGTGATGGACCTGGTGGCCTTCTTCATGAACGACGAATGCCCATCCTCCGGATCTGGAGGCTTCGTCGAAGGAGCCGTCGGTGAAGATGTGAAGCGCATCGGACATGAAAATGTGTGTAGCACCGAAATGGAAATCGCTAAAGGAAACAGGTCATTGTGAAGGGTATCTTTCGTTCCGATGCCACCTCGCGTTCCTCGGCAAGCGGCAGGGGTGTCACGACAAAAGCAAAGAGGGCGGCGCAAGCCACCCTCCCCTTGGATCAAGGCAAAACCGCCCGTTTTACTGACCGAGAACAGCGGCCGTAATCGTCTGCATATTGTGGTTGACCATATCGATATAGGTCGCAGCCGGGCCGTCGGCGGTGGAAAGCGCATCGGAATAGAACGTGCCACCGACCTTAAGACCGGTTTCGCTGGCGATCTGATCGATCAGCCGCTTGTCGGTGATGTTTTCGACGAAAATGGCCGAAGCCTTGTCGTGCTTCACCTGATCCACCAGCTTGGCGACATCTGCCGCCGAGGCTTCGGATTCCGTCGAGATACCCTCGGGCGCGAGGAAGTTGAGCCCATAGGCGTGCTCGAAATAACCGAAGGCGTCATGCGAGGTGATGATGACGCGCTTCTCCGGCGGAATGGCGGCGATCTCCGTCTTCACCTTCTCGTTCAGGGCAGCGAGCTTGCCGATGTAGGCCTCGGAATTGGCGGTGTAGGTGGCGCAACCGGCCTTGTCGACCTCGCAAAATGCACCGGCGATGTTCTTCACGTAGATTTCGGCGTTGTTGATCGACTGCCAGGCGTGCGGATCGTATTCGCCGTGATGATGTCCCTCGTGATCGTGATCATGGGCTTCGGCCGTCTCGTGTTTGTGGCCGGCTTCTTCGGCCTTATGGTCATGGCCTTCTTCTTCAGCTTCCGGATGGGCGTGACCGGCCGGCTCGTCGGAAAGCTTGAGCGGCTCCACACCCTTGGTCAGTTCAACGACGGGGGCCTTGGTGCCGCTGGTGTCGATCAACCGCTTCAGGAAGCCTTCGAATTCCAGGCCATTCACCAGCACGACATCCGCCTTGCTGACGGCGACGGCGTCGGCCGGGCGCGGTTCATAGACATGCGCGTCGCCATCCGGCCCGACGAGCGTCGTGATCTCGACGCGGTCGCCGCCGACATTTTTGGCGAAATCGGCGATGATCGAGAAGCTGGCCACGACCTTGAGTTCGGCAGCCGAAGCCTGCGCCATCAGGACCGGCGAGAGGGTAAGAAGGCTTGCGCAGGTGGCAAGACGGAAGGTTTTGAACATGAGAGGTTCTCCTTTTTCGAACACTGTTTTCAGGCCGTTCTGTGACGGCCGGAACCGAGAAGATCGCCGAGCAAGCCGCGCGTGCCGACGAGAATGGAGAGCGCGTAGATGACGCCCGCGGAAAGGATGATCGCCGGGCCTGAGGGCAGCGACGCGTGATAGGACAGGAGGAGGCCCGCAAAGCAGGAGACCATGCCGATACCGATCGAGATGAAGCACATGGGTGCCACACGGTTGGACCAGAAGCGGCTGGCGGCGGCGGGCAGCATCATCAGGCCCACCGAAAGCAGCGTGCCAAGCGCCTGAAAACCGCCAACCAGATTGAGCACGACAATGGCGAGGAAGAGGAAATGCACCGGGCTGCCCCAGTTGCTGACCGAGCGCAGGAACAGAGGATCGAGGCACTCCGCCAGAAGCGCCCGCCAGAAAGTGATCATCACCAGAAGCGTCACGGCGCAGATGCCGCCGATCAGGCCGAGCGCCTCGTTGTTCAGCGCCAGCACCGTGCCGAACAGCACATGCATGAGATCGACGCTGGAGCCGCGCCAGGAGACGAGCAGCACACCGAGCGCCAGTGAAATCAGATAAAGGGCGGCAAGCGAAGCGTCTTCCTTCTGGACGGTGAAACGCGATACCGCACCGGCACCGAGCGCCACCACAAGGCCGACAACCAGCCCGCCAATGGTCATCGGCAGGATTTCCAGCCCGTAAAACAGAAATCCGACCGCCGCGCCCGGCAGGATGGCGTGCGCCATGGCGTCGCCCGTGAGGCTCATGCGGCGCAGCATCAAGAACACCCCGACGGGCCCGCAGCTGATGGCGAGGATCAACGCGCCGGCAAGGGCCCGCTGCATGAAGACATATTGAAGGAAGGGTTCGATGAAGATTTCAGCCATGGGCATTCGAACTTGCGTGTGAGTGGACGTGAGGATGGGATGATGCCGCTCGTGGGTCTGCATTGAGCACACCGGCCATCGGCGCATCGCCCGGCCCGCACCACGGCGCATTTTCCGCCCATGCCTCGTGGAAATGCCGCGCCTGCTGCATGTTTTCCGCCTTGAGAACATCGGCTGTAGCCCCCAGTCCAACCAGCCTGCGGGCAAGGAACAGGGTCTGTGGAAAATGCTGCCGCACCAGCTGATGGTCATGCAGGACGGCGAGAACCGTGCGCCCTTCCGCAACCCAGGCCTTGATCAGCACCAGAAGATCGGTGACCGTGCGCTCATCGACGGCGTTGAAGGGTTCATCCAGCAGGATAAGCTGCGCATCCTGCAACATGGCGCGGGCAAACAAAGCGCGCTGCATCTGGCCGCCGGAGAGCGAGTCGATATTGCGCTTTTCAAAGCCGGAAAGCCCGACCGCCTCCATCACCCGGCCCATTGCCGCCTTGTCCTCGGAACGATAGCGACCGAGCAGGCCGCGTTTCGGCCATAGACCGAGAGCAACGAGATCACGCACCTGAGCAGGGAACGACCGGTCGAGTTCCGACTGCTGCGGCAGATAAGCGACGGAAATGCCTGAACTGATCCGGCATTCACCGCCAAGGGGCTCTAAAATGCCGGCAATGCCCTTCATCAGCGTCGATTTTCCCGAGCCATTGGCGCCGACCACCGCAGTCAGCGATCCCCTGGCAATAGCGCCATCCAGATGGTGCACGGCCGCGCGGCCGGCATATCCAAGCGTTAGATTGGTGAAGGTGAGGCACGGATCGCTCATCGATCCCTCCGGGGCAGGATTTCATTCATTGGCCCCTTGATATGTAATGTTATTACATTCGTCAAACGAATATGTAATGAAATAACATTAACTATTGGAAAGTTGGCCTTGCCCGGCCTCTGCATTTTTTCCACACCGGGTTGACATACAACATTGATGTAATGTTATTACGTAACAGTGAGAGAACGAAATGGCTGTTAGCCGTCGTTTCCAAACCGCTCGCCGTGGCCGCTGTGAAGCCCACGCTGCCTTGCTGATAAAACGAGGTCCCATGTTGAAAAAACTACCTGTCACCGTGCTTTCCGGCTTTCTCGGCGCCGGCAAGACTACGCTTCTCAACCACATTCTCGCCAACCGCGATGGGCTGCGCGTGGCGCTGATCGTCAACGATATGAGCGAGATCAATATTGATGCGGCGCTGGTGCGCGATGGCGGCGCCAATCTTTCCCGCACCGAGGAACAGCTGGTGGAAATGACCAATGGCTGCATCTGTTGCACCTTGCGCGACGACCTTCTGACCGAGGTGCGCGCGCTCGCCGAACAGGGTCGTTTCGATTATCTGCTGATTGAATCCACCGGCATCGCCGAGCCGCTCCCTGTGGCCGCTACCTTCGATTTCCGCGATGAGAATGGCCGCAGCCTGTCGGATGTCGCGCGGCTGGATACGATGGTGACGGTGGTGGATGCCGCCAATCTTCTCAAGGACTACGGCTCGTCCGATTTTCTGGCCGACCGGGGCGAAACGGCAGGCGATGGCGACAACCGCACCATCGTCGACCTTCTGGTCGAACAGATCGAATTTGCCGACGTGGTCGTCCTCAACAAGATCGGCTCCGCCACGCCGGAGGAACGGGATGCGGCCCGCAAGATCATCGTCGGGCTGAACCCGGATGCAAAACTCATCGAGGCCGATTTCGGCAAGGTGGAACTGAAGGAGGTGCTTGGCACCGGCCGCTTCGATTTCGCCAGAGCCGAAGAACACCCGCTGTGGTTCAAGGAGTTGCACGGCTTTAAGGACCACATTCCCGAAACCGAGGAATATGGCATCCGCTCCTTCGTTTACCGCGCCAAAAAGCCATTTGACCCCGTGCTGTTCCAGCGTTTCATCGATCGTGCCTGGCCGGGGGTGGTGCGCGCCAAGGGTTTCTTCTGGCTGGCGACACGGCCGCGTTATGTCGGTGAGATCAGCCAGGCGGGCGCCCTGGTCCGCACCGGCAAAATGGGCCTCTGGTGGTCCGCCGTGCCGAGGGAGCAATGGCCGCGCGAAAAGCAGTTCCTCGATATGATGCAGCCCCATCTCGACCCGGTCTTCGGCGACCGTCGGCAGGAAATCGTCTTCATCGGTTCCGACCCGATGAGCGAGGCCCGCATCCGGGCGCAGCTGGACGCGTGCCTGATCGACACCGAAGCCTTCACGCCGGATGCCTGGCGGCATCTGCCGGACCCCTTTGCCAGCTGGGACCGACAAGCGGCCTGATTGTCCTCACCGCCCTTGGTCTGGATGAGCGCCAGCGGTTTTCGCCTTCTCCCCGCCGGGGAGAAGGTCGCGGCAGCGGGTTGAGGGGGTGACGGTAGAGATATACGGAGAGCTTGCCCCCTCATCTGACCCTTCGGGCCATCTTCTCCCCGGCGGGGAGAAGAAACGGGAAACTCAAAGAAAATTCAGCGTCACCAGCGCCAGCACGACGTATCTTCCGACCTTGGCAATGGTGACCAGCAGCAGAAACACCGGAAGCGGTTCCTTCATGATCCCGGCTGCAACTGTCAGCGGGTCACCGATCAGCGGCGCCCAGCTGAGAAGAAGCGACCATTTGCCGTAACGCCTGTACCAGTTCTGTGCCCGTTGCAGCGCAGCCTCCCCGACGGGAAACCAGCGTTCATGGCGGAAACGCTCGATGCCACGGCCGAGCAGCCAGTTGGCGAATGAGCCGGCGACATTGCCAACGCTGGCTACCGCGACCAGCAGCCAGACAGGCTGGGATTTCAGAAGGATGAGACCGGCAAGCGCCGCTTCCGACTGCATGGGCAGGATGGTCGCCGCGATGAACGCCGTCAGAAACAAACCCGCATATACCGCCAGATCGGCCATTGCCTGCCCTTCATCATCCGAATCCTACCGTCCACTGAAGTGGCGGATGAGGGCAGCGACGGTCAAGCGTCTCTAAGGTTCGGAAACAGCATCTCAAGCGGAATTCGCAGCGATGGCGCACACGATATCGTCATGATCCACCTCCAGCAACGCCTTGTGGATGGATATCTGCCTGATATCGCCAGAGGCGGACAGGACGACGATCACCGTTTCCCGCGGCGGGCAATCCGGCAGCGCACAGGAAAGCTCGCTGACGGTGACGATGTCTTCGGCACGAAGATGCAGCAAGTCGCGCGACCACTGTTTCAGAAGGCGGGCTTTCGAGATGATCGCGGAACCGTTGCGTGCAAGCGGGTTGTTCATGCCCTGCCCTTTCGCCCCGCCTGCGCGGCCAATGTGTTGAAGAGATCGCGGATCGGCTGCTGCGGCATATCCATGCCGATCATGACGATGCGTGTTGAACGGTCTCCATCCGGCCAGCCATCCAGCCGGGTCAAGGGATAAAGCCGGTGCTGCACGGCATGGGCGACAACCGGCCGCGCCGGGTCGTCAGTCGCGCCGAAAATTCCCTTGAGCCGCAGCAGGCCGGAATGCACGTTGCTGGTAACAAGTTCGAGAAAGGTGACGATCGCCTGCGGATCGAGCGCGCCCTCGAAGGTGAGATCGAAGGCCTCCACCCCGGCGCCATGGCGGTCGATATCGTGATCATGACCGGCATGGAGACCCAGCCTGTCGGCCGCCAGCCATCCCGGCACGTCATCCGTCTTGCCGCGCAGCGAATAGTTCTTCGTTGCAAAAAGCGACATGAGATCGAAACCGGCCGCATTGCGGTCATGCAGGCGGGCGGCGGGGTTGAGATCGGTGAGGCTCTCGTGATCGATTGCCGCCGCATCGGTAAGATCGGTTTTGGTGAGGGCGATATGGTCCGCAAAGGCCAGCTGTTTCCAGCCCTCAACGAAACTGTCGAGCATCGCCCGGCCCGAGATGACATCAAAAACTGTGACCACGCCCGAAAGATGAAAGTGCCGGGCAACGATATGGTCGCGCAGACCAAGCGCCGGCGTGCCGCCGGCAATCAGGCTGTTGATAATAGGTGCGGGATCGGCAAGACCGGTGGTCTCGATGACGACACGCGATATTCCCGGCGTCACACCTTCGAGAAAAGCCTGATGCAACTCGTATAGCGAGGTGCGGATATCGCTGGTGGCGGTACAGCAGATGCAGCCCGTCGTGGTCTGGAAATAACGCTCCGAACCCGTTCGAACCAGACCGTGATCGATAGGGACCGAGCCGAATTCATTGACGATGACCGCCGCATCGCCCATGGCAGGCTCGGCCAGAAGCTCGTTCAACAAGGTGGTCTTGCCGGCACCGAGAAAGCCGGTGAGCAAGGTGACGGGCACCGTCTTAACAGGTGTCTGGTCTGCCATACCCTCTTTGCGTTCAACCACCTTCTTTCGCGTCATTCCAAACACATCTGCACCTTGAGATTTTTTAAATTCACCGCACTTTAAAATGTAATGTAATAACATATCAATAGCGTTTATGCATTCCACATATACATGGCACTGCCATAACGGTGTTCGTCCGCATAACCTTCCCTCATCAAGTCATACCGACGAACACACGAAAAAACCGGAACGCCCCGAAAATGGAATAATAAAATCATTCCATTCACTTTCGTTTTATTCGTTCCACGCTCTATTGCATTTTCGTTAGAGTTCGCTTTTAATCGGCAATGCTAATACAGAAAAGATCGCCCGCAGCCTGATCGAGGAGGATAGGCTGCAATAAGGGGCTGTATCTTTTACTGTTTTTAAAACGGGAGGAATGACCTTGAAAAAACTCAGCTACCGCCTTGCTGCGGCATCCGCGCTTTCGTTTTTTGTCACATCGAATGCTTTCGCTGCGACGGAAATCCAGTGGTGGCACGCCATGACCGGCGCCAATAACGAGGTCGTGGACACGCTTGCGAAAGAGTTCAACGACAGCCAGAAAGACTACAAGATCACGCCCGTGTTCAAGGGCACCTATCCTGAAACCCTGAATGCCGGCATTGCCGCCTTCCGCGCCAAGCAGCCGCCCGCCATCATTCAGGTCTTCGACGCCGGTTCCGGCGTGATGATGGGCGCCGCCGGCGCCATCAAGCCGGTGGCGGACGTGCTGAAGGAAGGTGGTTACACCTTCAACAAGGATGAATATCTGGCCGGCATCGTCGCCTATTATTCCAAGCCCGACGGCACCATGCTGTCCTTCCCCTATAATTCGTCCTCGCCAATCCTCTATTACAACAAGGACGTCTTCCAGAAGGCCGGCCTCGACGCCGCCAACCCGCCGAAGACCTGGCCGGAAGTTTTCGAAGCAGCCAAGAAGATCAAGACCAGCGGTGCCGCCCAATGCGGTTTCACCTCCACCTGGCTCACCTGGATCCAGACCGAAAACTTCGCCGCCTGGAACAACGTGTCCTATGGCAGCAATGAAAACGGACTTGGTGGTACGGATGTGAAGCTTGCGGTCAATGCGCCGCTGTTCGTCGAGCATTTCCAGGCGATTGCCGATCTCGCCAAGGACGGCACCTTCCGTTACGGCGGCCGCACCTCGGAAGCCAAGCAGCTGTTCATGTCCGGCGAATGCGGCATTCTCACCGAATCTTCCGGTGGTCTCGGCGATATCGTCAAGACCGGCATGAATTACGGCATCGGCCAGCTGCCCTATTATGAAGGCCATGGTCCGCAGAACACCATTCCCGGCGGCGCCAGCCTCTGGGTGTTCGGCGGCAAGAGCGACGCCGAATATAAGGGTGTTGCCGAATTCTTTCATTTCCTCTCGCAGACCAAGATCCAGTCTCGCCTGCATCAGGTCTCCGGCTATATGCCGGTGACGATCGCGGCCTATGAGGAAACCAAGAAATCCGGTTTCTACGACAAGAACCCCGCCCGCGAAACGCCGCTGCTGCAGATGATGGGCAAGCCGCCGACAGAAAACTCCAAGGGCGTACGCCTCGTGAACCTGCCGCAGGTGCGCGACATCATGAACGAAGAGTATGAGGCAATGCTGGCCGGCAAGCAGGATGCGAAAACGGCGCTCGACAAGATTGTCACGCGCGGTGATGCGGCCATCAAGCAGGCCATCGGCAACTAAACGATCCCTGCCCCGCCCGCATCCTTATCCGGTGCGGGCGGCACTTCCATCTCATCAGGAGATCGCCGTGCAAAGCGTCGTATTCCCCAACAAGATCCTGCCCTATCTGCTGGTCGCCCCGCAGATCATCCTGACAGTGATCTTTTTCTTCTGGCCTGCAAGCCAGGCGCTCTACCAGTCGACCATGCGCGAGGACGCCTTCGGGCTGAGCAGCAATTTCGTCGGGCTGGCCAATTTTTCCGCGGTCCTTTCTGATGAAAGCTATCTGAACTCGCTGAAGGTCACGGTCATTTTCAGCGTGCTCACCGCACTCGTTTCCATGGGGCTGGCACTGCTTCTGGCAACGGCTGCCGACCGCGTGGTGCGCGGCAAGGGCTTTTACCGCACCATGATGATCATGCCCTATGCCGTGGCGCCTGCTGTCGCCGGCATGTTGTGGCTGTTCATGTTCAACCCTGCCATGGGCACCTTCTCCTATATCCTGCGCCGCAACGGCATCATGTGGGACCCGCTGCTTGATGGCAATCAGGCCATGCTGCTGGTCGTCGCCGCCGCTGCGTGGAAACAGATCAGCTATAATTTCCTGTTTTTTGTCGCGGGTTTACAGGCAATTCCGAAATCATTGCTGGAAGCGGCTTCCATTGATGGTGCGCGCGGTTCGCGGCGCTTCTGGACCATCGTTTTCCCGCTGCTGGCGCCGACAACTTTCTTCCTGCTGGTCGTCAACACGGTTTACGCCTTCTTCGATACCTTCGGCATCATCCATGCCGTCACCGGCGGCGGCCCCGCCAAGGCGACGGAAACGCTGGTCTACAAGGTCTATAATGATGGCTTCGTGAACCTGAACCTCGGCTCTTCCGCCGCGCAGTCCGTGATCCTGATGGTGATCGTCATTGCGCTGACCGCCTTCCAGTTCCGCTTCGTCGAGAAGCGCGTGCATTACGGCTGAGGATCACCGATGATTGAAAATCGTCCCATTGCCCGCGTGATCGCCCATCTGATGCTGGTTCTCGGCATCATCATCGTGGCCTTCCCGATCTATTACACCTTCATCGCCTCATCCATGACGTCGAATGACATCATCCGCCCGCCCATGTCGCTGCTGCCCGGCGATCATCTCAGCGCGAATTACACCGAGGCCATGGCCGGCGGTGTCGAAAGAGTGGTCGGCGTCAGCCTCGAGCGGCTGCTGTTCAACAGCTTCGTCGTGGCGCTCGCCATCGCCATCGGCAAGATCGTCATTTCGTTCCTGTCAGCCTTCGCCATCGTGTTTTTCCGCTTCCCCTTCCGCATGGGCTTTTTCTGGATGATCTTCATCACGCTCATGCTGCCGGTGGAAGTGCGTATCCTGCCCACCTACAAGGTCATCGTCGATCTTGGGCTGATTGACACCTATGCCGGCCTGACACTGCCGCTGATGGCGTCTGCAACGGCGACGTTCCTGTTCCGGCAGTTCTTCCTGACCATTCCCGGTGAACTGGTCGAGGCGGCGCGTATCGACAATGCCGGCCCGTTCCGCTTCATGCGCGATATTCTGCTGCCGCTGTCGAGAACCAATATCGCCGCTCTTTTCGTGATCCTGTTCATCTATGGCTGGACCCAATATCTCTGGCCGCTGCTCGTGACCAACGATGCCAAGATGAACACGATCATCATCGGCCTCAAGCGCATGGTGGATTTCACCGACGCTTCGACGCCCTGGAATTATGTGATGGTGACGGCGATCCTCGCCATCATCCCCCCTATTATCGTTGTGGTGCTGATGCAGCGCTGGTTCGTCAAAGGTTTGGTGGAGACCGAGAAGTAATGGCAAAAATTGCGCTGAAAGACGTCCGCAAGGTTTACGGCGGTAATGTCGACGCCATCAAGGGCGTATCGATGGAGATCGCCGACGGCGAGATGATCGTGCTCGTCGGCCCCTCCGGCTGCGGAAAATCCACCCTGCTGCGCATGATCGCCGGCCTGGAAGGCATTTCCGGCGGCCAGATCATCATCGGTGACCGTGTCGTCAACGATCTCGAGCCCTCTGACCGCGACATCGCCATGGTGTTCCAGAACTATGCGCTTTATCCGCATATGACGGTGCGGCAGAACCTTGCCTATGGCCTGAAGAACCGCAACACGCCGAAGGAGGAGATCGACCGGCGCATTACCGAGGCGGCCAAGGCGCTGGAAATCGAGCAGTTCCTGGAGCGCAAGCCACGCCAGCTTTCCGGCGGCCAGCGCCAGCGGGTGGCCATGGGCCGCGCCATCGTGCGCAAGCCGGCAGCCTTCCTGTTCGACGAGCCGCTCTCCAACCTCGATGCCAAGCTGCGCGTGCAGATGCGCGTCGAAATCCGCCGCCTACAACGTTCGCTCGCCACGACAAGCGTTTATGTCACCCATGACCAGATGGAGGCCATGACGCTGGCCGACCGGCTGGTGGTGCTGAATGCGGGCCGCATCGAGCAGATGGGCACGCCGATCGAGCTCTACGAAAAACCGGCCACCACCTTCGTCGCCACCTTCATCGGCTCGCCCTCCATGAACCTTCTCGCCCATGGTGCAGCCTCGTCCAATGGCCCGGCCGGCTGGTCGGTGAACGGCGCTGCCGCATTGCCGCAGACCGCCGCCACGCTCGGCATCCGCCCGGAAGACATCACGCTGGCGGAAGCCGAACCCGCCGATGCCGCCTTCACCGGCACGGTACAGGTGGACGCCGTGGAACTGGTGGGCGCGGAAAGCTATGTGCACGGCTCGTTTACAGACGGCACCACCATCGTCTTCCGCGTGCCCGGCCGTTCCCAACTGCGCATAGGCGAGATGCTGAAGATCGCCGCGCAGGCAAAGGATTTCCACCTGTTCGATGCGGCGGGCAAGCGCATCTAAGACGCCGTAGCTATGATCGACACCCGCCCTTCGGCGGGTGTCCTTTCGCTTCGGAAACTTTACCCGGCTATTTTACCACACCAGCTCCACCTGCGGCCGGCCGTTGGAGGTTTTCTCCACCGTGCGGCCGGATGCGTCAATATTGCAGTGGACGCGCTGCCGGAAGGCGGAGAAGCTCTCGAAGGTCACGACATCGACGGGGTCGTCGAGATGGAGAGTGAGCCGGTAGCGTTCCGGGTCACCGCCGAGCGCCTGGACGCCGAGCACAGAGGCGACGAAAGGCTGGCCGAGGTAGAAGCCTTCCACCCTTGAACCCAGCAGATAGGGATTGAAGGCGGGGCGATTGCCGGCGGCCGCGTGCAGGGTGTTCCAGTCGCGGAAGCCATATTGGGCGGCGATAAGTTCCAGAGCTTTTGAGTGGGTAACTGTCTGCCCCTGCCCTTCAAGGGCGGCCCGCAGGCGTTTTACCTGCTCCTTCAGCCCCTCAAGTGCCGGAAGCGGTTTGGACACGTTCATAACGGTTCTCCAACATTGACATGCCGAATTTTCCGAAGGGTGTCCGCGTTGCCATCGACGACATGCAAAACATGGTGATGACCGTTATCAGGAAAAGAGCTTCACCAGGGGCAAAATGCCTGCGGACGGCCGGGGCTCTCTGCCCGTGGCCGTCCGTATAACTCAGAAAGCACCGCCCGTCAAAGGTGGGGCTCAGGCCTATCCGGGGTCAGAAGCGATAGGTGATACCCGCGCCGATCAGCCAGGGATCGAGCTTGGCCTTGCCGCTAATCGGCGTACCGCCGAGTTCCGCCGTCCAGTCGGTCTTGAGGAAGATTTTCTTCACATCAAAGTTCACGCCCCAATGCTCGTCGAGCATATAGTCGAAACCGACCTGCACGGCAGCACCGAGCTTGTTCTTGACATCGAGGTTGCTGAAGCCGGGCTTTTCCGACTGGTTGTAAAACAACGAATAGTTCACGCCTGCACCGACATAGGGCTTGAAGGCGCCGAAATCGGTGAAGTGATATTGCAGCGTCAGTGTCGGCGGCAGCAGCCATGTCTTGCCGACCGGCGTGCCGGCCAGTACACCCTCACCGTTGATCTTGGCATAGGTGGTGCCGAGGATGAGTTCGGCGGCAAAATTCGGCGTGAAGAAATAGCTGATATCGAGTTCGGGGATCACGGTATCCGAATAGGACAGGCCCGCACCCGGAACGCCATCGACGCTGCCGCTGTCATTGGTGATGACGCCGAGGCCGCGCACGCGCAGCATCCATGGGCTTGCCGCCGCAATCGCTTCTTCGGCGGTGGGGGCCGGTGCTGCCGGGGCCAGATCGGCGGCCGCCACGCCGTTTGCCATCATCATTGCCGCAACGCTGGCCAGCAGGGCGGTCTTGCTGTTCATCTTCGTCATTCCATCTCTCCTATAGCGCAGTACAGCCGGGCAAACCCCGAACCGGCTGATGACGGCGGGCCGGCGACTCTTCGCCTGCCGCACCGGATCGCAGCCACTATGGCGATGGACGGGGCGGGCCGATTGAGATGGATCAAATGGGAACGACGATCGCTCGTCAGGCCAAAGAAGCAAGCGGAACTGTGACAGTTGCGCAACAGGCGTTGTCCTGTGAAGCCTGCTTCATACACCCGAAAAGCGGGAGGGCGCCGGTCTGGCGCCCTCTTTTACCCTCAGGCCGCCTGCGGCGTCAGGGCGGAGGAACCGGGCTTCCTGAGAAGCAGCACCGAGAAAGCCGCGATCATGCACATCAGGCCGGCAATCTGCAGTGCGGGCATATAGGTATCGAAATCGCTCTTGAAGAAGCCGGCGCCGAAAGCGGCGGTGGCGGCCCCCAGCTGGTGGCCGGCAAAGACCCAGCCGAAAACCAGACCCGCTTTTTCACGGCCGAAATTTTCGGCGGCCAACTTCACCGTCGGCGGCACGGTCGCCACCCAGTCCAGCCCGTAGAAGACGGCGAAGACCGAAAGCTCGACGAAGCTGAAACCGGAGAAGGAGAGATAAATCAGCGAGAGGCCACGCAGACCGTAAAACCAGAACAGCAGGAACCGGTTGTCGAAACGGTCGGAAAGCCAGCCGGCGAAGATCGTACCGAAGAAATCGAAAATGCCGATCACCGCCAGCGTGCCCGCCGCCGTGACCGCGGCCATGCCGAAATCACCGCAGATCGAAATCCAGTGGGTCTGGATCAGGCCATTGGTCGAAAGACCACAGACGAAGAATGTACCGAACAGGACCCAGAAGACAGGGTTCCCGGACACGCTTTTCAGCGTCACCAGCGGTGAGGCCAGCGTGGCGAGAAGATTGTGGTCCTGCTTCGGCGGTTTTACCACCGCCGTTTCGCCATAAGCCGGCAGGCCGACATCGGCAGGGTGGTCGCTCATCAGAAGCAGAACGAGGACCATGGCGGTTGCAATCACCGCAACGGAGAGCGTCAGGGCCGTCCGCCAGCCATAGGCCTCGGTCAGTGCCGCCAGCAGCGGCAGAAACACCAGCTGACCCGTGGCGTTGCTGGCCGTCATCAGGCCGATCACGAGGCCCCGGCGTTTGGAAAACCAGCGTGACGCCACCGTCGCACCCAGCACCAGTGCGGTCATGCCGGTGCCCACACCGATCACCACACCCCAGAGAAGCAGCAATTGCCAGACCTGCGTCATGAAAAAGGATGCGACGATGCCACCCATGATCAGGGCGAGCGCCGTCGATACCACCTGCCGGATGCCGAAATGGTTCATGAAGGCGGCGGCGAAAGGCCCGAGAAGACCAAAAAGCACCAGCCGCACCGCCATGGCGGAGGAAATATCGGCGATATCCCAGCCGAATTCCTGGTGCAGCGGCTGGATCATCACCCCCGCAGATCCCATTGCACCGGCGGTGGCCAGCATGGTCAGAAAGGTGGTGAGCGCAACGACCCAACCGTAATGCAGGTTTCTGCCGGCCATCCAGCTGGCAAGGCGTGTGGAGAGCATGTTCAAGGTCCCTTTCCATGGCCTTCGGCCGAGTCTTACGGGCATATACCCGCTTCATGATCAAAAAATTACAGGGCTGCGAGCAGTTCCTGCAATTGTGCGGTCTTTTCCGGGCCCAGCCGGGCCTCGATTTCGTCCTGCACGCCGTCCCAGAGCGGTGCGCCCGTCTTCAGGATCGCCTGCCCCTCCTCCGTCACGGTCAGCATCGCCTCTCGCTGGTCCTTACCGTGACCGATGGCGACCAACCCCATGCGGGCCAGCACCCTGGCATTGCGGCCGACGGTGGAGCGATCCAATTCCACCCGCACGGCAAGGTCGGTCAGCGAAACAGGGGCCGTGCGGTTGATGTTCCGCAACAGGCTGAACTGGCCGATATTCACGCCAAGCGGCGCCAGCGCCTCGTCATAATAGGACGAAACCTTGCGGGATGCTTTGCGCAACAGAATGCAGTGGCAGCTATCGTTTGGCATTTGTCTCGGGTATATACCCGTAAATTATCGCAGGCAAGAGGCGTCTGGAAAATTATATGTAAGGAGTCACGCATTCTGACCGGGAGTCACCGAAGTGACCTGAGTATAATTTGATTTTATTTAGTAAAATTTCAAAAAAACCGAGCAAAACAGCGACAATACCGCACGCTTTGGATTTTTAGTATATATTTTTAAGCACATTATGTCTACAATGGCGAATAAATCAACATTTGCACTCAGAAACCTAAGATAACATTCACTTATACTCATATTACATATGATTTCTGAGATTTATACATTTCACTACGCCAACGAATAAGGCATAAGATCGGCGACAGCGCTTTTCAGCACGAACGAACCATCATCGAATTCTCCATGCCACCCTTTTAGACTACCAAGAATTCTGGTCGACAATTCTTCTGGCAACAACTGATTGTCGACTGCGATGTTGGCTATTAGCGGGAAAACACTGATCTGGTTAGCCGAGATCAAATCGCTGATATCTTGTGCAATCTCCGGCGGAAATTCTTGTTGATGCGCTCGAAAGCTCTTCTCAATTTTCTCTTTATGTGTTTTCCACGCGCCACGGGTTGGGCGAAAGCCAAAAGCCCCCCAAGTTACGCGCCCATCGTGAACAGCGTACAGCGTCATTTTGTTGAAGCTGATTAGGTGAAGCGAGCGACAGAGTTCCTGCGTGAAACGCCGGCATCGGCCTTATCTGCGTAGATCGGGTTCGACAAACACCTCATCAATGTCCGCGATCAGGTCCCCCGAATAGAAGCTGGACCTTTAACTTGATGCTTCCGGTAGTTCGGACCGTAAACACAAGCGGCCTGTCCTGGGTAACGGTGACCTAGATACCGTGAATCTCGTTGTTCAGATGAACGGCCACAGTTTGTGCCTTCTCGGCAAACGAAGGTCCTGTCCGAGCCACCGGCGTCTCTGAATCAGGGACGTGGGGTGCCTTTGCCTTAGCAGCAGGTTCTTAAAATGACGTCGGGCTCTGGAAATACGTGTGGAAGGGGAGTGATACTACTTGGTGGTGAATGTGCGGAGGCTTAGTGTGGTCTTCGGTTTCGACTCACTACTGAGGTGTACCTTGGCATTAAGCGCGTTTATCTCCTATTCGCACGCTGATGAGAAGTATCTCGACAGGCTGCATAAGCATATGTCGCTTCTTCAGCGTGAAGGCTCCGTTGAAACCTGGACCGATCACCAAATCGTTGCAGGTGCGAAGCTGGACAAAGCGGTGATGGACGCCTTGCGATCGAGCGATCTGTTCATCGCTCTGGTCAGTCCCGATTACATCGCTTCCAACTACTGCTACGAAAAGGAATTCGAGGAGGCGCTCCGACTTTTCGAGAACGGTAAGCTCCATATCGTTCCGGTGATCGTCGAGCCGTGCGACTGGCTTTCTTCCCCCTTTCGACAATTCATGGCTTTGCCTAAGGACGGCAAGCCGATATCCGAATGGACCAACGCGAACGTCGCCTATCTTGACGTTGTTTCCGGCATCCGTCGGCTGGTTTCTACGGGTAAAACGGATACCGTTCCGGTCGGCACGGGACCGTCGGCCGCGGTGACGTCAGGCCGTCGGATCAAAATCAAGCAAGAATTCGATTCAATTCAGCGAGGAGAGTTTATTGATCAAGCCTATGAGGTTATCCGCGACTACTTCAAGAGCTCGTGCGATGAACTCAGCGGAATTGACGACCTGAAAGCCAAGTTCCACAGGATGAGTGATAGCTCCTTTACCTGCACCGTCGTGAACCGGGGCATAAAAGGTGGCCGGGAAGCACACATTACCGTTCACAACAGCAAAGGCAGCAGGCACCATTTCGGGGACATCAATTACGTGTTCGAAGCCCATGCCGGCACTAACACGTCGAACGGTTCGATCCGCGTCAATGCCGATGACTACAATATGTACCTGACCTTAGGCTTTGGTGGCCTTATGGGACGTGACAACAGCAAGTATGACGCTCAACAGGCTGCGGAAGCCCTTTGGCTCGAATTCATCGGACACGCGGGGATCGAATATGACTGAACTCAAACGCTTCCAGTGCTTGAATTGCGGACATCGCTTCGAGGTTGAAGTTCTGACTCCTGCAGAGCGACAGGAGGCGAAGCGCGAGGACAGACGAGTATCGGCCGTTGCATGTCCCGAGTGTCGGCGTACCGACATTCGCGGTGGTTGGGGCTAACGGTGGATCACCACTTGCGGGTTGACACACGTGCCGCCCGGACGAATTCTAGTACAACAGTTCTCGGGTAACGATATGCGAAAAACCGATTCAAGTTCTGACTCTCGGACGTCCGACGGTTTCTTGCCTTTGGTGAAGCCGCCACTTCGACTGATCGATGCGCAACCCGTTGACCTTACGAAACACCCAATGTTGGACACGGCTGAAAAGCGCCGCGCCTTTTTTCATGGCAACGGCAGCAATCGAATCTCGTCAAAATCAGTGAATGTAAATTCCCTCAAGCTCTTGTAGCGCGGTCGTAGCCCTGGGGGATGGAAAGTTCCATCGCGAGAAATGTATAGCGGAACGGAGTTAGAATTCGGCTCATCCGAGGGGATCGAATATCGAATGGTGGGATCGATGATAGACCCCGCGAATGATAACCACGCATGATATCCCAAACCTTCGGTGGCCGCGAGGTACGGCAGATCAGCAGCGAGATTCTCGATGGTGCGATCTTTCCAAAGCCAACCGTCGTCCTCCCCATCCTCCGCACCAACGCAGTCCTCTTTGCCCAGATTTCCGATGTGAATTATAATCCTTTGGTCGGCATAGTGGTCGAACGCAACATGGATAGCGAACTCGAGTTGCTCCGCCAATCCGACTGAGACGGCTAAACAGTTGAACGCAACTGTTCTCGGTGGATTTTGGCGCTTGAGCCGGAACCCCAAACGCTTGATGTCCTCTTTTATTTCTTCGTCTAGCTGGAGCAGTTCCTGGAGCTGCATGAAAAAGTCCTCGTTGAACACGAGGGAACTTAGTTTGCGAATGTAAAGGCAAACTGAATGGCCGTGCATCCTTTCGCTAATCGTGGATCGCACAGAAAATTTGCAGCGTATATTGATATCTCGCTCGGCGCGGCCATCAAGATAATCGAATGTGAGAAAGGACGTCCGCAGGAGCAGCGAATGTGACGACGAAGTTCGACCGTGCTGACGCCAGGCCGACGAACTGCCAATGTTTTCAAGGGCGCAAAAATCGGCGAATGTGACTAGCTACAACTGTTGTCGCGCTTCGACTTCAGTTAATCCGAAAACATCTTTTACGGCTAAGTGGATTGCCGCGACGGAAATCGCGGCCGATACGCTAAGCTATGTCTTACTTTTCTGCTCACTTCTCAATACGGCGAGGGACGCACAGAGGTGGTTCGGTTTGTTTGAACAGTTTGGGGCGTTTCGTTAAGTGGATTTCCGCCTCGATTATGCCGCCACCATCATTGGTGCCAGCGCGTTGAAGTAGGCTTGATCCGGCGTCCGCCGGTCAAGGGATGAATGTGGGCGTCGGCTATTATAAAAGGTCAGATATCGGCCTATGCCGACGCGGGCCTCGGACACAGGGAGGAGGTTTACGAGCAACTTGAGCATGAACAGGACGATCGCATTCATAAAAAGAATGTTGTTCCCGAGGGCGAGGTTGCGGAGTTCATCCCAAACCAACTTGGCGAAAGGAAAAAGCAACGTACTCGCCAATGAAAATACGACCAACGCGACAGGTGACCCGGTTTGAGCCTCAACGCTCAGCATGCTCATCATCAGGGCAAAAACGACGGCACCCATCAGATAGGATCGAATGAGGTAGGACGGCTGCACTCCGCCAAAAATGCGACGCAAGAAATTCATCTTCGGTAACTGCCTCTCCAATTGATAGAAAACGTTGCCTCCAGCACCTTTCTGGTAGCCGAAAGGATTCGGTCGGCGTCGCCCCCTGTTTTGCGACGCCGACATTTCGCGCTTTAGCAGAAATGAAATCTGTCGCCACACCCTGTGGTTATATTTTTGGTGATTTACTGAAACAACGTTAACGCATTCTGCGGCTGCGACGCGTCGAGCCTGGTGCACGCCTCATCCATGTCTGCGTCGATAAGACGTCCGATGCTTCTGTCGATTGAATCCGACAGTCGGGATACAAAACCTTTTCGCAAGTCGATGCGGGTTCGTACAGTTCTGGGTTATCCCGTGCGGGTTACAGGCGGAATGATCACTATCACCGATGGTGCGGAAATATCCGAAAAACGAAGAATAGTGATATTTTTCAACTTCCGGGCGTTAATTTTTGATTCACACCTTGGAAAAACGCTGATCTTTTGATACGGCAAAGGTGCATTCCATAGAGCATTGAAGAAGCGATCCGAATGACATTTGCGCAGCCTGTACATTTTTTTAGTCGGAATTTTTGCGCAGAGTCGGTGTTTAGCAACAGTCTGTTACGGGTCTATTCGTTAGCGTCGAAAAGGCGAAGTCTGGCTGCTTCGGCTACTGCCGTTTTGCTCTCGCTGTCGACTGTCCATGCCCAGGAACCCGCTGCGCAATCGGATACAGCAAAACGGCCGTCCACGGAGGTTCATACGGAACGCTTCGATGACTGGACATTGCGTTGTGTCGTTGCTGCTGGAGCTGACCACAAGGTGCCACAAAAAGCGTCTTGCGAAATCGCCCAGCCACTGATGGTCGATCAGGGCGGCAAGCCTGTAGAGGTGTTGAACCTCGCCATTTCCCGCGCCAACGACAAGGCAGGCAAGGCGAACTGGGCGCTCGTGGCGCTGACGCCGCTTGATGTTCATCTCGCATCCGATTTCGGCTTTGGCGCAGGCAGCGCAAAGCCCTCACTGGTGCGTTATCGTAACTGCAATCATGCTGGCTGCTTCGTCATCATTCCGCTCGACAACAGCCTCATCAGCCAGATGAAACAGGCGTCGAACGGAGCGACCTTCTTCCGGTTACTGGGCGGTCAGGCTGTAAAGGTCTCGTTCTCGCTCAAGGGCTTCACCAAGGCGTTCGACGCACTGTCGGCAGGAACCGTACCTGCGGCGGGACAGGCCAGCGGAGAGACGCCGGCTGTTTCCGGTGCCGAGGGCGCTGGCAATTGAAGGCATCCGTTTTACGACATAAGACGTGTAGCACCCTCAGCGCTGTTTTCGCAGGCGTCCTGTTCTCCGTTGCACTTGCTGACGCCGCTCTGGCACAAAACATCCGTGATGATGCTGCACGCCAGGCAGGCCAGATCGACCGCTTGCAGGCTGAGCAGGAGCGTCTTCGCGAAGCGCAGACACTCCGCAAGACGACGCGAGCGCCAGGCGGGCAAGCAGTCAGGCCGCCGGAGGTAACAACCTCTGGTCCCGGCGAAACCTGCGTGGCGATCAATAGCATTTCGGTGATCGGTGCAACGCTCGTTCCAGCGGATGTAGTACGGCGCACGGCAGCACGTTTTGAAGGAAAATGCCTCGGCCTCGCCGAACTCAACAATGTGCTCGAAGCGGTGACATATCTTTATGTCGAACGTGGCTATGTCGCATCACGTGCCTATCTGCCTGCACAGGACCTCTCCGATGGGACGCTTGATATTCCCGTCATCGAAGGGCGTCTCGAAGGGATTACGCTGGACGGCAATGCGTCTGCCAGTGGCAGGATCGCGACGGCGTTTCCGGGCATGACCGGACAGCCGGTCAACCTGCGCGATATCGAACAGGGCCTCGACCAGATCAACCGTCTGCGCTCGAGCAAGGCGACCATAGCGCTCCAGTCCGGCAAGGAACAGGGCGGTTCAGTGCTGGACGTCAAGGTCGAGCAGGGTCGCCCGTGGCATGCAAGCCTGTCCTCGGACAATCTTGGCGGCATCGCCACAGGCATCTATCAGTCGCGCGCCGATTTTGGTCTCGACAATCTGTTCGGCATCAATGACGAGTGGCAATTCGGCTACCAGCGCTCGATGGATCATCATCCATTGTTCTTCAGCAATGAGCGCCCCAACAGCAACACGCTGACCGGCTCGCTATCCATTCCCTACGGCTACTGGACTGTTGGTGTAAACGGCTCCTGGAACGATTACCATTCGTCCTTGGCAGGACCGCTTTCCGCCATCGATACGTCTGGTGGGTCAAAATCGCTCTCGCCATACATCTCGCGAATTCTTTACAGGGATCAGACCTCGAAGACATGGGCGACGGGCCGCCTGACATGGAAGGAAACGGAAAACTTCCTGCTCGGCAGCCGCATCGACGTTTCCAGCCGTGTGCTGTCAATCGCCAGCTTCGAGCTCGGCCAGTCCCGCCAGTTGTTTGGCGGACAGGCGAGCGCCAGCATCGGCTATCATCGTGGTCTCGACATTCTCGGAGCCTTTGACGATACGACCGCGCCGGATGGCTCGCCCCAAGGCCAGTTCGACAAGGTGACGGCCTCGCTCGGTTATTTCCGGACGCAGGATGTCGGCTCATCCACCATGATCCTCAGCACCAATGTTTCCGGGCAATGGTCCCCTGACCCTCTGTTCGGTTCCGAGCAAATGTCGCTCGGTGGTTATTCGACCGTTCGCGGCGTGCGCGAGGCGGTTCTCTATGCCGACAAGGTTGTCCTCATGCGCAACGAGTTGTCATTTCTGCTGCCGCAAATGAATGATGCCGCAGCCGTCGAGGCAATCGGAAGGCTTGAACCCTATGTCGCGCTTGATCTTGGACACAGCGTTTCGGACAGGCGCGGCAACAGCCTCGGCGGCAATATCGTCGGCGCTGCCATTGGTATTCGCAATAGAGGCGGCCGGATCAATTTCGATCTGTCCTATGCCGATATTCTCTCCATGCCCGACCTGCCCGGCGACGTCAAACCGTCCTCGGGTCTCGTTCAGGCGCGGGTGTCGGTTTCATTCTAAGAATGCGGGGAACACCCGTCAGTCGTGGTCTGCAGTGTACAGGTGATGACATGGCAAGAAACAGAAAACGCGTGAAGCAGAATGGCGATCTGCGGCCGTCCCGGCACGGCTCTCGTCTTGTCCTGTTTGCGCGAAAATCTCTCGCCTTCATCCTCAGCATCCTTGTTGCAACGCAGCCGCTCATGGTGCAGGCGCAGGAAATCCGGGCCGATCAGGCAGCCAATGCCGCCAATCAACCGGGTGTCGGCGCAAGCGGTAATGGCGTACCGCTCATAAATATCGTCACGCCGAACGCGGCGGGCCTCTCCCACAACAAATACAGCGACTTCAATGTCGGCCCAAACGGCGCGATCCTGAACAATTCCAATCAGGACCTGCTGCGATCACAGCTTGGCGGCCTCGTTCAGGGCAATGGCAATCTGCGCGATTCCGGTCCGGCCAGCGTTATCCTCAATGAAGTGAGCGGCTCCGGCCGTTCGCTCCTGCAAGGGGCCGTTGAGGTTCACGGCGGAGCTGCCAACGTCGTGATCGCCAATCCGAATGGGCTCACCTGTGATGGCTGCGGGTTTATCAATACACCACGCGTGACGTTGTCGACCGGCACGCCGGAGTTGGGACCTGACGGCTCTCTCTCCGGATTGCGAGTGAATGGCGGTGACGTCCGCATCGGTGCTGATGGTGCCGACCTCGGCTCGGTCAATATCTTCGACATCGTTTCACGTAAGATTGCCATCGACGGTCCGGTCAGAGCCGGCGGTGAACTCAATCTGGTCGCCGGTCGTAACTCCTACGCCTATCAGTCGGGTCTCGTCACGCCGCTTGCCTCGGATGGCGACGAACCGGCAATCGCTATCGATTCCTCTCTGCTCGGCGGCATGTATGCGGGCAGTATCAAGATCATCTCCACCGATAAAGGCGCGGGCGTCCGGATGGCAGGCCAGATGGCCGCCAATGCCGGGGCAATGACACTCACTGCCGATGGCAGGCTGGTGCTCGGCAAGGCGCAGGCGAAACAGGCGATCACGGCACGTTCGCAGAAAGACACCGTGCGGATCGAAAGCACGCTGTTCTCCGATGAGGCGATTACGCTGGAAGGCCTGAGCGCCGTCGAGCTTGCGGACCATGCTCTTGTCATTGCCAGGGGCGACGTAGCACTGAAAGGTGGAGCGATCTCGCTTGGAACCGATGCGCTTGCCGCATCGGGAACCGACAGCACCGGACAGCAGGCAACCACTGGCACGCTCAGCGTGGAGGCTTCGACGCTGGAGGCCGGAAAGGGGCAGCTTGCTGCCGGCGGGCTGCTCACGATCAGGGCCGGCGCGCTCGATCTGACGCGGGCGGACGATATGGGGCGGGATACGCTCCGGTCCCGTTCGGATATCGTGATCGAGGCGTCCAGCATCGATGCGCGCAACGGGCAGATCACGGCCGGGAACGACCTGACCGTGAAATCCACCCAAAACCTCAGCCTGAATGATGGACACTATGTCTCGGGCGGTATGTTGCTCGCACAGGCGGCACAGCTCACCTCCAGCGCCAGCCTTGCCGCAAGGTCGGTGGCGAAACTGGAGACGCTGGACGGAAACCTGAACCATTCCGGGGAGATCGCGGGCAATGGCGGCACGGTCCTGTCATCGGCACAGGACATTGCAAACTCGGGTCGCGTCGTTTCGACGGACAAGGTGACGCTTACCGCTGCTGGCACCTTGCGCAACAGTTCGGCTGGCCTCGTCGCAGCCGACGGTGGTGTCAGCGCCTCGGCAGGCACGATTGTCAATGACGGCTCGATTGCCGCACAGGGCGGCACGCTCGATGTTACCACGGAGAACGGTCTTTCCAACGCCGGTACGTTGCTAAGCATGAAGGATGCGAGCGTTACCGCTGGCGGCGTTATCGGCAATTCCGGCGATATGCTGGTCGAGGATGCGCTTTCTTTGCGTACGACCAGCGGCACCATCTCCAACAGCGGCACGATCAATGCCGGAACCATCGGCCTCGAAGCCACGACCCTCGTCAACCAGGGACACCTGACGGCGCATGACCAGTCCGTGAGCGTTGCGCTCTCCGGCAACCTGCAGAACGCGGGAGACATCTCGGCCCGCGATGCCATCGGCCTTGCAGTCGATGGCGACACCACATTGTCCGGCAAGCTCAGATCGAACGGCGCACTCAGTCTTACGGGTCGCAACAACGGCAGCGCCGGAAGTGTGTCGGTTCTGGCGGGCGGTGTCGTCAATGGCGGCAGTCAGCTTTCCCTGCGCGCAGCCTCACTCGACAATGCGGGCAGCATCGGTTCTGCGGGCGGCTTCCTGCTTGCTGAACTTGCAGGCAGTCTTACCAATACTGGGCTTCTCTATTCAGGCACGTCCTCGACCTACCGGCTTGACGGCAGCTTCACCAATGTCAATGCCGATGTGCTCGCTGAAACAGACCTGACGATCAAGGGATTGAGCAGTGGTCGCGCTGGTGCGCTCGACAACAGGTCCGGTACGATTGAAGCCGTGGCCGGCGATATGGTGCTCAACGTCGCCTCGCTGACCAACCGTCGCGATGGTCTGACCGCGACCGTCGATACCTCGACCGAAACCACCCAATCCGGCGACACGACCACCACCGTCGTGACCAAACGCGAGACGGCGACCGCCAATGGTCCAGCCTCACAGCTACTGGCCGGTGGTGATATCACCATCGACACGGGAGCGCTGACCAACAGTTACAGCCAGATTGCCGCCAATGGCGATATCTCAATTACAGCCGCTTCGATCATGAACGAAGGTCGTGATCTTATCGAAACCATTGAGACCACGGCCGTTACGCAGCATTCCCAGCGCTATTGTGCACGACGAATTCTTGGTGTCTGCGTTGATCGCAAAACGCGGTATTGGACGACAACAGAGTCTGACACATCCTCGCGCACTTACGACGCCGTTTTTGGAACCATCGAGGCAGGCGGCACTCTCAGCGCCAACGTGAGCGGCTATCTCAATAACAATGCCGTGCGTGGCCAGGCAAACCAGATCGGGCTTTCATCGGGCAACCGAGCGCTGTCGTCCGCCGACATCGCGTCCACATCGGAAGCACGCAATCTTGCAAGCATTTCGGCTCTGGATGTAAGCGTCAACTCCCTACTCGGGCGACAGGCGACGTTCCAGACCGCTGCTGCCCCCAACATGCCCTTCCTAATAGAAACCCGTTCCGAATTCATCGATCCGTCCAAATTCCTCGGTTCGGACTACTTCCTCAAGACAATCGGCAGCTACGATCCCAACCAGCCCCTGAAACGGCTGGGCGATGCCTATGTCGAATATCGCCTCATCCGTGACCAGATATTCAATCTGACCGGAAGTCGCGCGCTTGGCTCCGGCCTCGATCCCTACAAGCTAATGCAGGCGCTCTATGACAATGCCGCCGATGCCCGGCAGGAACTGGGCTTGACTTTCGGTGTTTCACTGACCCCATCGCAGCGGGCAGCCCTGACGAAAGATATCGTCTGGATGGAAAAGCAGGTCGTTGACGGACAGGAGGTCCTGGTTCCGCGCCTGTATCTCTCCGCCTCGACTGCCGCCAATACAAGTCTCGCCAGCGCACAGATCAGGGCGGGAGAGGCCAGCATCGAAACGGCAGCGCTGACCAATTCCGGAGCAATCTCCACGGTCGGCAATCTCGCGATCGATACTACGGCCACCCTCTTCAACAATGGTGGCAGCCTGTTTGCGGGTGCCGATATCGTTATCGACGCAGGCAGTATCTTCTCCAACCGCTCCGGCACGGTCTCCGGTCGCAACGTCACGGTTGAGGCAGACACTATCGTCAACGACACGGTGAAGGTCCGTGACGTTTACGCCAATGGTTTTGCCGACCGTGCTCAGCAGGCAGCGCGTATTGAAGCGCGCGAGGACCTTCTCCTGAAGGCGTCCGGCTCCATTGTCTCAGAAGGCGGGCAGTTCGTCGCGGGCGATGACATGACGCTGGATGCGGGCGGCGCTATCGATATATCTGCGCTCGAACTGGAACGGTCCCGCGACGACAAGATCAAGGGCGGATATGATCGCGCCTACAGCCTGACCAATACGCTGGCGGAACTGCAGGCGGGCGGCAATCTGCTCATCGATGCCGGTGACGATCTGGCCCTTCGTGGTGCCAGGGCTTCGGCGGGCGAGAATGTCACCTTGCAAGCCGATGGCGACGTCAGCATCACCTCGGTTCAGAACCGTGAAAACCGCGACCTGAAGCTTGACATCAAAACCAGCGGCTTCCTCGGAACGGAAACCAATATCCGCCGCCAGTCCTCTTCCGTGGAGACGGAAGCCACGACGATCACCGCTGGTAAGGATGTGTCCGTCATCTCCGAAAGCGGCGATGTGACACTCCAGGCTCCGCATGTCAAAAGCGGCGGCGAAACGCGTCTTGAAGCGGAAGAAGGCAAGGTCGCGCTTCTCACCAACACCGACCAGAGTTTCAAGCAGGACTTCAAGCGCGAGGAAGACCTGTTCTGGTGGAACGAGCGTGATCAGGGGAAGGCGGAAGAAACGATCCGCCATGTCGAGATCGAGGCCGGCGGCGGTCTCAAGATCGATGCTGGCAACGGTATCGTCATCGAATACCACAAGACCGGCAATCTCGAAGCCTCGCTCGATCAGCTTGCGCAGTCCCCCGGACTGGCATGGGTTGGAGAAATCCGCAATGATCCCGCCCTCGCCGGACAGGTCGACTGGAAGGCTGTCGATGCTCAGTTCCAGCAATGGGATTACAAGTCGCAGGGACTGACGGAAGCTGGAGCCGCGCTGGTGACGTTGGTCACGGCTGCTCTCACCGGACCGATGACAGGCTTCACGGCAAGTCTTACCAGTTCTGTCGCAGGCTCACTTGGTCTGGCAGGCAATGCGGTTGCGGAAGCGGCAATTCAGGCAGGGCTTCAATCGCTCATCAACAAGAGTGCGGTGGCGCTTGTCAACAATCAGGGCGACATCGGTGCGGCCCTCAAGGAGCTTGGCTCTTCAGCAAATATTCGGTCGTTGCTGACCTCCATGGTAGCCGCCGGACTGACGGTCCAGTTGGCCGATGTAGCTGGTGTTGGGTACGAGTTGCCAGCAGATGCTCCTCTGGCCGACCGGATCGTCCAGGATATTCAGCAGGGACTCATCCGCGCCACCGTGAAGGCAGGTGTTTCGACCGCGATCGAAGGCGGGAAACTTGACGATAACCTCCTCGGTGCATTGAGGCTTGAGGCTGCGGCGGTTCTCAGTGAAAACGTCGCTCAGGAGATTGGCAAGGCTTATCATACAGGGGAAATCGATAAGGTTTCCCAGATGATCGCACACGCGGCGCTAGGCTGCGCCGCTGGTGCGATCGCTGCTGGCGACTGCAAGTCTGGGGCGATTGGCGGCGTTGTCGGTGAAGTTACCGCAGAACTGTTTGAAAAGAGCATCCACGATACACTGACAGAAGGCGATCTGACGCGTGACGAAGCAATAGTGCTCGTCAACAACTGGCGTGCAAGCGGCGTAGATGTCGCACGCGTCGCTGCTGGTCTCGCCGCCGCGCTTGCGGGAGGTGATGTTGACACCGGAGCCGACGCGGGCGGAAATGCCGCTGAAAACAACGCGTTCTGGATTCCGGTCATCATCGTCATCGGGGTGATCCTCGAAGCGACCGACAAGGTTCTGCTTGCCTCCGATGCCGTTGATATCACCGTCGCGACCTATGAATGCAACGCTGGTAGCCAGTCCGCATGCGATCAAGCCGTCTCCATGGCACAGCAGGCGGCCAAGGATGCCATGATCGAGCTAACAATCGGCAGCGTTGTTCCCGGCTCCAAAGCCGGGGCCGATTTGCTCCGATGGGTGCGAAAGAACGCTGACGCAGATACCGTCCAAGCGATCGAGAAAGCTGTCTCAGCCGGCGGTGCTGCAAACGTCAACAGTGGGTTAAAACTAAAAAATCAGCTTGCTGCGCAAGAAATTGCTGGTGGTCACGGGTTCCAGAAACATGTCCTCGAACAAGGCGAATTCGCCGGAATAGGTATACGGACTCGGCAGCAGTATGCTGAACACATCGAGAATGTTTTGAATAATCCAAGTAGCATCCGCTATACGTCAGATGGACGAAGCTTCTATCTTCAAGAATCAACGGGAACAGTTGTCGTTCGAAACAGCAAGGCTGTCGATGGTGGAACTGCATTTCAACCCACAAACTGGGGCGAGTACATTTCCCAACTGCCAACAAGAACGGAGCCATATCCATGAGCGGTGGCGAAAAATCTCAATCGACGTCGACCCTTCGGAGCATAATAAGAAATGCATTAGAAGAGCTGGAGCGCGACGGCGAAATCGTTATTTGTTCCAGTAGCCCCAACCACATCACAGACTTTTTGAACGATCGCCTTCAGGTCTTAACTCCAACCGATACGATAACATCTGTTGAGTTGGCGGGCCTCCGTTCCTTGGTATATCACGCAATAAATGACAAACGGTTTTTCGACTGGGAGATGCCAACGCTAACCGGACTGACAGCCGAAGAATTTGCCAATCTCGCGGCCAAATTGCCAACGGGATAAAGGCTAGGAGGTTTTCTCACGCTGGTTGCACTACGGGTATCCGTGCCATTCTCCAGAAGATGCGTGGCGAAGGAATGTCGCACTCGAAAACCAAGAACCAGACCAAATATGAACAAGCACTTGTTCGGGGTAAGGAACTTCTCGACGACGCTGACTACCAGTGGACAAAACAACGATGTTGCAGCGAAAGACGGTAAAAATTGGCGATGTATTCCAGATTTTGACATCGGAGGGTGTTTGCTATGGACAAGTTACGCACACCCACCCGAAATGGAAGTTCGTTATCGCCATCTTCAGAGATTTTTTCTCCAAAGAACCTGGGGATTTTTCATCCGTTGTTTCTCAAGAGCCGCAGATTATAACGACGTTTCTTATCCAGCACGCGGTTCGACAAGGATTGTTTACCTTGATGGCGAATGTTCCCGTATCTGAACATTTACGGAAATTTCCAATTTTTCGCGGAACTAATAACCTCAAAGGCGAAGACACGCTGTGGTTTTTCTGGGATGGTGAAAAAGAATGGAGGATCAAACGTCCTCTTACGGGCGAAGAAAAGAAATATCCACAAGGCCCATCCCTCCCAAGCGCCCCTCTACTTATCGGGATGATTGAGAAAAACTATCGAGTTGAAACGGACTATATTTGACCGTGGCCCGCAGTGTGTCTTCATCGCACTCCAGGCGCGAGATTTAAGCTGAGTCGTTCAAATATGGCTACGCGACAAGCATTAACAATTGCGATTCACAATGACCCAACCCTGTTTTGCCGCGTCTGCGGACTGGAGCAACCTTGCCCTCAATACGGTGATGATGGGGTTTCTCCTACCTATGAGATATGTGCTTGCTGTGGTGTTGAATTTGGCTATGAGGATTCGACCGTCCAAAGTGCTAAAAAATTCCGTGCAATTGGATTGGGAGCGGTTTGAAGTGGTTTTCGCCGTCAGAAAAGCCCGCAAATTGGTCTTGGGAGGAGCAAAAAGCGTACATCCCGGAATCTCTCAGATGAATTCGCGAAATGGTAGCGATAGGGACAATTAAAGCGTCAAGACATCAAACTGCCGATGATCAAGATTATCCTAATGGCCCACCCTTGAAATCAGGACGTTTCCGGGAGCAGGTCAATGAGGACGAAAGAGGTTACACAGGTACTAAAGAGTCAGGGATGGACGGTCTTTCCCCGTCCCGTTCTGCAGAAGGAGACGACTATGGACAGGAACCCTGTCGCTGAACTGGTGGACAAACTGATCGAGGTCGGTTGTGACATTCGTGCAATCGGCGCTGTCGGCTAGTTGGTCCGCTGGATGACGAAGAAGTGGCGGCCCGTGTCCATGCCATTCTGGAGGATTTCGGACCCCGTGATCATCTCTTCGGCGATATCATTGCATACCTGAATGCGCTCGGACGCGTCGTTCCTCTGGAAACTCATGACGCCATTCCATTGCCACCCTCTTCGTTACATTAGCCTGCAACGTCCCGGGTACGGAATTGTAGGCTTCCCAAGTTGAGCGACCTACGAAGCCGAGTCTAGGTCTGTCGCGCTGCATCTGCTTGCGAGCGAGTTTTCGCTGGCGGCTGCACTCCTTGTCCGAATACACGGGGTAGCGCGGCAATTGGATTTCTGAATCACAATTACTTACGGTTGACCAAACGACCTCTGCAATCAAGACTTCCCAAATCATTCCACATTGTCCCGACGGAGACCCGGGCATGTTTCTTTTAGACACGAGTGTTCTGAGCCAAGCTCAATATAAAAAAGCGCATCCTTCTGTCGCTGAATGGCTAGCCGACCAAGAAGATTTGGCGATACCGTTTCCAGTGCTTTTAGAAATTCAACAGGGAATCGTTGAAATTGGCGAGAGACAGCCGGCACTCGCTGCGGAGATTATGGCCTGGTTCGATGAGCTACTCGAATGGGATTTTTTGTACCCAGAAATCAACCACCAAGTGGCCAAAACGCTCGCTAAACTACATTGTTGCGAGCCACTAAGACATCTTTGGTATACAAATCCAGAAAACGCGAGGAGGCGAAAACCCGGACAGGACCTGTTTATCGCAGCCGTCTCCATCGCACACAATCTGCCGATAGCAACGCTCAACGGAAAAGATTTTGCGCTGATAGCCCACTACTTCCCACTGCCTGGCGTATACAATCCGGCGTTCTCAATGTGGGTCGTCGAGGAATCCGACAGACCAGATATCGCCACCCAAGCGACAGCTAAATATGCTTAGCGATCTTTCGGTCCACCACGAGAAAGCAGAGGGCCAACTGGACCCTTCATCCGTGGCTTGAATATAATTTCAAAGAGCCCGTTCTCGTCACGCACGCTTTGAGGGCTATCGTTACGGGCAGCCTCGAAGACTTCGGATATCCGACGTTCGGCGTCTTTCCGCTCCCAAATAGCTATCGGTTCTCGCACGTGATCCTCACTTCACTGACGTCTAACAATAACCGATTCCTTCCAGACTGTGAACGTGAACGGACCCACACCAAGAAGCGTGTCCTTGAAATACCAATTCGGCTGGTTAGTTTTCATTAGCAAATTCAGGTTAGCAAAAGAGCCTTTGCCGGAACTACGCTCATGCTCGAGGATGGCCTGAATGGAACCCACTCGCCGAGGTCTGCAAACAGAAAAGCCCCGGAGCATTAGTTCCAGGGTCTGAATTTAGTGACGATAGAACGCTACGAGAAAAGCGTTCTTCCGTTCGCTATCTCCACCCTTCGGACGGAGACGCAATCAGCGGGCCACCGCCTGGGCGCTCAACGACGCCTACTCACTTACAACCTGAACAGATGTTTGATCCTCATCGGGGGCGAGTTCGCGTGCGGCCCGTACCTGTGCCCATCGTTGCGCCCGAAGGACGATTGACGGTCCCAAAGGTGCGAGCTTTTGTAGACTTCGCCGTTCCGCTTCTCAGGAAAGAGTTTGGGGAGCGCTCTCACATTTGTGCTGCTCGGTAAACCTGTGTGAGTGCGGGTGCCTGCTTGGGATTGGGGTAATTCACTACTGAGAAAAATATTCCAAGACGCACAAAAATTTTGCATTTCTTTATCGTGCGAACGCATGGACCCCATCCTATATGCTTGGGCAATCGAAATCCGCTAAAGGAACCCGGACATGGGCTGGATCAAAATCATCGCGACTGCGGCCGCACTTCAGGCAATAGCGTTCTCTCCATCAATGGCGGGCGAGAACCTCGATCAAATCAAGTCGTCTGGCGTCATTAAGATCGGGACTGAAGGCACCTACGCTCCGTTTACGTTCCATGACTCCGCGAACAAGCTTGTTGGGTTCGACGTTGAAATCGGCGAAGCCGTAGCGAAGAAGCTCGGAGTGAAGGCCGAATTTGTCGAGGGCAAATGGGACGGTCTGATCGCCGGACTTGATGCGAAGAGGTACGACGCCGTAATCAACCAGGTTGGCATCACGGAAGCGCGGAAGCAAAAGTATGCGTTCTCTGAACCGTATATTGCTTCGAAAGCCGTGCTGATTGTTCGAGAAGGAAACACGGACATCAAAGGGTTTGAGGACCTGAAGGGCAAGAAGTCCGCGCAGTCTCTCACGAGCAACTTCGGCAAGCTAGCCGAGGCAGCAGGAGCCGAGCTGGTCGGGACCGATGGTTTTGACCAGTCCATCCAACTGGTTTTGACGCGCCGCGCGGATGCAACCGTCAATGACAGCCTGTCTTTCCTCGACTTCAAGAAGCATCAGCCTGATGCCCCCGTGAAGATCGTCGCTGAAAAATCGGATGCAGACTTCTCTGGTATTATCGTCCGCAAGGGAGATGACGATCTGGTCGCGTCCATCAATAAAGCCCTCGCCGACATCAAGGCAGACGGAACCTACAAGACCATTTCCGACAAATACTTCGGACAGGACGTCTCCAAGTAAACCTGTCATTCTACAGCAAGCTACGCAGTAACGTTCAATCGGTCGTCCGGCGTTTCCGTCGGGCGGCTTTGTTTTAGAGGTGAGCTTTGCCCCACTGGCTCCAATTGATGTTGGATTCGTTTCCCACCCTGTTATGGGCAGGCATCCGCTTTACCATTCCACTTACGCTGCTCTCGTTTGCGCTAGGACTCGCACTTGGTTTGGTGACGGCTGTTGCTCGACTTTTCGGACCCGGACCTATCTCGGCGCTTGCTCGTTTTTACGTGTGGATCATTCGTGGCACGCCTTTGCTCGTGCAGCTCTTTGTCATCTTTTACGGGCTACCGAGCATCGGCGTTCTTCTTGACGCGTTTCCTGCCGCACTGATCGGATTCACGCTGAACGTTGGGGCTTACACATCTGAGATCATCCGCGCGGCGATCGGTTCCGTTCCCAAGGGACAATGGGAAGCGGCTTATTCAACCGGTATGAACTGGCAGCAGGCGATGCGCAGAACGATCCTGCCGCAGGCCGCAAGGGTGTCTGTGCCGCCGCTTTCGAACTCATTCATTGCACTGGTCAAGGATACGTCTCTCGCGGCAGCAATCACGGTTCCGGAGCTGTTTCAAGCGGCACAACGCATCGTTGCCACGACCTATGAGCCACTCATTCTCTATATCCAGACTGCGCTGATCTATCTTGTATTGAGCTCTGTCCTCTCCGCGTTACAGTCGCGCTTAGAGATAAGGTTTTCCCGTTACGGCGGACTGTTGGAGGCGAACCGATGATCGAACTCAACAGGATCGAAAAACGCTTCGGGGAAGCGGTTATCCTCAAGGACGTCTCGCTGCAGTTTCCAGAGGGAAGCGTGACGGCGCTCGTTGGGCCTTCCGGCGGCGGCAAGAGCACGCTGTTACGCTGTATAAACCTATTGGAACAACCTACCTCGGGATCAGTCACGGTCGGGTCTGAGGTCGTGGAGTTTCATCCGGGACGCAAGGCTCGTTGGCAGGACATCCAAAAAATCCGAAAGCAAACGGGGATGGTCTTCCAGAACTTCCAGCTGTTTCCTCACCGAACCGCTATAGAGAATGTGATGGAAGGCCTCCTCGTCGTCCAAAAATGGACAAGAGAAAAAGCTCAGGCCAGAGCCATGGAGTTGCTTACGAAGGTTGGAATGGCACACAAGGCAGACGCTTGGCCCGCGAATCTTTCCGGTGGTCAACAGCAGCGTATCGCGATCGCAAGGGCCTTGGCCCCGTCACCTCAGGTCCTTCTTTGCGATGAGCCAACGTCTGCTCTTGACCCAGAGCTGGCTGCTGAAGTGGTAGACGTTCTCGGCAAGCTAGCGAGCGAGGGCACGACGATGGTCATGGCGACACATGATCTGCGGCTGGCATCTCAAGTGTCGAACCAGGTCGTATTTCTTGAGGCAGGCGTTGTCGTGGAAGCAGGCACTCCAGATGAACTTTTCCGTTCTCCCCGACATCAACGCACCCGTCAGTTTGTTTCTTCGATAAGTGCGGCGCAAGCTCTGTGACCGAAAACAAGAGCTGAAAACCGTGCCGCCCCTCAAACTTTTTGAATCGGCGAACATGTACTGCCCCCAATTTCGACCGGACGCTCAGCATAAGCCGGAAGGCTCAAGCACTGGCTTGAGGCTAAGCTTATGTCTAACGAGTTTCGACGGGTTGACCTGATGATCGGTGACGTCCGGCGGCGACGCTGGACGACCGAACGCAAACTGCAGATTATCGAGGAAAGCTATGCTGCTGGGGAGACCGTTTCCTCTGCGGGTCGGCGGCGGCATGGAGTTGCGCCAAATCTTCTATATCGCTGGCGTCGGCTCACGGGGGAGGTGCGGTGGCTGCGGATTCGGATGAACGGGTAATCGGCAATTCCGAGGTGAAGAAGCTGGAAGATCGCGTCCACGAGCCTGAGCGCATTCTCGGGCGCGAGACGTCGGAGAACGAGATTTTCCGCGAAGCACTTTCCAAAGCCCAGTCAAAAAAACCGAGAGCGCGGCCGATCTTGTTGCCGAAGGACGGTTGACGATGAAGACGGTGGCTGACGTCCTGGCGTATCGCGTTCCAATCTCGCCGAGCGTCTCAAAGGCAAGCTCAAGCCGCGTGGTTCACACCTCAAAGCGGACGATGCCGAGCCCTGTGTCACATTTCGCGTTCGAGGTCCGGCGACCATCCGCGGGTCAATCCCTTGCTGATGCAGGCCTTAGCCAGGACCAGTTGTTGCCTGAGATATCCACAGTCAGCCAAGAGCGTCGATATCGTCGCCCGGACATCGCCGTTGTGATATGCCAACGCCTGATCAATTGGATCGAGCAGAGTTTGATTTGGCTTTTGCGCAAGCATCGTTGATCCTCTCTTAGAGGGTTATTGAGGTGTCAGTCTAACAGGGTCAGTTGAACACGTGCCGCGCAACGATTGGTCATGGCACGCCCAAGGTGTCGATAACATGGAGTGCCCCCGTTTCGCCGGACATGTCGGCTAGATTGATTTAGCCCTGATGAACTGCCGAGGGGAAGCCATCTTGAGAGCGGAATGGGGATGGATTTCGTTGTAGTCCTCGATCCATCCGTCGATGAGACGGAGCGCCGTTTCGGCGTCCGGTAGTGCCGAGATGCGGACGTAATCTCGCTTCAGGGTTTTGACGAAAGCTTCTGACATTCCGTTCGACTGCGGACTGGCCACCGGCGTGAAGCAGGGCGTCAGGTTGAGCGCCTGGGCGAACAGCTTCGTATCCCTCGCGGTGTAAGCCGACCCATTGTCCGACAGATGTTCGATTGGATGTGGGGCTCTGGTTCCGTTGAAGCGTTTCTCGACCGCCTCCAGCATCATATCGCGCACGTCCGAGCCGGAGATGCCCGCATTGGCAACTGCCGTCCAGGCAATGATCTCGCGGTCGAAGGCGTCGATAATGAAGGCGAGACGAATGACCTCACCATTCCAGCAAGTGAACTCCAGACCGTCGGAGCACCAGCGCAGGTTTGAGCGCATGACCATGACCTTGCCGTCATGGATGCGGCCCTTGCGAACGGCCGTATGCTTCTCCAGCAACATGGCGTGGTTGCCCATGATGCGGTGAACCCGTTTGGCGTTGACGACAGGCTTATCGGCGGCTCGCCTTTCGCGATTGAGGAGCGCGGCGATCCGCCGATAGCCGTACGTCGGCCTTTGATCCACCAGCCTGCGAATGGCGGGCAGAAGCTCTGCATCCTCGACCTTGTGGTATGGCCCACGCGGCTTTGTTTTGCCTTTCAGCCGCTCGATGAGGTTGGAACGGGAGACGCCCAGCGTGTCTGCGACGGCCTTCATCGCGAACCGTCCTTCGGCAACAAGATCGGCCGCGATATCCGTTTTTTTGAGTCCGCTTTGGAAAGGGCTTCGCGGAGGATTTCGACCTCCATCGTCTTGCGACCGAGCATGCGCTCCAGCTCCCGGACGCGATCCTCCAGTTTCTTCACTTCCGAATTCCCGACAACCGGCTCGTCAGAATCCACGGCTGCAGCACCTCCCTCGCTCAAGAGCCTGCGCCACCGATAAAGCAAATTGGGCGCGACGCCATGACGGCGAGCGGTCGAAGATACCGTCTCGCCGGGTTCGAAACTCTGCTCAATGATTGTCAGCTTTTGCTCGGTTGTCCACCGCCTGCGGCGAACATCACCCGTCAGCAATTCAACGTGTCGATACTCGTTAGACATAAGCCTGTCCTCAAGCCTGTGCTTGAGCCTTTCTGCTTATGCCGACTGTCCGGTCGAAATGGGGGGCAGTTCACAAGGTGTCGATAACACGAGTATGATCGGATGATTCTTGAACGAGCGCCAGCCCCAATCGACTTGATATGGCCGCAAGTTCGGTCTGGAACACTCCAAACCTCGGAGTGAAGAGCGTATTCTTTTATTGAAGCTGAGAACGTAAAAGGCGGCTCTCGCCGCCTTTGTTCACCCTCAGATGATGCGTCAATCGAGCATCCATGCCGCGCTATTCAGTAACTTTTTCGAGCAGTCGGATTGCGACGACATCCCGTACTGCGACAAAACTGAGACTGCTCTGATCTCCAAAAAACTAGAGGCTTCGTAAGCTTCACTTAGTCTGGAAAACGTTCGTGACCTTCAGCGACCACCCGGGTTCGCCTTGTCGCGTATGCCATATAACCAGACAGAACTTCGGTTGGCGGAAAGAGCTATGACAGCAAGGCTCCCCGAAACCTTGCTAGCAAAAGGGCATCGAACCTGCACCCCATCCAGCCGGAATGTCTTTATCAAACGCATGGAGTAGCGCCACATCGCAACCCATCACGACATTCGTGTGCGCACATCTTCTTCTCAGCACTACGCATCGGTGCAGTAATGCCGTTTTCACAGAGCCGAGGCGTATGCAACCTATTTGGGTTTTACTTCTATGATAAAATTACCGGCTTCATCAGAAATTGCTTTGTCAACAACAGCACCAAACTTCAAGTTCGGATAAGAATCGCTCCGCCACTCAATACGTGATCCACGTTTGTATTGCCGCTCCTCGAGTGAAAAAGCTTTCTCAACAAGCACGAGCGCTTCGGATACAGAGGAAAACGACGCGTGAAGATCGCACCAGTCAAAAGTGTCCTTACTCGGCGGTTGCTCTGCCGACAGCGTGTAATGACGTTTGCCGACGGGTGAGTCAAACAGGCTGGTTCCGTAGTAGAAAATTCGGTCAGGTCTCACCTGTCTTTCGATAAACTCCTCCCTGGTTGGTCCGAACGCTTTAATACGATCTGCGCCGCCCGGCATTGCCAACATTGAATCATATTCAGCATCAAGCTCGGCGCGATTGTCAGCGATAAAGCGCCCGTTGAACGCACTCGTTGCTCCAGCGCCATCCCACGCTTGCCGCGCGGTTTTGGCCGAGAGACCACTGTCAATACAAAAGCGTTTCAGATGTATAACAAAATGATCGACTTCATTTTGCACCTCCGTCGCGTAAGCGGGGAGAGGTAGAAAAAGCAATGTTAGTAATAACACGAGTCGTATATGCACCACGAAGCCTCTAATCGAAAGTCACGCTGAAAATCCCAATATGCTTTGAATACTCACTAATCCAGCAAAAGGTTGTGGCCCCATGCCGACAACGACCATACGATGAATAATTATTTAACATGTTGGATGGATTTAAGAGGTTCGAGAGAAAGCATCTGTTCAGAGCATTATTCGCAATGCCGTCGGGTGGTGTCTACCTAATTGCGCACTTTTCACATCCCCAAACTTGCCTCACAGTATGGAATTTGAACGCGACTGCCACAGAGAGATGTCCATCCCCGTGCCGAATACCGTCGTGGCGAGATGTGCCACAGCGGTGATCGACGTGCCACGGGTGGTGTATGCTCAACGAACGGGAGGGGTGAATGCTGATTATTTTTGGTGGGCTGCCCGGCTCGGGCAAGAGCACTGTTGCCCAGGCTTTGGCCCTTCGAACCGGCGCGTGTTACCTGCGGGTTGATACCATTGAACAAGCCATCAGCTCGTCAGCACCACTCGCAGACCGACAAGATGTCGGACCTGCGGGATATGTTACGCTTTATCGGGTGGCCGAGGACAACTTGCGTCTGGGCCGGACCGTCATCGCCGACTCCGTCAATCCTATCGATCTTACCCGGGCCACATTCAGAAAAGTCGCGACCGACACCGGCAGTGGCTTCATTGAGGTTGAAGTTATTTGTTCGGATGTCACAACACATCGCCCTCGTGCCGAAACGCGATCACCTGCCATTGAAGGTCGATCAAACCCAACGTGGGCCCAGATACAGGAACTAAACTTCGAGCCGTGATCCCCTGATCTGCGTGTGGATACGTTCCACATGTCCGTCGAGAAATGCGTTTCGGAGATCATAAACAGCTCTGACTTGGTTGCCGCGCTCAAGACCGGTTCGCTCACTATCCAATCATTCCAACAACATCGGCAACACGCTGAACAGTTTTGTGCATGACCTCCATCCGGGCAGGAAGGCCATGCCGACATACGACAACGCGATCACTGGAGAGACGGAAGTTATGATGAATTCGCCGCCGATCAGAATTCTAACTCCGCGTCTCGTGCTGCGGGCTGCACGTGCCGAAGATGCCAGGATACTGTTCGACGAGTACACGGGGAACGTCCAAGCCTCAGAATTTTTGCCACGGGGTCCTCATACGTCGCAATTGACAACCGAAAAACTCATCAGTGCATCGGGCGAAACCACCTGGGGTAAGACCAGCCGTTTTTTCTGGACCATTATCGACCAGCGTGCCAACAGACCGATCGGCATCTTCCTCATGTTCATACTGGACGACGAGACGGCAGAGATACATTACGGATTGGGACCTGCCTTCTGGGGACATGGCTTCGCAGCCGAGGCTGGCTCGGCGGTCATGCAATGGGTCCGCGAGCAATCAACATTATCCGAAGTCCGCACAGTGTGCGCAGCAGACCACAACGCAAGCTGCCGCGTTTTGGAAAAGATTGGCCTTGTCCGAGGTCAATTGATTGAACAGGCCCTATCGATGAAAGCAAGCGGCCGAAAAATCGATGGGTGGTCATATATCTGGAAGCGCAGCGACAGCAAAGGACCGGCAGACGTCGTTGCGTAAAACCACCGGTAGCGTCCGTTGTCGATTTCGTTTTCTCTGATAGCTTGTCATTGCGTCGGAGGAGAACATCATGATCTGTAAGTCATTCGCGGCCCTGCTCGCCATCGTTACCGTCTTTACGACAACGATCGCCCTTCCATCTGCTGTCGGCGAGGTCCGATTAGCCAGTGACGCCGGTAAACCCGCCGCATTCCGTGAGAAGCTTGCGAGACAAAAGGATGAAACCCTGCCGCCGTACCAAGGCGTCCCTTCAGTAGTGTTCCCTGACAAACAACTGGTATCTTTCAGCGAGCTACGTTTCCTATCCAAATCTCGGATCGAGGACCTGCTGCTCTGGGGCGGCCTGGGGCCCAAAGCGGTCTATGGGGCTGGGACGAGCAACCCTTCGGTGCAGCGAGTTCCGACGACATAGTCTTCCTGGTCGAGGCGGTGTAGAAATCTGCCTGCCCATGACTATCTTCGAAAACGTCGCGTGCACAATAACTGGAGAGCGGCAACATGGTGACGCTTCGGATTGATCCGTTCCCGCGCCAGGACGAGCTGAATATGCTTTGGTTAGAAGCCTGGGGCAGCGAAGGGCCAAAAGACTTCTCCGGCATCTTGTCACGCAGCCTTGCCCATATTGCGGCTTATCAAGATGATCGCCTTGTCGGCTTCGTGAATGTGGCGTGGGACGGAGGTGTCCACGCCTTCATCCTGGACACCTGCGTTGTCCCCCGGATGCGACGAAAAGGTATCGCTGCCCGCATGGTGGTAGAAGCCACAAATGTAGCGCGAGAGCGCGGCGCGAATTGGTTGCATGTCGACTTCGAACCGCATCTGAGTTCATTCTATCAGAGTTGTGGATTTCGGCCGACCAAGGCAGGGCTCATCAAGCTCAAGTGATTTAATGCGGTCACTTTGGATGTCGGGTTGTCAGCAATGCGCCATCAGCGGTCATTGTGCCTTGTCGGAAATCTCCTTCGTAAAGCGGATAATCACGAATCTGGGCGTGCTGGATGTTGTTGAAGGTGGCCTACGGTGGTCGAACTTGCAGATGGGGTCTCCAAGGAAGAGCTTCATGCCGCGACCGACGCCACCAGCATCGGTAGATAGTCACGAGGTCGGGTGGACCAGTTATGGTCTTCCCGTCCCGGTCCGTCGAGTATTTCTGTCAAAACTTTCGGATAGCTACTTTTGAGAGTAGTAAAGCGAGACGTTAGCTGTCTATTTTCGCTGGGAAGTGGTAACTCAAGACTCCGTCATTTGGATTCGCTCCTCTCCGGCTGCAGCATGAACCACGATTCGAAGTTCAAAATAGCCATCCCGCTAGACAAGAGCCGCTCCGACTTCCGGGAAGTCAAAGGCCGTCTTCTTGAATCGCTTGTCGGGCGTTTCCTCACCTATCAGAGCTACGTTGTCAAAGAGCGTGTTCGTGATGCGGGTAGCGAAATAGACCTCAAATGCCTTAACCGGCTTTCTGGCGACAGCGCGATTGTCGAATGCAAGGCGCGCACGGAAACTGTCCAAACCGACGCGGTTAACAAGCTCCACAGTGATGTCAGTCTTGAAGAGGCCGACCATGGCTGGATTTTTTCGATATCCGACATCGGGAAGGAAGCTCAGGCGAGACTGGACAGATTCAACACAAAAGCGGGGAAAAACGTTTTCAAATTCTTCCCGCCGCATGAACTGGTGACACTTCTAGTCGATGCCAAGGGTTTCCAACTTCCCGCGTTGCCGGGTAGCAACGGAGCTACCGAGGTTTTCCTTTGCTTGTTGGAGGGACGAGAGATTTGGGCCGTCCCGATGTGGACACCTAACAGGGAACTCAAGGGTCTTCTGGCTTGGGGCGCTAGTGACGGGTCTCCGATGAAACCAAGAGACTTGCCGGAACTGGCCAACACGGATTTTCCGTATCCCGAGGCGAGCTGGCTAGACCACAAGCACGTGGAAGGCCCTCCAAGCAAAGACGTACAGCCCGTCGTCGAAGTTATCCCCGGCGAAGAATGGAGCGATTATCGCCCATCGCGACCTGTAGACTTCGTGGGTCGGGAGGGACTGATTTACGAGATACGGGATTTCTTTGATCGCATCCGGGAAGGTAAGACCTTGTCGAGGCTTTTCGGCATCAAGGGGCAGTCTGGTTGGGGAAAGAGCAGCCTCGCGCTGAAGCTTGCGGACGAACTACGGAAGGATAAGATTTTTATTCTCCCCGTCGATTGCCGAGCTGCGAAGACTTCGTACTACGCCGATCTGGCAATGCTGCGGGCTTTGCAGGCCGCCGAGCAGTATATATCGCCCGGACCGCTGTTCCGCGGCACTCCGAAGATCGAGACGAACCCGTTCAACGATCCGGCAGTGCATGAACTTCTGGCGCAGGCCCAGTCGCAGAACGCGGTAGTCTGCCTGATTTTCGATCAGTTCGAGGAAATCATCCATCGCTCCGAGCTCAGCGCGGCATTCAGTCGTATGCGAGACTTGGCGCTAGCGGTGGATGAAGCGCGAGCGCCTTTCGCTATCGGCTTTTCCTGGAAAACGGATGGTACCGTCGGCTCCGATTATCCCGGATATCACCTGTGGCACTCGCTTTCGGATCGTCGAAAGGATTTCGTGGTCGACAGGTTCGCACGCGAGGATGCGGATGGCTTTATCGTACTTGCACAACGCGAGTCGAAGCAGACCCTGAAATACAACATTTCGAAGTTCATCGTCGAAAACTACGCGGGCTACCCGTGGCTCCTAAAAAAGTTGGTGCGCCATTATATCGAAGATGCCAAGGCCGGCCGTGATCCGGGACCGTTAGGATCGCTCCCGAGCCTTGAGACGCTCTTCAACAACGACCTCCAGGAACTGTCGCAGGCCCAGACCCGGGCTATCCGGTTCATTGCCCAGAACTCTCCCGTCGAATACGGAGCTACGGCGGACAAGTACGGTGCTGACAGCGTCGCGTCGCTTGTGAACCAGCGGCTCGTCATCAATACAGGTGGCAAGCTAAACCTCTACTGGGACATTTTCCGGGACTACATCCTCTATAACGAGGTGCCTCAGCTTCCGAATACATACATCCCGACGATCTCGGTCCGTCGAATTAGGGGCATTCTCAAAACTGTGCTCGGAGCGGACCGGCTCGACTACGAGCCCTTCGCTGCGAGCTTGAATCTCAGTCTCACGACGACCGACAACGCCGTCCGCGATCTGGTCAACATGGGTATCGTCAGGTCGAACCGTTTGGAGCAATATTTCGAAAGAGCTTTCGAGAACTCGGCGGCGGCGACGGCCAAGATCATCGAATTCCTGCAGAGCAACTGCATCTTCATAAAGGCCCGAGAGCTCATTGCCGCGCAGGGCGGGGCGACCTTCGCGGAAATCTGCACGGCGTCCGCACCGGAGTACGCCTTTCTTTCCATCGATGAGCAGACGTTGCAGCAGTACAATCGCCGTATCCTAGCGTATTGCTGGCACTTCGGTCTCCTGTCGAAAAACGGGATGCATTTCGTCCTCGGCGACCCCGTTTTCGACATCATGGAATCCGCCGAGCGAGTGGCGAACATCAGCGAAGTCGATATTTTCCGGGCGGCCGCACCGCCGGAGCGCGTGATCGAACTCGTTGATCAGGTCAGGGGCGGTGTCTGCAAAACCAAGAAGGAAGCGGAGAGCCGAGGTCTTCGCAACGCGGTCTTCGCTGCGAGCACCCTTGGAGTGATCGTTCAGCAGAATGGCGAGATAAGCATCGCAGACCATGTGAAGGACGACATGCCGACGTCAATGCTTGTGCGGCAGGCCCTCGTGCAAATCGAGCCCTTTAAGAGTAGTCTGGCCGAAATAGAATATCCCGGCCTTCCAGCCAGCGAGCTCGGTGCCATCATTGCCGATCTCTACGGCCTGAACTGGTCTACTGGGTCGTGCGAGCGTCACGGCTCGGCAATCAAGCGCTGGACGTCCTGGATGGCTCAGTAAGGGATTAGTCGCAAATTAGTAGTACACGTGCGGAGCGCGTGACGCCCTACCGCCCGCACGGGTACTCTCCCAGCCCCTGCTTACGCCCCGGCCAGTTTCTCGAACTCCGGCAGCACGTCGAAGAGATCGGCCACGAGGGCGTAGTCGGCAACCTGGAAGATCGGTGCCTCCTCGTCCTTGTTGATGGCGGCGATGACCTTCGAATCTTTCATTCCGGGGCCACGACATTCATAAACCTTTGCCTCGCGGGTTTGAAGACTTTTGCATTCGACGAGAGCATGCGGTTTAATGACAGTCGATATTAGCGGGGCCCCGTCTATGTACGATGAAGTTATCGCTTGGCGTCGTGATCTGCATGCCAATCCGGAACTGGGTTACGAGCTTCCGCGCACCGCATCCTTCGTAGCCGAGAAGCTGCGCGCCTTTGGCTGCGACCAGATTACAGAGGGGGTTGGGAGGAGCGGCGTTGTTGGCGTTATCCACGGCCGGAATCACTCTTCCGGCAGGGTGGTAGGTCTACGCGCCGACATGGATGCGCTCCCCATTCATGAAACGACGGGACTTTCGTACGCCTCTACTACCGAGGGCCGCATGCATGCTTGCGGGCATGACGGCCACACCGCGATGCTGCTCGGTGCTGCAAAGGCGCTCGCAGAAACACGCAACTTCGATGGCACCGCAGTACTGATCTTCCAGCCAGCGGAGGAAGGACAGGCCGGCGCGAAGGCAATGTGCGACGACGGCTTGATGACGCGCTGGGGGATCGAGAGCGTTTTCGCCCTTCACAACGAACCGGGCCTAGACGTTGGTCGTTTTGCCACCCGCACCGGCCCGTTTGGGGCTGCCGTGGCGAGCTTCAAGATAACGGTCGATGGCAAGAGCGCCCATTCTGCCAGCCCTCAGGCTGGAGTTGATGCGCTGCTTCCCGCTGCCAACATCCTAATTGCGCTGCAAACCGTCATTGCGCGCAACGTCCACCCACTCAAAAGCGGCGTCATCTCCTTCGGATCGTTTCAAGGCGGGAAGCCCGGAGGAACGTTTGTCGGGTCGAGCGAACTGCGAGGCTTGGCCCGCTGGTTTGAGCCTGAAGTGAGAGACGCCATGCATCGACGAATTATCGATATTTCGGAGGGAATTGCAGCGTCCTACGGGGCAACTGCGACAGTAACATTCAGAAACTTGTATCCGGCGGTCGTCAACCATCCAGCAGAAACAACGTTGGCTGTGGAGGTTGCTCGTACCGTCATGGGAGAAGATTCAGTCGATCCCGACCACTCGCAGCTCATGGGCTCGGAAGACTTCGCTTTCATGCTCGAGCAGAGGCCCGGAAATATAGCGCTACTTGGTAACGGCGCTACGGCCGGACTGCACGACTCTGCCTACGACTTCAACGATGCGGCAATCCCTCTTGGCGTCGCTTATTGGAAGACATTGATCGAAGCATCAATGCCGGTGCAGAATCCCTGAACTGTCCTGTTCCGGCTGACGCCCGGTCAGGGACTTGGCCGTGCTGCGCCAATAGCAGTCATGGTCATGCGGCTGGACGCAATCTTCGAAACAACAGGCGGCTTCTCTCGGGAAGGTGACGCGCAAACGCAAAACCAGCTTTCTCCAAAACCCTTTTCGAACCCACGTTATCCGGATGGACCATTGCCCAAACCTCCGGAAGCTTGAGCTGTTTATCTGCGAAACCCAAGGCCGCGCTGACGAGCTCGGAGGCATACCCCATCCCCCATACTTCCGGGCGAAAATAATATCCGACCTCAAAATCCCAACCGGGATCGAATGGGTCTTCGTACAAACCGCCCCAGCCAACAATGCGACCATTGTCACGACGGACCACCACCCATGGAGCGCAGCCATCCCGGCGTCTTCGCCACTCATGAACCATCACCCGCCTCTGACATTCCCTTAGCGTTTTATCGCAATGGGTATGCCGCATCGCTACCGGGTCTCCAAGGAACTCGAAGAGCTCCGGAATGTCCGCACGGCGGGGTAAGCGCAGGATCAAACGTTCAGTTTCCAGCATGACCTCTAAATCGAAATGGGCTCGTACGATGGGCAAACAAGCATCCGCAGTTTGTGGCATCGGTCAACTGATTTCTCGTTTGCTGTTTGGCCGCTTTGGGCCGATAGCCGAAGATCGACCGCTTCCGGAAAATGCGCCGGCACGGGTCGTCGCAAGATCGACTGCGGCAACCCCGTCTGCGGCCGTAACGGTAGTCGAGCACGTTGGGCCACCCGTCGAAGCAGACCCCACCGTTGTGCAGGAATCAGGCTTTGGTGATAATTCCGAAATCGACAAAATTGGGTAGGCGAATGCCTCGGATATTCGGCGACGCAGTTCTGTCCTACAGCGACTAGATGTCAGTTGCTCCAACCAATCTGAAACCAGTCAAATCGGACTTCACTAATGGGATGTCCCGACGGGTCGAGTCTAATCGAGCGAAGCACGAGGTTCAGCTTGGGAGAATAATATTGTTCAAAGATTATCGGAGACAGTCCTTGCAGCTCCACGCGGCTCTTCACCACCCAAACCGGATATGAGCAGAATCCAATTGTTTCCTCGGCCCATTTTTCGAAGGTGATGGTGGTTGTGCCCCCAACCGTTCTCTGACTATTTACGAACAGAGTTGTACCGGATCGCCAATTTCCTTTTACTGGCAAATCGTCGAGCCTCGTCGCATCCGAATAGGTCAGCTCTTGCACGCCCTTCGCGCTGATCCGTTTGGTGACGAGCAAGGGGTGCAGATATTCCGCCGATATTGGCTCCAGCGAACCGCGCCGTACCATTAGGCGCTGCTCGGTTAACCCTGATTGAGTGGGTTTGTAGAAGACGGAGAAGAATGGTTGCTCTCTGGTGAGGAGTACGCCCTGCTTGGTTTGATTTGGGGTCAAGCAATGTCCAAACGCTGGAACAGCTGAAACCATACCAGCCAACAGAAATAAACTTCTCAGCACAGCCGACCTTCCAAACCTGCATCGCGTGCTGCTACCGTATCGCGTAAAAATAGTCATGCGAGCGAAATTCTGTGATCCCTTCATTGGAACCGCCCGAATAACGCTCCGTTGCTACATTCTCGATACCATTGCAGACATCAAGGGATGTGGAGAGAGCGCCTCACCAATATGCGCATTTTACGTTGACGTCCTGTGGCCATCCCCGCAACAGCGAGGGGATGGCCAATTCCAGACCACGTACCATCATCGACTCTCCTCATTTACTCAAGGCAGTTATCAAACCCGGTGTGGCGGCTTTCCATATTGCGCGTGGGATTTGACGCGATAGCATGCATCTGAAAGCGAACGGGGGCAGAGGTCGTGTTTCAGCGTATTCTATTGGTAGCGGTTACGGCATCCATCGCTTGTGCCGGGGTCTCACATGCGGACATCACCCTTGAGCGTGTTCCAATTGACGGCTCCTCACCCGTTCTCCTGCTGAAAGGTGAGTTCACGACATCGGACAATCCTGACCAACTTGCGCGTGAAGTCGCCGCAAGCGGTGCCAAGCTGATCACCTTCAACAGCAACGGCGGCAACGTCGCTACAGCGATGGCATATGGGAGGATGATCAGATCGCTCGGGCTGTCGACGCTGCAGCTTCGGTCCGCTGAATGCGCTTCGGCCTGTGCACTCGCTTTCGTCGGAGGAGTGAACCGGCAGGCAGAGCCCGGCGCGATCGGTGTGCACCAATCCTCTTTCTCACCGGAAACGATTGTCGAGGGGCACACTGCAGTCGCTGCGGTTCAAGCACTGACCGCCCAGATAATGACGTACCTTGTCGAGATGGATGTCGACCCGAAACTGCTCCAACTCAGCCTGTCCGTTCCCAGCAACGACATGCGTTATCTCACCGCCAGCGAGATGCAGAGCTACAAAGTGACATGGGGAAGTCTGGCCGACTTGTCGGAATCCGCTGCTGCATCCAAGGTCGCACCGACGGTGGTGCCTGCAACTCCACAAACCACTGAAGCCCATTTGCCGACAACAGAGGAAAAAGCATTAGCCTTCGTAGCGTCATACCATGACGCTTGGTCGCGCGGGAACGTAGAGGCGCTGACGTTCTTGGAAAAGGCGTATGGCGACACTGTCGACTTTTACGGCAAACCCACACCTAAATCCGTGGTAGTAGCCGAGAAGCGGAAATTTGCGACCAGATGGCCAGTCCGCGCCTACAGCGTTCAGGCAGGCTCTACGAAGGTCCATTGCGCGGAAACCTGCAAGGTGGATGGTATTGTTGACTGGTACACGAAACGCGACGTCGGGAACCGTATTTCATCCGGCTCCGCCGAGTTTTCTCTGGTTTGGGACCAGAGGGCGGGCGTTATCCTCTTCGAAACGAGCAAGGTTATCCAAACTGACAAGGACGTCTCTCAACCCGTACGTCTGATATCCCAATGGACGCAACAGAATGATGCCTGCCGCGGCGGCAGCGGCGGCCTGCCGAAAACAAGTGCGGCCTGTGAACGACGCGAAGTCATCAGCAACAAGCTGGAGGCTGCAGGATGGTGTTATGGTCGTGAGGGAGAATACGGCTATCAAATGCGATGGCATGCCTGTGGCTCGACATCCTATAAACAGGAAAGCGCGGGAGGGATTGCTTCCAGCGCGACGTTCAAGAAGCCAGACCTTTCCAGCTACCCTGCTCGAGGTCGTCTTTCTGGAAATACCGTCATGCCCGACTTCAAGGGACGCGACCGCGAATTCAACAGTTTCAGAACTCGTATTCGAGACGGTATGCGTCAAGGGCCAAACTTCGCTGGCCGATATACCCTTATCCAGATCGGGTGTGGCACAGGGTGCTCATTCGTTATCGTCGCCAACAATCAAACGGGCCGCCCGGGTTCATTCCCCCGTGGCGGGGAAGACCACATGTATCTGAGCTTGGACTTTCGCCGCGACAGCCGACTGGTGGCCGCTCAGTGGCTGAACTACGACACCAATACATGTGTGGTCGAGTTCTTCGATTTTGACCGAGATATTTGGAAACCAATCGCCAAAACTGACGTCGGTAAAGACGACGCGTGCTATCGGACGATCGCCGAAAATCTCCGTTGAGTTCAGTTTAGCGAAGAACTTCCTCCGAGCTTAAAAAACCACCTGGCCGCGCCCGGGCCGCTTACGCACGCGCCCGCCGAAGGCCAAGAGCGACCACCCGCCGGCTACAGGCCGCTGAAATTAACCATTAAGTTGAGAGTGGCAATCATTGCTACTTGCAGAGCATTTTAGCCCTCGGCAATATACCGCGGGGGCTCTTATGAAAAAACGCTACTGGCTACTTTGCGGACTTATCCTATTCGGGATTTCGAAACTGGGGGAAACGCCTCCGAAGTCCGGCGTGACAACACCCTCGCCAAGTTTTTCAGAGAGTAAGCACGTTCCGAGACCTCCGCTGTCAACGATGAGGGACCAACAACCTTCCCCTTCTGGGAGCACCGCCGCCCCGCTAGATGAGACGTTCAGATCGGAGACTAACGTAGAGGTTCGGTCCAAGTTCGTCACCGGAAACGGCGTCGCGCTCCGGGGTGCGCCAAGCCCTAAGTCTCGGATTGTCGATAGGCTAGATCGAGGACGAAAAGTCGACCTCCTTCAGTCGAAAGCAGAGTGGTCCCGGATCAAAGATATTCTGACCCAGAAAGAAGGATGGGTTGCAACCAGGTTCTTGCAGGATGACAACCCCAAGCGAGAGGAAATCTCAAAACCGTCGGAACCAAAGAGCAAGCCTCCGCCAACACTATCACCCACAATAGTCATCCAGCGGATCATTGCCGAATCCTTAGCCAACTATCCCGGCACGTGCGCCTGTCCCTACAGCACAGATCGCAGAGGCCGAAGATGCGGCAATCGAAGTGCATATTCAAAGCCTGGCGGTTATGCGCCAGTCTGTTTTTCACAGGACGTTACGAAATCAATGATCGAAGCCTATCGCTGACTTATTGGGAAGCGCAGCCAAAGATGCCCGCGCCAGCACGCAGCGACGAGCCTTTGGAGACTGCTACTTTCGTTGCCGACCAGGTCTGCCAGCGTTCCCGGTCTAAGAGATAACTCTGCTCTCCCTATGCGCTTTTACGGCCGCCTTAACGACGTCGGCGGATAGAGTTCCTTCGCGTACCAGATCAGCGTGCAGATCAAGAAGAACGCTCCTGTGTTCTTCAAGTAACGATTTCGCGCGCGAAAATTCTTCTTTTAATGTCGCTTCCACAGACTTGGCGATACCCCTACGCCGATGACGATATCCTGCCAGAGCACGCGGGCTGCTATCAGGCTCGACGGTTAGCGTTTTCCCGAGACCCCAGGTGACCTCCAACATGGTAGCGATATCCGTCGCGCGATTTAGGTCTGCCGACAGATCACCGCCGCCACTGTTTTCGAAATCCTTGAACAGCATTTCCTCCGCAGCGATACCACCCAACAGAACAGCAATCTTGTCTCGAAAGTGAGTGGCGGTTCGTCGATTGAAATGCTGTTCCTCAAACACGGTAGTTCCCATCGTCTGGGTCGACTTGTCGACACGAAGGGTTTTTTCGATGGAGACCGCGACCAATGGCTCTGTCTCTAACAGAACACCGAGAATTGCATGGCCTAGTTCATGAGCGGCTACGCAGCGCTGTACAGCTAAAGGGACTGGGATTACGGGCGGCATGGCAGCTACGAGGTCGGCAATCAGCATCGAACGCTTTGCTTTCCGCGCATGGCGACGAGCGTCGCGCACACATCGTTCAATGTCTGCGCCCGACCAGCCTTCACTCGCCAAAACGACAGTCTCCAGTGGCTCATGAGCGAGTTCTTCGCCGAGATAGAACCGGAAGATGTCTTCACGTCCGCGCTCGTCCGGAAGCGGAATGGTAAAATGGCGTTCAAGCCGCCCCGCGCGCAGCAGCGCCGGATCAATGATGTTTGGATAGTTTGTCGCGCCGACGATGATCACGCCTTCATGAGACTGCGCCCCGTCCAACAATTCCAATAGCCCGTTGACGACTTGCCGATGGTAGTTGGCGCTGCTGCCCGTTCGATCATCGCGACTTGTGAAACTGTCGAACTCGTCGATGAGAAGCACTGACGGCGCTTGGGCCGCGGCTTCCGTGAATGCTTTTCGCATTGCCTTCAAAAGGTCGCCGAGATGGCCCCTCGCCTGCCACCGTGCTGCCGATGCGAGGATGAGCTTGGCGTTACAAGTCCGTGCCAGTGCAGCTGCGTATGACGTCTTTCCAGACCCGGGAGGACCGGACAACAGGATACCGCATTCCATAGCGCTCCAAGGCAGCATACCAGCTTTCCACGCCGCCAGGTCCTCGGCAAGCTCGATGCCCCAGGCTTTCGCGTCGCCATAGCCCGCGAGATCATGGAGTGTGGGTCCGGCGGGGATCGGGTCGGGCGAAGGTCTTGGTTGCTCGATCCGGGAATATTGTCGCAGACGGCCAAGACTGGCCTGCAGCGATCGGTTTCGCCTCAGCCCAAGCTCGACACGGTTGGGCGAGAGGCTCGCAAGGAAATCTGCATCAGTTTTCGAGAGTTTTCCCAAGCCCATTCGCCGGGCTACAATTTGATAGTCAGTTGAACATGGAGAAGACAAGGAAGCCACGATGTCTGCGGCAACGCGGATTTCACTGGTCAGTAGGTCGTTGTCTTCGAGCAGAATGATCGCGCGCTTTAGGTCTGGTAGTTTTCTAAAGCCCGAAAACTCGTTCGCGAGGTCGGTTTCCTTATCCACGACCAGAACGAAGTAGTTACCCTGTTCCCCGTTCACGGGCGCGCTGCCTTCAAGTAGATATTTGGCGGCCATCTTGATCGAATGCACCTCAGCGTTGGGCGGCAAAATGAAAGCCGCCACGAACGATGAACGCCGTTTTAGAAAATGCCGGATCGATCTCGCCATCGAGACCATCGCTAGATGCGTTGGTAGATCAATATTGCGGTTCGAGCTGTGATATGGCTCGAAGCTCGCCATCAAATTGGCTGTGTAAGATTGCATGCGATTCCTCGGATAACGGAGTGAACGGGTTACACTGACGCCTCAGTCAGGACCGTATTCGCCGGACCAACGTTTCCGGGCCCAGCAACTCTGTATCGAGGTCTACCTCTACGAAGCCGCGCAAAATCAACTGGGCGAGCGCGGCAATTGGCTTGGTTTCAGCAAAGGCCGTCATGCAATCGGCAACGGTAAGCGTGCCGTGTTCGCTTAATGCTGCGAGCAATCTCACGCGGTCGCCGAGTGCCAAGGTATGGTTGCCGTAGCGAAGCAGGTCCCTTGCATTCTGCAATCGATACCCGTCATAGACTTCTTGACGAACGAGACGCCGATACCTGAATCCCTGACTGTGGGCGCAGGTCTCAATATCCATCATATCGATAGGCATTACCCTGTCGGGTGCATCGAGTAAAAACCGACTACCGTCATCGTCAACGATACCAAAATCTGGAACGTGGGCACCTCCCCCGCAATCCAGTGGCATTGGCATACAATGCCAAGAGCTGATCGAGGGGTTCACGTCAAAAAGGCAGGCGGTATCTCTCGCCACCTGAGAACGGAACATCGTCGGACCATCACACTTGACGGTCGCCGAAGGTTCGAAAGTACGGATTGATGCGGAACTGCGGTTTGCACGAATTGACTTCGCGGCCTCTGCGATACCCATTATCGAATTCCCCAACGCAATACTGTTGATCGTCGCCGCGAGACTCGCAGCGGGCGGGGATCAACCTATTCGTATGAGGTGGGTAAAATGTTCCATAACCGAACAAATACAGAACAAAAAGGGAAACGTCAATAAGCGCTCTCTAATTTTTGAAAAAAGTGGGCCGGCAACTGCCTGTCGTCCGGCCCGTCACGCAGATCGCGTTTCAAACGTCAACGTCAACGAAAGCCCGGACTGCAAGGTGCAGCGCCACGCTCGGCCCGCCAATCGCCTCGTCCTGGTACATGTTCAAAGTTTTTCCGGCTTCATTTGCCTCCGCCAGTCGCACCGTCAATACCTTGATCGCCAACTCGACGTCGCCGTCCTCAACCATCAAGGCTGCCAACAGATGACGAACCCGGGTACCTCGCGGCATCGGAATGTTCGTCGAATTTCTTGCAGTGGCTTTTCCGTTGGGTACAAGGGCAACACCCTTATCGCTGACCACAAGCAGAATACCATCAAGGGATCGGTGCGGGTGGTCAGCCTGCAGCCTCAGCACCAGTTCGGATACCGCTGAGGTGGCCTCGAGAATCCGACGGGCGCGCACTGCCTCAGAAGCGCGGGAGATATTGTGGGATTTCAAAGACATTGTAGCTCCTTCTGTCCGTTATCGGCACTCTAGGGGGTATCCCTAAAGATCGGACCTCGGCGGAGCGGTGGTGAAAGCGGTAGCTGCAGACCTCAGAAACAGCTGAGAGAAGCTCGGGGCAGATGCTCATGGTCATTTGCTAGCCCTCCCTTTCTGAAATCGCGCAATCGCAACAGTCTTCTTGATGGAAAGGTAGAGCACACCGGTATCACTTACAATGGCTTTCAAACGAAAGTTCGAGGAGAAGGGCATCATTTTTGCAATTGAATGCCGCCGCCATCAACCGTCCGGTACCAGCGTTGTATGCTGTCCCGCTGTTAAACTCCGGAAAAATAACCAGCTTTCCCAGAGTTGTTAAAATTTTAGAATTAATAAACGATAACAATAACTTAGATTATTTCTTTTTTCGATCGATTTGAGTTGACGGGCCCAAAAAGATCGTTAAATGCACAACTGTAAATCCGATGCGGCGACCTAAGAGTTGCATGGTCCGCCGAGTATCACGGGATTTGCCAAAGAGAGCGCGCGGCCCAAGGACTACAACTGTCCCCGCGGTGAGGTACGATTGTAGGCGTACCAGCATGCTCCCCGGGGTGGGTTAACCCGGGTGAGAGTTTTGCCCCTTCCCCGAGTCGCTCACGGAGATGCGCCATGCACGGTAACGCCAAATAATTCCTTTCAAGGACGCACGAGCTTCGCCCGTTCTACCTATCGCTATTGTCGCTTTCCTGCCCGAAAGCGCATCAGAGCGCAGAAAGGATTGCCATGCCGACCCCACCCAACGAAAACCGATATATGACCGAACACCTTTTCGTGGTTGTCGACTTCGGTTGCCGCTCCCTCACCGGAACATAGAGCGGTTTCCACGTTAACTAGCCAGTAACCATCGCGTGGGAACATGTCGCCAAGTTTAAACACCCGCCGCATACCGCCGGGTGTCAACCTGGGAGACGACCCATGCGAATATTGAACAAGGTATGTTTCGCGTCTCCGTGAGCAAGGCCCAAAGATGCCTTGGCCTGCGGGACGACCGCAATGAGGCCAAAAGGTAACCGGGATGTTCAATTTTACTGCCTCGAAAAATCCGACCACTCTCAACGTGATCTCACATTCCAATCACGAGAATGACGGGTCTCGTGATTTCATGACGTTCGCTTGCCGCGCCGGCGTCACCACCTCCCCACACCTCATACGTCTGTAGCCGCATCAGCAGCCAGACCTGTCATTTCGTCCGCAACGCGGGCTGGTGGCGTGTTCAATTCTGCAGCCGAGAGGCTAGCGGAGCGGTCCCGCATGGGGAGAGGTAGAGCATGGAAGTCGAGATTCCGCTTGCTATTCAGATTCTTCACGAGCGCCGTAAAGGACGCGATTTACTCGCCGTCCCGTATGTGCGCACGACAAATTTCGCGTCATTTGGCAGCAACGGCGGGGTAGGCGGCAGTCGCCGTCAGGGTCGCTCATATCCGGTCATCGTTGAAGGCGACCGTGACATCTCCCTGAAAAACAAGCCTGACAGCACCCCCGTAGAAGAACGAATGAGTATTGTCAGCAACCGCATCACGATGCCGTTCGGGGATAGCGGGGCCAGTCATCGTCTTGAAAGCCAGTTGGAAGCTGGCCTGTTGACGTTGCTCGCTTGCAACCCGCGCGTTGTGAGCGTGCGCACGCAATTCGGACCTCTGCCATTCGTACATCAAGGAAAATTGTGCCATCACTATGCCGACATCTGTGCTGACTTCGACAACAATTGTCGGTCGCTGTACCTCGTGCGAGCGGAAGACAACCTCCGCGATCTGACTATCATCCATGAACTGTTGATGAAGCAATGCCTCGGTAGGTTCGCGCATCGCATTCACCTCTACACCGACCTCCAAATCAACAAGCCTGCCGTCTTGTGCGCCGAGGAGCGCCTTCGATCGCGCAAGCTTCAGAATGAAGCGACGAACCAACGGCTGATCGAAAAGCTCCGAATGATGGGGGGTACGGCGATGCTCTTCGACCTGTTTGCCGAGCTCTATCCGGCGATCACCTTCGCCGATAGCTGGACCGCCGTATGGGCCCTTATCGACAACAACGAGCTTCAGCACGACCATCCGCATGCTGAAGAAATGATCATGACGCGCCTCTCCCGCGTATCTCTCGCAAAGGGTATCTAAATGACGAAGAAAAAGCATGATCCCCAAAAGGTGACCTACACGGAAATCGGTACTGATGATCGTATCGAGTTCTTTGGACGTCCATGTCGTTTCGACGAGCGCCTGGAAGAAGGGGTGGTCATCAAGTCTGATGACGATCGGCCTCAAAATACCATCGTGCTGGCTTGGTCGGAAATCCGCGAATATATCCACCGAGATCAATTGGTCATCGAAAGACATTACTTCTCGAAAGAGAGCGCAATCAAGCGTGCCGCCAAACGATCTCTCGACAAGTTGCGCGAGGATGTTGCTCTCAAAACGGTCGCGGTGCGCCAATTCCTGGAGGAGCTTGAAGAAGGAACGCTTACGAAGTCTGACGACGACATCAAGCAGTTTCTCCGCAAGTTTCGCTTAGAGAACGCGTCACTGATCGAAAAAGCCGATGACGCCCGGAAGGAGCGCGGCAACAAAAAGCGTGGGATCGTATCCCTCCGTCAGTTCCGTCGCTGGGTAAAGGATTTTCAGAACGGTAATCGTTTGGATGGCAGCCTCGTATGGAAACATCGTGGGCGCGTAGCTTTTGGCAGCAGTTTCTCCGCAGAAGAACTGAAGTATTTCGGCACCTACATCCACGAATATTTGAGCGAAAACGTCCCGAATATGTGGGCAGCATACTCAAAGCTGGCACGCGATCATGCGCGGCGTGAATTGGTCGATGACAAGCCGGGCCGGCTTTGCTCGTATGGCACCTTCCGTCGCATGGTGAAGGCGATGGACGAGTTCGTCGTAAAACTCGCTCGTGACAAGGACCATCAACTCACCACACGTCAGCACGCCATTAGCCGCAAAGGCCTTCAGCCGCGCTATCCCCTCCATATCGTGGAGATGGATGAACAGAACATTAACCTCATGGTCATTTGCGAAATGTTCGGGTTCTGGGAGTTGCTCGACCTGAACATCCAGGACCGGATCAAAAAAATCGAGCGCGTTTGGATTTGTGTCGCTCTCGACGCATACTCTCGTTCGATCCTCGGGATGCGTGTTCTTGCTGGCGCACCTTGTGCGGCAGAATCCATTGCCACCTTGGCCATGGCCGTCCGTGACAAGGAATACACGACCGCGCTTTCACAGGAGGCGATCGAATGGCCTCAGTGTGGCGTTCCCGACCGCGTACACACTGATGCTGGAGCAGGCTTCGCAAACGAGGAGTTCCCTCTCGTCGTGCAGGCTCTCACTGGCAAACATGCGATTCCTCCAAGCAAGCATCCCCATCTGCGGGGCCGCGTCGAAAGGTTTTTTCAGTCGTTGTCTACCCGATACATGCACTTCTTTTCGGGGCAGACTTTTGGGAACATTCTGCTGAAGGGACAATACAAGCCAGAGAAGCACGCTCACATCACTCGCGAGATGCTGTGCGAGCTTCTCGTACAGCTCATCGTCGTTTGCTATCACAACACGCCACACCGATCCCTGAGCGGCGAGACGCCGCTGGAGCGCTGGTACCGTGGCTCTCAACAGGAGCGCGCTGTTCCGCCTCCTCCCACTGTGGAGCAGTATCGAGACATCTTTGGCATCCGTCTCTTTCGAACGATCGGCCGTCGCGGGATCACTATCCTTGGAAACACTTACGCATCAAGGGAGCTCGATGACCTCGTGATGCACAAGCTCAATTGTGAAGTGGAAGTACGGATGAACGATCGAGACATGTGGGCAATCTCCTTCAAAGACCCCCGCGACGACAATTGGTACGACGCATACGCCACATTCGAAGGCTTCAAAGGAGTATCGGTCCCGGAGTGGATGGAGACGGTCATCTATCTCCGCAAGAAGTTCGGAGAGCGCGCACCTGGTAAGGAGCGCGCGCGTCAGATCGTCGCCGACGCGTTGGCCGCCATCGAAAAGACCGCTGAACAAACGCGGCTGGCACACGACATCGGTGGTCCGCTGATTACCGACAAAACCATCAAAAACTTCGAACGCAAGAACATGATGAACGGGGAGTGGTCCAAGCACCTCTACATCGACTTCGCTGATCCGTCCCAGCGCCCGGTCTCAGACGGCACCACCGACCTTCTCGCTAGCGTCTCGGGGGACGACCCTATGAACCCAACCGGAACCTTTGACCCGGATGTCCTGGAAGAGCCGAACGATAAGCGCACAGCACGTGACGTTCGTCAGAAGATCAAACCCAAGACAACAAAGAACTCCCCCTCGTCCACTCCAGCCGTGGATGATGACGACGAACTGGACATCGACGCAGTCAATCTGCGTGTCGAAACGAAGGAGTGATCTCATGAACCCCCACCCTGCCAACTCGATGCTTGAGTTCCTTCGTTCCACCATGGACCCGGCGCAACTCATGCGCTCCGAGCTTCTTGCCAAGCTCGAGAATTTCTATGTTGCGACCAAGATGGACGACAAATTCAGTCTCGAGTTCAGCATCATGATCTCCGAGATCGCGGCGGGCAATATGCCAGAGGGATATGCGATTGCCGTGCCGGGCAAATCCGGCAGCGGGAAGAGCACAATGATCCGCCATCGGCTCAAAACCCACCCCGGTCTCCAGCCTTACGTCGATCAGTACGGCAACAAAAAGCAGGCCTGCTTGTGGGTAAAAACACCTGCCGGATGTTCGATGAAGTCACTCGGTGAGCATGCCCTCAAGGCAGCGGGCTACCCAGGCGGCGCGCTCAAAAACGAAACCGCAATTTGGGACAAGCTGCGGGACGCTTTGATGGTCAAAGAGTACAAGATCGTCTTCTTTGATGAATTTCAGCACGTTCTCCACGCCCCAACGAGCAAGTCCAAAGAGCACCCGGCCAACCAGATCAAAGCCATCATGCAGTCTGACACTTGGCCAGTTTGGCTAATCCTGAGCGGCGTGGATGACATGATGGGCGTCATCGAGGCTGACCCTCATCAGCAAACATCGCGGAGAACCCGTGTCGTCGAGATGGAATTGCTTACGGAGCACGAAATCCCCTTCGTAGCATCGGTTTTGAATGAGCTGTGTTCCACCGTCGGTTTCGCACCCTCGTTCAAACCTACCAGGAAATTCATCACGCGGCTCATGCACGGCGGTCTACAGCGGTTCGGCATGGTCGTGCAATTGATGAAGCTCTCAATTCAAAGCGCCATCTTCGATGACAAGACCTTCCACCACAAAGTCATCAACCACGATCACTTCGCTGACGGGTATCGACGGCTTAGCAACTGCGATGACAACACCAATGTTTTCATCGCCGAAGACTGGTTCAACATCGTTCGAGAGGTCGATGAAAACGGAAGACTGACAACGACGCGATGAATGGACCGAACTCAAGCCGCCAGACCTCACACAGAATTAAATTGGGAGATGAGTAAACGATGTTGCAAGTTCCACTCTTCGCAGACGAGGTCCTTCCAAGTTACCTTTCCCGTCTCGCGAAAACCAACCGCATGGGTCCGCTTAAGCTACTTCTGTAAGGCTTATGGATTGTCGTTCCACGGCCTGAATCACGGAAAGCCCGACGCCATGTTAATGCTTTCGTCTTTGGTAGGCTTACCAAGCGAGCAGCTGACACGCCATGCGACCGCAGTTACGTCTTATCGGTCCACAACGCTGTTCGGGCAGACATTTGAACAGGCCCTGCTGCTCAGGAATACGCTTCGTTTCTGCCCGAAATGCTTTGAGGCCGATGAGCTGTGCGGCGATCGTATTCCTGGAACGCGTCGCTATCGGCGGGCACTTTGGCTCTTGAAGCCGTATCGCACCTGTCATGTGCACCACTGCGAACTCGTCGAACTTCCCGGACGAAAGACCAGCCCCTCGTTCGACTTCTGCGTGGAACTCGAAGTCGAATGCGAGAAAATTCAGAGGCTTTCTTCTGGACTTTCCGACCGGCCAGCTGGCCCTGTCGATTTGTTTATCGGTGACAGATTTTATAGCAACGTTTCTCATGGGCCGCTGATCGACCAGCTCGAGACCGCGGTAGTTCTCAACATCAGCCGCGTCCTGGGAGTGGCATTAGTTCACGGCAGAGACCAAACCCTTGAACTGCTGACGCAGAAAGCTCTCGGCGAAGCGACTCATGTTGGCTACGAAGCGCTGGCCGGAGGGGTAGACCGGTTTTACGAAGCTCTCGACCGCATTTCAGAAGGTGCGGCCGCAGGCACGTTTCTTCGTTACGGTCGCTTCTATACCCATATCCGGCAAAGCCAGCACAAAGACAGCTATCAACAAATCTGTGAACTGTTCCGTGCGCATGTGGTCGACCGATATCCGCTCCCGGCCTCTGTAAAAAACTTTGCGCGTACACAGGACGAAAAATGGACGACGGTGGCTCACATTTCGTCTGTGACGGGATTGTCATCACCCGTCGTCAGGCGCCGGCTCGTCGATGCAAACATCGATACGAAGGCCATCCCCATCGGCGCGCTGGCACTGTTTGAGCGGATGTCGGGTGGCACGATCCAATCTCGCAAGGCCGCTAATATCCTGAGATGCACTCCCGGTTTCGTGGCGAACCTCGTTGCGGCTGGCGTATTGCGTCGTCTGGACTTCGATCAAATCGGTCATCGTGGCCAACGTAACACCCGTTTGATTTCCGAGGTCGAGGTGAAAGAACTTCACGAAGCGATCCAGAAGGTCGCAACCAGCGCGCTCGAGCCAGGGATGCAATCGGTCAAAGAAGTTTCCGAGCGAATTGGAATCAACCGAGTCGATCTGCTCACGAAAATCGTCAGAAACGAATTGAAACGTGTCGCACTTAGTGGGCGGCCGTTGCTCCTCGACGACCTTATGGTCGATCCGTCAGAATTAAAGAATTCGAAGTTTTCCGGCACACACGTCGATAACACTGAGGCCTTGAGGATTCTGGAAATTTCCCAAAGAAGTCTTTGGGCCTTACAGAAAAGCCGCTCAATTAACTTCGAAGAGGTGAGCTCGGATAGTGGAGCTGTCGTCTATCGCGTAACGTCGCGAGCGGACTTGCGGGATTTCCGCAAACGCTACGTCAGCGTGAACCAGCTCACTCATCAAGGAGAGTGGCCTAACCCAGCGGCAGGTCCGCTATATGATTAGAGCGAATGCAGTCCCTCCGGCCATCCCGACTGCGGAGGGTGGGTGCGCTTTCTATGAACGCCGGTTCATTGAACCGCTGATTGACGGGCGGATTTGTTTTTCCTGAAGATGCCAACCGCTTCTGCATGGGCAGCAGCGCGGTTCGCGACATCCTAAAATATCAATTTAGCTTCCCAAACAAGAGCATTACTGGGTTCGGCAGCCAATTATAAGAACTCGACTGCAAAGTTGTACAGGAATAGCGCACTAACCGAAGCTGCGTATTCTTGATAGTCGTCAGCCTTGTGTTCATCAGCGTAGTCGCTAACACCCTTAATAACAACAAAATCGGGTCTTGGCTTACCGCTGCTCTGAGCAGCAGCAGCCACAGAGTAAGCCTCCATATCAACACCCACAATTCCCCGATGCTGCGCAAGCAAACCATCGACTGTTGGCCCGTGCGATACGACCGCCGCACCGGACACCATTGGTGCTACGTGAGCCGAGAGCTTAGTTGCAGGTTTAGTCCCACTCGCGTTCGTAGAGATGTCACTCAGAACCTTGCTATCCCTTGCCATCTCGCGCAACAATCCCGCTATATCCGGGTCAAGATCGAGCTGGTGTGGGGACGGTAGAAACTTCGCTTTTCCACCCTCCGCTACTATCTTTCCGCTGCCCCAGTCCCAAGTAGGATCAGCGATAACGATGTCGCCGATTTTCACTTTATCGACACGGCCTGCACAGATGCCGACCATCGCTAATAGCCTTGGACGAAATTGGTGGATCATTTTCGCAGCCAGCACTGCCGAAGCCGCCAGCCCCATGCGAGGCGCGGCAGCTGCGATTACGCTTTTTGTTACTGAGCCCTTCAGAAACGTTCCTGAAATATATCTCGTTTCATCGTGCGGGAGTTTAAGCGGCTGCCAGCTCATCGGTAATTGTTTTACTGCGGAGAACTCCACAGTATCGAGCGCTGTTATGATTGCGAGGTCGCAACCGTGAGTCTCACCGTCACTGAAATTTCGAGACCGTTTAACGGCTTCTATATAGGCCACCTTAACGAGCAGTTGAGATACCCAACGGTCCGATGATTCGCTATATTGAACGAGGGACCAGAGCTGATCTTGGAACGCTGGGCCAAATTCTTCTACAACATCCTCAAATGCTGTCAGTCCAACGATATAGTTTGGCCGCTTCAGTTCACTTTCTCTAGCAAGCTCTCGCAACAATTCTATCCCACCGCCACGCACAGGGATTTCACCTAGTCGACGCGGGATATTGACGTCCAAAAGCATCAGGTCAAACTGATCTTGACACAAGTAGTCATAGGCCTGCGTAAGTGCTATTGCGTGAACAATGTCAGTCTTCAAAATTCCGGACTGCGTAAGAACGGTGTGTACACGACCAAATTTTTCGGCCTGATCTTCAACAATTAGAATTCTCAACCTTGCCTCTCCTTGGGGAAGCGATGTCCTATGAACGTCTCCAGCTGAGACTTCCAGTTGTCTGCGTTAGATCGGTAGTGGACTGTACCGAGGTAATCCGGGAACCGTGACTGTAATTCTGTTTCTAACTCTGACAACGTCACAGCTTCGGCTTCTTCACCAAAGCGTCCAAATTGCGTCACCACTATAACCGGGATATGCACGTCCTCTCTCGCAAGCTGGCGCAGTATTTCGCGGCCAGCAAAATGATGCGGCCGTCCGCCATCGTCCTGCAGTGATCTGTCATAGTTTGTCATGGTCATGTCGAGCAAAAGTAAATCGAACGTTTCACTCAGAGCCGCCCTCAAACCGCTTTGAAACGACCGGCATACCTTAGTACTTGAAGGTCGATATGTGTCGAACATAAATTGTTCGAGCCGACTTGCTTTCTCTTCGTCATCTTCAACTATTAGAAGCCTCACGTACAATACCTCCAGTCGGCAATAAAATTTCTACGCTAAACTCGCTCTCATTAGCTGCCACATAAAGCACGTGATCTCTGACCATCAAATCTGTTTTCAGCAGCTTCCAAATTTTAGGATACCCAGACCCTCCCTCCTCCGACAGCAATTCCATAGCCCGGGCCTGCCCGTAGTCTCTATTTATTTCAACGATCTTACGTTTGAGCTCACCACGATCATGGTCCGGTGATAAGTCATTGGTCGCCCGAATAAATAGATGGCCTTCTTTGATCTCGACAGTCATCGCTATATTTAGGCGATCGCGATTTCGCGCGCCGTGTGTAGCAGCATTGTCGAGGATCAAGAAAAACAACCGCGCAAACATAGGGAGGCACCATCCGTTCATTAGGATTTGGCCATTAGACTGGTATCTGTCGTTGATTGTCAGGTTCCGGAAATAGGTCTTGACGGTGTTCATCCCGGCTTGGAAGGCGATCGTCAAATCGAAGTCTTGATATTCGTTATTGCTCGAAAGAGTAAACCAGCTAGCGACCCGCTCAATTGCAGCACGCATCTCAGGCTGCACCATAGTTAGGGCGTGTTCTAGGCCAGGTAACTCCCTATCAAGTCCCTCCGAAGCGATGTCCTGTGCGAACTCGCGCAAACTCTCGATCAACCCAGATATAACTTCGGTCTCCAAGGTGGATCGAACTTGAGCGAGGTTCCTTTGCGTTCCTTCCCAAAAAGTTGAAAAAACAGTCTCTATGAATTCGTCGAAGGTCTCCTTAGACGCCCATTTGCCGTCCACCGCCGCAAGAGCGGCATCAGAAAGAGCATACTTAAATAGGCCGTCGGGCGTTTCCTCTGATTGAATACGTAGGAGCTGCCGGTTCAACCGATCGATTTGATCGTCAATCTTTGCGGAAAACTTAGAAAATAGCGCGGAGAGCTTCTCACGAGAGCTGATATCCAACTCAACGGGGCGCTCGAGCCAGAACTTGTTCTCAAGATAGGAGCCACGATCGGTATCTTTATTTGTTATAAGATTCCGTCCCAACAACGGTCCGCGTATTTCCTTTTCGACGTAACCATGTCGAATATTCGTGCTCAAGTTTGAATTGAGCCCATACTCTTTGTTTAGCGTGAACTCATCTCGTAACGTCGAGACCATACGCTTGAGAAGAGTAAATCGTTCGCTAAGCGGATTTGCGAAGATAATCCGCATTGGCTCTGTTCCAGCTTCACTACGAACTGCACCAAGCAGATCAAGTAGCTTCTGCTCTAAGCCATCATTCATCAATCTGTAGCGGTTCCAATCATCTCTCATTGATACGTCAATAGATCGGCGGATTCCCTCTACATTGACGTAAATCTTACTTTCATCTAATCGAAGTGTGGTTTCTCGAACAATTTGCTTCGTTCGAATTTCTCGTAGTTCTTCTTTGATAGCGGCAGGAACTCGACCAGCTGTTAATTCGCTGATGAGAAGGAGAATTGATACCCGTTCGTCCTCGACCGCTCTTGAAGTCTCAAGCGCTAGTGATTGATCAAGTACGTTCGGGACGCAGATGTATCGAAGGAAATAGATCAGCTCCGATATTGAAAAACGGTGCGCGATCGTTCCTAGTTCAGAGGCTTTTCTCACGCCGTTAGCGCGGAGCACATCCTTAAACGCGTCGGCACGCTCTGCTTCGAATTCCGCCGAGACGTATCGCGAGTGCGCGTCGAACACAATCGCCGCACTCAAACGCCCTCGAGTAGGCGAGCTTGCGAGGGGCTTATCATGCCATTTGAGCAGTTCCGAAACCAGCTCACGGATCGGCAAGATGGAACCAAAATATTTTGACTTCACAAAAAGGCTAGCGGATAAATCTGTTGTTTCCGCAAGTTGGCCGTCCCGCCAGTAAGTGTTGGAGAGCAATCTCGAAGCTTCTAGTGCTACTGCAGGCGAGGAGGTGCTAGCGGCAATATCACTAAGTCTCTCTGCTGCTCTCTCAAATTTCATCTGCCGTTGTGCAAGTAAAGCCTCTGCCATCTCGGATAAGCTCGGCGATGAGGAGTTCTCATAACCGCAGAGCCTCGCGACGAACCCAACCGACGGGCTACGTGGATTCTGTTTCACCGCCTCCCGTAAGGCACGCTCTCGTATTTGGCCCGCCGGTAACGTCAAAACGAGATCGATTGTCTCAGCCGCACTTCTGAGACCTAAGACAGTCTGTAGGAATGTTGGCTCCAGTACCCTTTCATCATGGCATTGTCTCTCAAGGAGAAGCCGTAACGAGGATGCCCATGACGTGTTGCAGTAAGCGAGAATTATCTTCTGAAGGCGCAGTCGCGCTTCGATGCCGTCCTCACCGTAACTCAACGCTGTTGATAGGTCTGATCGGATATCACCAAAGAACGAGCGCTCCTCGGGAGCCGGCACCAGGTACATCTGGCTGGACGCTGCTTCGGATTGCAGCACTACCGCTAATAATTCAATGTTCATTCCGAACAGGCGAGCCCCAGTCACTGCCGCCGCGATCTTATCGTGCCGATTCGCGGCGAGGTCATCCTGCATTTCGAGGATGGCTTGGTCCAAGGGGACATTTACGTCATTCCCAAACGCCCTCGATAATCGGCCTAACTGCAAATCTGGTACGCCTACGCAGAGGTCTCCCAGTATACTTCGCGTGAATTCTGCAACGGTATCTTCGAGTGGCCCGCTCGAAAACAGGCCCTGAAGGGCTGAGATGAGAATATGATATCGGTCAATTAGCGGGAAATAATCACTATAGTTCAGCATCTCCCCGGCCGCCTCTGGCCCGACTTTGATATGTCGCCCATTAAGCGCACATATAATATGGAAGATGCCGTTTGTGGGAACACCAAGTTCATCGAGATGTCGTTCGAACTCTGCCGCTGAAACTGCCGCACCGGACCGATAACTGTACCAGCTCAGCAGGTAGTTAAACACCGCATTATTGTCCCGATTAAGGATCGCTTGAACGTAACGATTTTTCCCCGAAGAATTTCCGGTACGATCGTGCAGGTTGATCCTGTGTTCGATCAGCCAGGCACTGATACCGAACCGCTCTTCGGCTCTAATTAGCAAAGCCTCAATTTGGGCGTCATCGGAAACGAGAAGAGCACTGTCGACTTCGTCTCGCAATGCAACAAACTCGCTGATTTCCGTAGCGTATGCTTTTATGAGGCTGGCGTTCCAAGCTAGCTCGGCGAAGTACCCTGTCAGTACCGGGAAGCCGCTTCTTGGCAGCTCCTCAAATCGCTTTGGAAAAGGATTAGCGAGTAGAAGGCCGCGGTAAGCCGGGTGTCTAGCAAATTTGCCAGCCAGACGGTACTGGCGTTTCGGATGCTCATGCAGCCTAAACGATCGTATCCCGGCAGACAAATTGCCTTTAGCACGAAGTTTAGATCGATACTCGTCAAACTCACGTGAGTATGCCGTGCCTATTTTTTCTTTACTAAGCGCTCGGGCCAAAGGTCCCCCAATCGAGATTTCCGATTTCGAAATGCCGCGCAACGGGAAACACTCGGCACTTCTCTTCGCGATTCTTAACAAGAAAACTCTCGATAAAATTGCGAAGAAAGCAATATTAGAAAACGCTTAGACTTGGATGTTCCACGAGTTATGGCCCTAAGTTAGGCGCAAACCAACCGCACCGCAACGATACACGAAGCGAATACCGCCGCAATAGTCAGCAGATCGCCAACTTCACCGTCACACTGTATGTTTCTCAACAATGCATACCCCCCGCCCGTCTTGTACGGGGACGCGTGTAGATCGCAGGACAATCCAACTAAATCCTGCTGCGGTAAGCAATTGACTTAATGCTATCTAACCTCGACACGAGATAATCTTTGAGGCTCAAAAGATTCATAACAAAAAGGGCAGCTACGCCGCCCTTTTTAGCATTACTATTATGGCTTTCACCAAATGGAGTCAGACGACTCCTTCAATTCCAACTTTCTTCGCCATCCTGCTCTCCATCTCTAGGGGGGATAATATGGGAATAATGGGCATTGCACAAGGTGGTTCCGGTTAGATCAAACAACGAAGTTCGCCCGCGCTCGCTGCCCAGGCTTTAGATTTCTGAAGCGACCACCGATTGCATCGTGTCTGTAATCATCCAAGACAGCACTAATTCTTACTATTTCTGACTGCTTCAATATCCCAAAGCTCAACTCGCTGCAACTGGAATCCGCGTTGACTTTCAAGCCTCTACGGTAGGTTTTAGGAATGAGCATGATCAGATTCACTTCCTCGATTACCTCGTCAGTAAGATTAGACATCGCGAGGAACTCGGCATACGGGGCGGCCTTCAGCCCAGGTATACCACCGATATATTCAATATAATGTTCTAAGACGTAGTCTCGATGCTTTTCCTTGCCAGACGACAACGGCTTTTCAAAGAAAATACAGCACGAAATTGACTCTACCCCATTTTCGTTTCTCTGCTTCATCGGGATTATTCGCGACGGAATTATTTTTTTTGTATCTTTGTCGTAGACCTGCCATTTCATCGGATGAAGGTATTGTGATCGCTGATCGCGCGGAAAATTAATAGAGATCGAAAACACGGGCTTTTGCCCTACCCGGAAGACCGACTGTTGAAAGCTGATATCGGAGTCGTTTTCGTTTTGCTCCGCCCAATTAAGACTATTGCAGAACAGTGCCATGGTAGTGGAGATTAGATTTTTCGTCGCACCATTCGATACAACACTATGGAATTGAAAAATCCCGTCCATAATAGATTGAGGGTCATATCTACCCGAATTGAAACTGCCGTTGGGTTGATCAGTGATAGTTTTGATTTTGGCATATGAAGCTAGGCGATTAAGTGCCTTTGCGTAGATTAGGTCCTTAGACTGCGTGTCACGGCAAAATGCCATCGCTCCGCTAAAGTCAAACGTCGTCACCTTACTTTCAATGGCTACGTTAAGATAGTCTCCAACCATCTTAATACTGCGCTTTACGTTATGGTTCACGCTAGCAGAAAAAACCGCCATCATAAACTCGAACACGGTACTGAAGTTCGAATCTTGCGGTTCTGATGTAGTGATTGCGAACAGGTCACCATACTGTGCGATATCTTCAAAAAGCGAAGACGTGGGCAGATTTTCACAAAGGCCACCATCAACAAAGCGGCCTTCCCCAATGTTTCGGATATTCCTGAAAAACAGGGGAATCGAGCAAGAGTCTACCAATGCAGATATGAAAGGAGTTTTGGGCTCCGCCTCCGATCCTTCCAAGGTGGTCAGGGACGAGAGACCGATTCTTAGCTTGCAATTGAATCTTTTTTCAATGTCGGCAATTGTAACTTTGGATACGTCCCCATTTATGTGACGAAGATCGGGGCAGCTGTAGGAAAACATCTCGATCAAGAATCGTCTTAGTAGTCTCGGACTAACGACTGAATAACCACTGACGACTTTCAAAATCCACCATCCCTTGCGCATGAAACTGAAGGGCATAAATCGGGAGATTCCTCGCATTTTTCCTACGTAACGATCTCCGTTGTTATCCAGGAATTCGAAAACTCTTTCGAAGTTCGCATTCGTGGCTATAAGCGCGGCTACTATCGAACCCGCGCTGGCACCGGAGACGCGAGTAATATAAATATCGCCTGCGGTGCGCTTGTCACAGAAGGCCTGTGCGGCGGGGAGCATAGTTATGAACTTTGCGCCGCCGCCTTGGATAGTGAGCTGAATTCGGAGTGGATGTCTATTTTTCATTGCTAGTCCCTCAACTTGGAGGGCACATTCAGATGGAGGTTGTTTCACAACCATTAAAAACAACTAAACAATGTGTCATTAAGTGAATCTGGTTACTAATGAGGTAACTACATAATGGTAAGATAACTAAGTTTGCTTTCAAATAGCGGCCGGCCGTGCACTTCATCTTTGCCCTTAACAGCCTGTCCATTAAAGGCCCGCCGCTGGATAAAAAGTGCTGTATTTGACTGTTAGTGAATCATGAAGATCGTCCCGAAGAAGTCGCCTCACAAGTGGCGGACGCTCGTGCTCCGGATCAAGTAAGCTGATAACCTAGCCTGGCTGGTCGAAGCGTAAGGTGGAGCGTGTCAGGAAACTGCCGACTGGATATTCACGAGTGCGGCGGCTTTACCAAAAGACTAGGGATGCTAACGAGACAGCGGCGAGCTTCAATCTCCTAATGCCTCTGACGACAAAACATCCGATCTTCGTAGATAGCCCTTTCGTGTCGCAGAATGGGGACCAACTACTAATGTCCAGCCGGTAACGGCAGTCTATCGATCACTTCCACGTCCCGTGCAGTGAACTTCAGCTTCCTGAGCCAATAGCCCGACCCTCATTCACGAAATCTTCAAAGCGCAAAAGCAACTCGTTGAACTTCGTCGCTTGTTCCCAGTGAACTGCATGACCAGCGCCCTTTATACGAATGGGCTCCCCTCCCCAGATGCTTGCGAAATGCAGACTATCGATATAGTCGAGATTAATGACCGGATCATTCTCCCCATTGACCACGACCAGTGGAACCGGCGATGTCTCGGCGGTTCGGCGCTGATTGCTACCCTCGCCTCTCAATGCGCTCTCGATCATCAACTGACGGGCACTGCCGTCGGTCCTACGCACGGCGTTGAGGAAGAATTCTTCCGTAGCGCCGTCAGGCCCTAGCGCAAGTTCGGCAACCATCGAGACCTGATCATCATTCAATATCGGACTACCCGTGTAGGCCATTTCGGGGCTCGGTTTGAAACCCGCTTGCAACCCCTCCGGAGAGTTCACAACTGGCGGCGTCCCGAAGATCAGCGCGCCGTCGATTGCAGCGTTCTTTGCTATCATTTCAAGCACGACGTGTCCGCCAAGTGAATGTCCGAGTGCCAAGAAGCGATTCACCTTCATACGCTCAAGCGCCTCAAGCAGTGCATCGGCGTAGCCAGACATGTTGTATGTCCGTCTCGGGTCATTGGCATTTGCCGAAAAGCCGTGCCCTGGCAAGTCGAATGCGATGACACGACGCACACCAGAGAGGGCTTTGATCTGAGGCGTGAACTCTTCTTTGCAAAGGGAGTTAGCATGCACCATCACCAAGGGCACGCCGGCTCCCCTAGAGTCGATATATGCAATTGCCCCGTGTGAAGTGTCGACCGCTGATTTGAACACCCTGCCACCCTCTGGTTGATATCCTGTTTAATCACACTCATCAGGCAGAAGTAACAGCGTCAAGTGACGAGTATTACACGGCTGGCCATTCGGGAACGTAGGTGGGTGGAAAGCAGTTCACTCGCACGCTCGTAGCATCAGCATCGGCCTAATCTCGACGTGTCGTCGTGGTATGAATCGTTTGTCTAAATTTACTTTCAGGAAGCGAGACGTCGCATGGAGGACATGGCTTTCCCAGATCAACATTTGGCATTAACCTGGTTTCTTTCGCTTGAACCCGTCTTTCCGACCGAGATGACGGGCTTGTGGAAAGGAAAGGGAGTTGCTTCTGGTCACCCACTCGACGGTGTGCTCGAAAACCTCAATTGGTTCGGCAAGCGCTTCCACGCTGATCAGAGGGCAGACGCTCTGCTTTTCCAATGGCGAGAACCACGTCTGGTAGCCCTCGAACCCGCGCTCATGCCAATCCGGTGGGTAATCCGTCTAGCGCCACTGGGGCATAGTTCACTTGCTCGGAAACTATTTTCCGTACTCCCACAAGGCTCTGCAAGCACGCGGGCCGACCGCATCCCTTACACTTCGCGCTTCGCAGTACGACGAGACCGCAGCCATGGTCTACGACAAGCAGCCAATTTCTGACTACTTCAGAAGGATCAGTGAGAATGAACTGGCGGGCATGATGGTCGTACGAGGCGATGAGCGCCGGTACTTCTTTTCCCTCAAAAGAATTCCTGTTTCACCTTCCGGAAAAAACGATCCCGCACTCCCTCTTTCATCTAATCAGTCCGGTGCACTCCCTCCCCGGATAACGAGGAAGCGGTTAAGCGCTGTAACTTGTTGACGCATGAGGCTTTGACTTCGCGCCCGCGCCCACCCTTGCGAGAGCCTGACCGAGAGCCATCTCGATGTCGAACAGATTTTTGGCTTTCAAAATCGTGGGGTCGCCAACCAAGCCGAAGTGCACCAATCCGTCATCTACAGATCGGTCAGCATCGACCCAGCCGCTCGCTATCAGTGAGGTCTCCTCTGACAGTTCGGGTACGCGACCCGTGCGACTGGCCACGATAGTAAGAAACACTCCATCCCTCCCCTCGTACATCTGCTCAACAACGAAGACTCGATCAACGAACATATCCTGCTTTTCATCGAGATAGAGACCGGCGTCTTCGCCGAAGCGAACTACAAACGCGTCATCTTCAATTCCAAGGTCTGCATACGAGACGTCGCGGAGATCGTGGCTTGTATCGGAAAGATCGTTCAGTTCGTAGGCAACTGCGCCAGCAACATCCCATTTCCGGATTACTTCAGCGAGTAATCGAGAGCGTGCCGCTTCGTCATGGAAATGATCAAGTGATGGTCTATTGGCGGTCGCTGCTTCGCTAGGTCGTGGATTGTTCATCGATTTTGGCTCCCATAGTTCGATTTAGAACCGATGAGGCTGAGTATCGCAAGGGACAAACTGAAAGGCTGCCGAAGTCACTCAAATTTATCTGCAGCGAAGAATAGAAGATGCACGCTCGATTTCGTGCTACGTTTAAAAGTCTGCAAACTTATGTGTTTTTTTCCAGACTTATGTAGCAGATTCCACCACGGTTCGCACTTCTCACCTCGCAATTCGCGGCTCTATCTCACAGTAGTGCGCGCTACCTCTAATACCATTTTTCTGCCACTCCTATTGGTAAATACGCCGCACCTCTATTGATAATTCCACGCCACTCGTACTGCTAATTCCACGCCATCTCTATTGCCAATTCCACGCCTTGAAGCGACTTCCCGCCTGGACCTCTGGCGAGACAGGAAGGGACATCAAGCATCCCAAGGTCCATCTCGTCGACACAGGTATTGCGTCTGCGCTGAGGAGCATGAACTCTCAGAGCTTCAATATCGATGCGAACCCGACGGCCTTGGGAGGGCTGTTTGAAAATTTCGTTCACAACGAACTGGTTAAATCTCTCCCGTTCCAAAGACAGGAATGGCGGCTTTACCATTGGCGGTACGATAAAGGACGTGAAATCGACATCATCGCGGAAGCATACCGAACTATCGTAGGGTTCGAAATGAAGACGTCTACAATGGTTGAAGAAGATGATTTCCGACATTTGCGGTGGTTCAGAGACAACGGGCCAGGCAAGACCTGGAACGTAATTGGGATTGTAGTTTACATGTGAGATCGACTCCTCTCCTTCGGTAAGAATATGTATGCGCTGCCGCTATCCGCCTTTTGGTCTTTTTCCGTATAGCAATCAGCCTTGAAATGAGCTGCGCTTTGTGGCGTTTGCTACATGAGTCCGTTTTTTCTTTAGATTCAATGAGGTACAGATATTAGCCATTTCAAGCTGACTCCCCGGTCAAAATGGCATGCAAAAAAAGCCCCGATTTAAGTATATCTCCGGTCAGAATGCGTGACTCCGTACATTATCGGTCGGGAAAGGTCGAGCGCATTGACCGTATGATAGAAACAATAAACCCCGGCTTTGGGCCACTGCTGTCCGGTTTAAATTTCCATTCCGAGAAGTGTCATCTGTCTTGGATCGGCGGTTTTAGCTGGTGGCGGCCTTGTGAGGCTGTCGGTTCTTCGGCGATGCATAAGATTGGCGCGCACCAGGCGTGCGAATGCCAGTGGGCTTTGGACGAGTTTCTGGTCTGCCTGCGCCATGCGCAACAATAGATAGGCGATGAGCGCCACGGCGATCTGGATGCGCACGGCGTTCTCGCTGTTGCCAAGGAAATGCCGGATCCTCAGCGTCTGCTTGACCCAGCGAAAGAACAGTTCGATCGCCCAGCGCCGTTTGTAGAGATCGGCGATCTCCTGTGCGGGCGCGTCGAGATCGTTGGTCAGCAGTCGCAGCACCTTGCCCGTCTGCGTCCTGACTGTGATCTCCCGCACGGGGTCGCCAAACCGATTGCGGCGGCTTGCCGCCATGCGGGCGGGCAGAAGCCCGATGCGATCGAAGAGGACGATGCCATCGCCGCTGACAGCTTGCTGGCTTGTTACGGTCAGCTTCGTATGGGACTTGAACCGCGTGACGATGCGGCAGCCGGCCTTGTCGAGCGCCGCCCACCAGCCGAAATCATAATAGCCAAGATCGAACACATAGGTCGCACCCGCCGCGATCGGCATGGCCTTGGCGGCTGTGATGTCGTTGACATTGGCGGGCGTGACCGCCGCATAGATCGGTCGCTCGGCATCGGCGTCGTAGACGACATGAACCTTGGCGCCGCAGGCCTGATGGGAAAACCGTGCCCAGTCGCACCCGGCCCCGCTCAGCCGAACGCCGGTCGCGTCGATGAGATAGGTGGCCTCCGACACCGACCGGCGCAACCCGCGGCCCGCGCGGGCGACCATCTCGCGAAACAGACCGGCAAAGACCTCGCTTGAGCGCCGTGCATTGGCATCGCACAGCGTCGAGCGCGACACCGGCCTTCCACCGACGTGATAAAGCCGCGCGGCATGGCTTTCGAGGCCGCCGACGATCTCGCGCAGACTGACGGCTCCGGACAACTGGCCGTAAAGCAGGGCGATGAACTGGCTCTTCGTTGACAGCCGGCGCACATGCTTGTCGGCGCCATGCTCATCCACAAGCCTGTCGAACCTGCTCCAAGCCACCCGCTTCAACAGATCGTGGAATACGCTATTGTAGTGCCGCACGGTGTTTTTCCTGTTCGTGTCCGAGATCGTCGCCAAACGTTCGAATACGAGTAGAATCAACACCGTGCGCCATGTCTACAAATTTAAACCGGACAGCAGTGGCTTTGGGCCGGGGTTTGATATCAGTATCAGGGTCGCCTCAGGCCGAGAGACGGCGGCCGTTTGCGACCAGAAGACCAGCGGCACCTTCCAGCCAGCCGGCTTTCAGCTCCAGCGCCAGGAAACGGTTGCGCTCGAACGGGCCGGGCATGATGAGGTGCTGCGCCTTGTCGGCGAAGAAGCCGAAACGCTCGTAATAGGGCGCGTCGCCGACCAGAAGGATGGCGCCATGGCCGCGCTTGGTGGCCTCGGAGATCGCCGCACGCATCAGCGCGGAGCCGATGCCCTTGCCCTCATGGGCGGCATCGACGGCCAGCGGGCCAAGCAGCAGCGCCTCGACGGGACGGCCTTCGCGTGAAATGCCGGCTTCGACATTCCACAGGCGCACGGTGGCGATGACATGACCGTCCTCATCACGGGCGACCAGCGCCAGGCCTTCGGCCGGAACGCGGCCGGCGCGCAGCTTTTCGGAAGACTTGCGACGACGGCCGGCGCCCATGGCGCGGTCCAAGAGGTTCTCACGGGCAACGACATCGCCCGGATTTTCCTGATCGACATGAAATGTCTGCGGTGTGAAAAATGCCCGTACCGAATTCAAAAGAGCGGCCATCCTTGGCCTCCCGTCACACAACCGCCCACACGCGGCCCTTGATGAAAAATGGTGAAACCGTTCCGGCCCGCCGACACGCTTTCCTCGGCTGGAAGAGGTGCAGCAAGCAGGGATTTGCGCAACAGCACAATCGGCAGGGCCGGAACGGAAGCTTGGTCGAGACGCCGCCCTGTTCAGCGGGCGGCGTTCGGACTTTTTGACCTGCGCATCGGGTTTTCCGAAAACCGCGTTACACTTTTCGGCCCGATGCTTAGATAACGTAGGCCTTCAGCGGCTCGAAGCCATTGAACGCGACCGCCGAATAGGTGGTCGTGTAAGCGCCCGTGCCTTCGATCAGAACTTCATCGCCAATGGTCAGCGAGACCGGCAGCGGGTACATGTTCTTTTCATACAGCACGTCAGCGCTGTCGCAGGTCGGGCCGGCCAGAACGCAGGGCTGCATCTCGTCCTGATCGCGCTCGGTGCGGATCGGGTAACGGATTGCCTCGTCCATCGTTTCGGCGAGACCGCCGAACTTGCCGATGTCGAGGAACACCCAGCGGTGGTTGTCGTTGTCGGACTTCTTCGACACAAGAACGACTTCCGCCTTGATGACGCCGGCATTGCCGACCATGCCGCGACCCGGCTCGATGATCGTCTTCGGGATCTGGTTGCCGAAGTGCTTGCGCAGCGCCGTGTCGATCGCTTGGCCGTATTCTTCGGCAGCCGGAACGTCGCGCAGATACTTGGTCGGGAAACCACCGCCCATATTGACCATCTGCAGGTGGATGCCCTGCTTGGCAAGCGAAGCGAAGACCCGCTTGGCATCGGCGAGCGCCGCATCCCATGCGTCGAGGTTCATCATCTGCGAGCCGACATGGAACGACACGCCGTAGGATTCGAGACCCATCTGATGCGCATAGACCAGAACATCGACGGCCATCTGCGGCACGCAACCGAACTTGCGCGACAGCGGCCATTCGGCGCCTTCGCCATCCGTCAGCACGCGGCAGAATACGCGCGCGCCGGGGGCAGCACGGGCAACCTTCTCGACTTCCTCATGGCTATCAACAGCGAAGAGATCGATGCCGAGCGCGTGAGCGCGGGCGACATCGCGTTCCTTCTTGATGGTGTTGCCGAAGGAAATCCGGTCGGAGGTCGCACCGGCGTCGAGCGCCATCTGGATTTCAGCCACGGAGGCGCAATCGAAGTTGGAGCCGAGCGAAGCGAGCAGCTTCAGGATTTCGGGAGCCGGGTTTGCCTTGACGGCATAATAGATCGCGCTGTTCGGCAGGGAATGCCGGAACGCGTTGAAATTGTCGCGCACGACGTCGAGATCAACCACAAGGCAAGGGCCTTCGGGACGTCGGGTCTTGATGAAGTCGAGAATGCGTGCAGTCGTCATCGATATATTCCCTATAAAACCGACTCCGGAAAAATCCGGAGGACAAAGGACGCTCGAGATATGCATTCGAATCAGCCGGTGGAGGCGCAGAATCGATAGCATACGCTCAAGGCGCGAATATGAACGATGCCCTGCCAGAGCATCATTCGGCTTTGTCTGCCATCGATTGGAGGGATTGACCCGACCGCACTTCAGGCAATGATGGTGTGCCTCTTCAGTACCCCGGCTGATGGAAAGCCGGCAGAGAACCAGAAAGGCCCGCACCGTCGTTGCTTCATATGTCCTCGCATTTCCCGGTTGGCCGGAATAGCGACTGGAGGGGTTAGTTCCAGGTACCTTACCTAAATCCTCACCACATCGAGGACTCGGCGGACACACATGGGCACGTGCGACTTTGGGCAGCACGGGAGATAAGAATATTCGCAGTCATAATCAAGAGAATTTTTTCATCAAAGCGCGGATTTTTTCGGCAGCGGATTTAGGGTTGAACAGTCGCGCGCCAGCGTTCAATTATATGGAACGAACCGGAGGATATTCATGGACACGCTCACCCGCATCCGCGCCTTTATCGATGTCGTCGAAGCGGAGGGGTTTTCCGCCGCCGCCCGCAAGACCGGGCGTTCCAAGGCGCTTCTGTCCAAATATGTCCGGGAACTGGAGGATGATCTCGGCGCGCTGCTCCTCAACCGCACGACAAGGCAGTTCTCACTGACCGAGGCCGGACATACCTATTACCGCACCGCCTCCGACATTTTGAAGGAGATCGACAACCTCGCAGATCTGGTGCGCGAGAAGAATGCCGATCTCAAGGGCAAGCTCAGGATTTCGGTTCCGCGCACCTTCATCGATGCCGATGTCGGCCAGAGCCTCATCGATTTCGCCAAGGAAAACCCGGAACTGGTGCTGGAGATCGTCGCCGATGACCGATTCGTCGATCTGATCGAAGAAGGCTTCGACCTTGCGATCCGTATTACACGGCTGGAGGATTCGGGCCTCATTGCCCGCAAGCTTTCCGATTTCCGGGTCTATGCGGTGGCGACGGCGGATTTCGTGGCGAAACACGGGCCGCTCGACGGGCCACAGGATTTTGCCCGCGTGCCCTTCATCATCGACACCAATACCCGCTTTCATAATACCGTACGTTATTTCGAACCGGATGGCGGCTCGAACTCGGTCGCCATCAGCGGGCCGATCGAGGTCAACAGCCCGCAGGCAACGTTGCGCGCCGCCCGCGCCGGGCTCGGCATCGCCATGGTGCCGGATTTCATCGCCCGCCCGCATATCCAGTCGGGTGAGCTGGTGACCCTGTTCGACGACTATATTTCCAAGGATCGCGGTATCTATGCGGTCTATCCGCACCGCCGTTACCTGCCTGCCAAGGTGCGCAGCTTCGTGGATTATCTTTCGGCGTGGTTTCGCAAGAGCGGCTGAGGAATGGTTTTCATCAGCCACCAATAAAAACGCCCGCCTTCCAGCGGGCGTTTTCACGTATGGGATTCTCAGAACGGCGAATCCGGGAAGTAGAACTGCTTGGCATTGTCCTTGGTGATGAGCGTCGCGTCGAGAATATACTCTCCGGCAACCGGCACCTGATCGTAGAAATGACCTGCTGTCAGCTGCATGGCGGTCGCCACCATCGCCGGCGGATAAAGCACATCGACCGGCACCAGCTTGTCGCCGTCCATGACCTTCTTGATCATGTCCTTCGAACCGGCGCCCGCAACGATATACTTGATATCGGTGCGTTTCGCCTGCTGGATCGCTTCCAGCACGCCGATCGCCATGTCGTCGTCCTGACACCAGACGACATCGATCTTCTTGTATTTGGTCAGATAGTCCTGCATCACGCGGAAGGCGTCGTCGCGGTTCCAGTTGCCGTACTGGCGGTCGAGAACCTTGACGCCGGAGCCGGCGATACCCTTGTCGAAACCATCCTGGCGCTGCTGGTCGATCGGGATCGGCAGGCCGCGAATGACCACCACCTCCGCATCAGGCGTGGTCTTCTTGATATATTCGCCCGCCACCTGTCCGAGTGCCGGGTTGTTACCCGCGACATAGAGATCGCGGATGGAATTGTCGTTGACGCTCGGCGCGCGGTCGACCAGCGCGACGAAGGTGCCCTTGTCCTTGATTTCCTTGATGGCGTTGACCAGCGGATCGGGGTCCGACGGCAGCACGACCAGCGCGTCCAGCCCCTGCACTGCAAGATCCTGAAGCGCGTTTGCCTGGTTGGCGGCATCCGGCGAGGTCTTGACGATGACGTTGAGCCCCGGATGCTCCTTCATCAGAAGCTTGGCCACGCGCTCGGCGTGATAAACGACGCCCGCCGTCCAGCCATGGTCGGCCGCCGGAATGGACACGCCGATCGTAACCTTCTTGTCCTGCGCATGAGCAGAACCCGCAAGGACGGCAGCCAGCGCGACAAATGCCACGCCGATGAATTTTCTACGCATAGTCTCTTTCCTCCCAAGACCGGGGCGTTCCTCCTCTTACAACCGCGCCTGCCCCACATGGCGCGGCCAAACTCCCCATCCTCCCGCTACCTGCGGCTCAAAGAGCGCTGCACCAGCATGGCGATGATGATGATCGCGCCCTGAATGGCACCGATCAGATATTCGCTGACGAAGTTCGACAGGATCATGATGTTGCCGACGATCTCCAGAATGAAAGCGCCGCAGATCGTACCCCAGATGCGACCCACCCCGCCGCGCAGCGCCGTGCCGCCAACGACAACGGCGGTGATGGCCTGCAATTCCCACAACATGCCTGTCGTGGCGGATGTGGAGGCAAGGCGCGGCACGTAAAGCAGCACGGCAACCGCGACGCAGAGCCCCTGCACCACATAGGCAATCGTGCGGACCCGGACGACGGAAATGCCGGAATAACGCGCCACATCCTCGCTGGAGCCGACAGCGGTCAGATGCCGGCCGTAACGGGTGCGGTAAAGCACGAAGGCAGCGATGGTGGCCGTCACGAAAATCACGACGACCGGCACCGGCACGCCGAGGATATTGCCGAAATAAATCGGGCGATAAAGCGTCTGGATTTCCGGGTTGCGCAAGGTGATCGCTCCGCCCTGCGATAGCCAGGTGGTCAACCCGCGATAAATGCCCATGGTGCCGAGCGTGGCGATGAAAGGCTCGATGCGGCCAATGGTGGTGATGAGACCATTCGTCAGCCCGCAGGCCGCCCCGATTGCAACGGCCAGTACCATGGCCGTGAGCAGCATCAAGAGCGGGCTGGCGATGACGCCGCTGTTCATGAACAGGATCATCAGGCTGGCGACGAAAGCGACCATGGCGCCGACGGAAAGATCGAGCCCGCCCGACGTGATGACATAGGTGGCGCCAAGCGCGATGATGGCAATGAAGGCGCTGCGGGTCACGACATTCAAAAGATTGTCGATGCCGATGAAATTCGGATTGGCGATGGTGCCGAGCACCAGCAGCAGGGCCAGCGCCACGAAAGGCGCAACGGCGCGCAGGTCCCAGTCCTTCGAGGTCTTCGGCGTTTTGCCGTTATCAAGTGCGGCCTCAGTCATATGTCCCCTCAATTGTCTTTTCTTCAGGCCTTATTCGAATGACAGGCGGGCCTCAGGCGAATTCCTGCGTATGAACGCCCGTTGCCAGCGCCACGATGTCGTTTTCGGTCATCCGCTCGCCCGCCACCTCGCCGACGATCCGGCCCGAACGCATCACCAGAATACGGTCGCAGATGCCGATCAGCTCCGGCATTTCAGAGGAAACGACGATGATCGACCGCCCCTCATCCGCAAGGTTCGCGATGAAACGGTAAATCTGCTCCTTGGTGCCGATATCGATACCGCGTGTCGGCTCGTCGATGATGACGATGGACGGATCGAGCAGCATCATCTTGGCCAGCAGCAGCTTCTGCTGGTTACCGCCGGAAAGCTGCCCCGCAAGCAGGTCCTTGCGGCCGGTACGGATGTCGAAATCGCGCACCGCGTCGTCCAGCGCCTGCGCCTCCCGGCGGATATCGATCTGAAACAGCCGGCTGAACTTGTTGAGTGAAGCGAGTGTGAGATTGACCCGCAAATCCTTGGTCAGGAGCAATCCCTTGCCCTTGCGATCCTCGCTCAGATAAACGATGCCGGCCTTCAGGCTGTCCTCCGCCTTCGCGAAATGCACGGGCTGGCCGAGATGGCGAATATTTCCGCGCCCGGCCCGCAGGCCAAGTATCCCTTCCATCAGCTCCGTTCTGCCCGCCCCGACCAGGCCCGCAAAACCAAGGATTTCACCCTTGCGCAGGCTGAACCCGGCATCCTGCGCATAACCGGGAACGGTAAAATGCTCCACCTGCAAGACCGGTTCGTGCTCGCCGCCGGCATGCCGGTCCGGATAGAGCTTGGCGACATCACGCCCCACCATCAGCCGCGCCATATCGGCCGGCTGCAGTTCCGATGCCGGATGCGAGGCGACCAGTCGGCCATCACGCAGGACAGTCACCCGGTCGGCGATCTCCTTCACTTCAGGCAGGCGGTGCGAAATATAGAGCACGGCCACGCCCTTGGCCCTGATGTCCCTGATGACATTCAGCAGCGCATCAGTCTCAATGGGCGTGAGGCTGGCGGTCGGCTCGTCGAAAATGACGACGCGATGCGGCACGAGCAGAACACGGGCAATCTGCACGAGCTGCCGCTGGGCAATCGAAAGGCTGCCGACGATGGCGTCCGGATCGATCGTGCCGCCGAGATCGGCTATCGCCTGTCGAGCTCCGGCCCGCATGGCCCGGTCGTCCATCATCGGGCCCCGGCGCAATTCGCGACCAAGATAGATGTTCTGCGCTACCGTCAGATCCGGCGCCAGCAATATTTCCTGATGCACGAGGACGATGCCGCGATGTTCGGCGTCCACAGGTCCGCTCAGCGCAACGGCTTCGCCATCGATGCGGATTTCCCCGCCCGACGGCTTCTCATTGCCAGCCAGGAGCTTCATCAGCGTCGATTTGCCGGCACCGTTTTCACCGATGATCGCGTGGACCTCGCCGGCCCGCACCGCAATCTCGATATCCTTCAGAACCTGTACCGGACCGAAGGACTTCGACAGCCCAACCGTCCGGATCAGGGTCGGGTCTGGAGATTCGTCAGCAAAAGCCATGTGCCGTCACCGATATCCAGCGGAAACGGACGGCGCTTGCCCCTTGATTATACCTGAAATGATCATCTGCGAACTCCTCCCAAAGCTCGAAGAAGAAGCTAGCGTCCGTTTTGAGGTACGTAAAGCAATTTTCGCTGGTCTTTTAGAATACACTGAAATTTGACCGGCGCGGCAGGGTGATTCAGCGTTTAGGTCAAGGTGGCAGGAGGACGCTGGAACCCCTTCATGAGGCGATGCATGGCCTCGGCCCCTTCCTTGACCAGATCGAAACGTTGACCGAACAGCAGCCAGTCGTAAACGATGCCTTTCAGCAGCCAGTAAAGCGCACCGAGCGCCGACTCCGCCGTCCAGTTGTCATTGAAGACACCCTCCGCTTGTACACGCTGAAAAGCGGCCTCCAGCACATCCTTGTGGTGACGGTCAAGCTCTTCCTGCGCGTGCAGGACCGGGGCGAACTCGTCGGAGTAATTGGTGCGCAGGCTGATGGTCATGATGCGCTGGCGTTGTTCGTCTTCTGCCAGAAGCGCAAGCCACTTGCACGTCGCCTCCTCGATCTTGGCCAGCAGTGCTGTCCCCTTGAGGTCCGGATCGCCAAAATCCAGCAGATCCGATTCCGGCAGCGCCACGGATTCGTAAAGGCCGATAAAAAGGTCGGTCTTGCTGGAAAAATGCCAGTATATCGCGCCGCGCGTAACACCGGCCGCGGCCGCCACCTCATCAAGAGAGCTATTGGCCACGCCCTTTTTGAAGAACACCCGCTCGGCGGCGGCAAGGATCGCCTGACGCGTCTCTTCTGCCTCGGCCTTGGTTCGGCGCATGCTGATGTCTCCTTTCAATCACGGCACGGTGCTTTCGCACCGTGCCTCTTTGCGGTGCCGGGCTGTCAATCAGATGAATGCTTCATCGGATATCAACTCGGCCTTCCCATTCGTTTTATTCGGCCAGCGATACGGCGTCAGCAGCAATCTTGTCGTCCTTCTTCCGATCCCCGAAAAACTTCATGACAAAGACGAAGAACACGGGAACGAAGAAGATCGCGAGGATGGTCGCCGAGATCATGCCGCCGAGAACGCCGGTGCCGATGGCGTTCTGGCTCGCCGCACTGGCGCCCGATGCGATTGCCATCGGCAACACGCCGAGCGAGAAGGCGAGCGAGGTCATCAGGATCGGCCGGAAGCGCAAATGCGCCGCCTCCACCGTCGCATCATAGGTGGATTTTCCCTCCGCCCGCAAATCCTTGGCAAATTCGATGATCAGGATCGCATTCTTGGCCGAAAGGCCGATGATGGCGACAAGGCCGACGAGGAAGTAGACGTCGTTCGGCATGCCGCGCAGCATCACCGCCGCCACCGAACCGATGACGCCGAGCGGCACTACCAGCATGACGGAAAGCGGAATCGACCAGCTTTCGTAAAGCGCTGCCAGAAGCAGGAAGACGAACAGCACGCTGAGGCCGATCAGCGCCGGCGCCTGCGAACCCGACTGGATTTCCTGCAGCGACTGGCCGGTCCATTCGAAACCGAAACCGCCAGGTAATTCGCGCGCCAGACGCTCCATTTCGGCAATCGCATCACCGGAGGAGTAACCCGGTGCGGACTGTCCGCCGATACGGATCGCCGGATAGCCATTATAACCGACCACCTGCGAGGGACCGCGAACCCATTCAACAGAAGCGAATGAGCTGACCGGCACCATGCCGCCATTGGCATTGCGGACGTTGAGGTTCAAAAGATCCTCGGTCTTCATGCGCTGACCCTGTTCCGCCTGCACCGTCACGCGCTGCATGCGGCCGGCATTGGGGAAGTCGTTGACGTAGGACGACCCCATATTGGCCGAGATGGTGGCGTTGATGTCGCTGAAGGTCACACCGAAGGTATTGGCCTTTTCACGGTCGATGATGAGGTTGACCTGCGGCGAATCCGGCATGCCTTCGACACGCAGGCCGGCGAGAACAGGGCTTTGCTGCGCGGCCGCCATCAGCTGCGCTCCGGCGGCGCTCAGCGCCGCTTGTCCCGCACCCGCGCGGTCCTGCAGGCGGAAGGTGAAGCCGCTGGAATTGCCGAGACCCTGAATGGGCGGCGGCGACAGCGTGAAGGCCATGGAACCCGGCAGGCCCCACAGCTTGCCGTTGATGCGTTGTGCAATGGCGGATGCGGAATCCTCCGGCCCGCGCTCGCTCCAGTCCTTCAGCGTCGCGAAGGCGAGACCGGCATTCTGACCGGAACCGGAGAAGGAGAAGCCCGACACCGCAATCACACGATCGACCGCCGGTTCCGCGAGAAAGATCTTTTCGATCTGCTGGATGGATTGCAGCGTGCGTTCGCTGCTGGCTTCCGCCGGCGCCTGAATATCAACGATCAGGTAACCCTGGTCTTCGTTCGGCAGGAAGGAGCTCGGCAATTGCATATAGGCCCAGCCAAGACCGGCAAGCAGCGCCGCATAGATGATCATGAAACGGCCGGAACGCTTGATGATGCTGCCGACCGAAGACGAGTATTTATGCGAGGCCTTGTCGAAGCCGCGGTTGAACCAGCCGAAGAAGCCCTTCTTCTCATGATGGCCGGCCTTGATCGGCTTGAGGAACGTCGCGCAGAGCGCAGGCGTGAGCGACAGTGCGAGGAAGCCCGAGAACAGGATGGAGACCACCATGGTCAGGCTGAACTGCTGGTAGATGATGCCGACAGCGCCGGGGAAGAAGGCCATGGGCACGAACACCGCCGTCAGAACCAGCGTGATGCCGATGATGGCGCCGGAAATCTGGCCCATCGCCTTGCGGGTCGCCTCCTTCGGCGACAGATGCTCTTCCGCCATGATGCGCTCGACATTTTCCACCACGACGATCGCGTCATCGACGAGAATGCCGATGGCGAGAACCATGGCGAACATGGTGAGCACGTTGATGGAGAAACCCGAGACATACATGATGGCGCAGGTGCCGAGCAGCGCCACGGGCACCACCAGTGTCGGAATGATGGTGTAGCGGATGTTCTGGAGGAAGACGAACATCACCACGAAGACGAGGATGATCGCCTCCACCAGCGTGTTGATCACCTTCTGGATCGAGATTTTCACGAAGGGGCTGGTGTCGTAGGGAATTTCATATTCCAGACCCGCCGGGAAATACTGCGACAGCTCCTCCATGGTGGCGCGCACGCCCTCAGAGGTCTGCAGCGCATTGCCGGTGGGCGACAGCTGCACGCCGATGGCCGCACTGGGCTTGCCGTTCAGGCGGCTGGAAAAGGCGTAGCTTTCGCCGCCCACTTCCACCCGCGCCACATCCCGCAGCCGCACGGACGAGCCATCCGGATTGGCGCGCAGCACGATGGAGCCGAATTCCTCCGGCGTCGTCAGCTGGCCCTGCACGTTGACGGTGGCCGAAATCTGCTGGCCGATCGGGTTTGGCGACGCGCCGATGCGGCCCGCCGCAACCTGCGAGTTCTGCGCCTGAATGGCGCCGATCACGTCGGACGAGGTGAGGCTGAGGCCGAGCATCTTGTCCGGGTCCATCCAGATGCGCATGGAGCGCTGCGTGGCAAACAGCTGCGCGCTGCCGACGCCCGGCACGCGGCGCAATTCGCCGACCACGTTGCGGCTGAGATAGTCACCGAGGCCGATGGCGTCGGTATTGCCATCGACGGAGGTGAGCGCCACCATCATCAGAAACGAGGTGCCTGCCTGCTCAACGCGCAGACCCTGCTGCGTGACTGCTTGCGGCAGACGCGGCTGAACGCGGGCGATGCGGTTCTGCACCTCCACCTGCGCTTCACCGATATTGGTGCCCGGCGCGAAGGTGACGTTGATGGAAATGCTGCCTGAGGATTCAGAGGTCGATTCGAAATAAAGAAGCCCCGGAACCCCGTTCAGCTCTTCCTCGATGGGACGCGTGACGCTCTGATAGATGTCTTCCGGCGCAGCACCGGGATAGGTGGTCGCTATCGAAATCTGCGGCGGGGCAACATTCGGATATTGCGCAATCGGCAGCATGGGAATGGCGAGCAGGCCCGCCAGCATGATGAAGATGGCGACGACCCAGGCAAAAATGGGCCGATCGATGAAAAAACGTGCCATGAAATCGGTCCTTATTGCTTCGCGGCCGGGGCAGCGCCCTCGCTGCCGGCGGCGGCAGTGACATCGGGCTCCGCAGACCACGGCTCAGGCTTCACCTTGGCGCCCGGCGAGGTCTTCTGGAAACCTTCGGCAACGACACGGTCGCCCTCCTTGAGGCCTTCCGAAATCACCCAGCGGTCGCCGATGGAGCGGCCAACGCTGACGCGCCGCTGTTCGACGGTATCTTCAGCATTGACGACAAGCACGCTCGCCTGCCCGCCCGCATCACGCTGCACAGCCTGCTGCGGCACGGCAAAGGCCGCTTTCTCAATGCCCTGCTGGATCTGGACGCGGACATACATGCCCGGCAGCAGATCGCCGTTCGGGTTGGGGAATTCGCCGCGCAACGTCACCTGACCGGTGGTTTCATCCACAGCCGCCTCCGAAAACAGCAGGCGGCCGGGAACCGGATAACGGCTGCCGTCATCAAACAGCAGGTTGACTTCGGCCTCGTTCGCGCCGGTCATCAGTTGACCGTCCTGCAGCGCCTTGCGCAGGCGAATGAGATCAGCGGCGGGCTGGGTGAAATCGGCATAGATCGGATCAAGCTGCTGGATCGTTGCCAGGCTTTCCGAACCGGTGGCGCTGACCAGCGCACCTTCGGTGATGCGCGCCCGGCCGATGACGCCGCTGATAGGGGCTTTCACGTCGGCATATTGCAGATTGAGCTTTGCTTCCGCCACGCCGGCTTCGGCCACCGCCACTTCGGCATCGGCCTGCGCCAGCAAAGCGACGGCATTGTCGAATTCCTGCTGCGAGCCGACATTGGATCGGCGCAACTGCTGCTGACGGTCTGCGGTCTGCCGCGCCTGCAACTGCGCGGCCTGCGCCCGGCGCAACGTGCCTTCGGCGCTATCGACGCGCACCTGGAACGGCGCGGGATCGATCCGGTAGAGCACATCGCCCTCCTTCACCAGCGAGCCCTGCTCGAACACCCGCTCCACGATGATGCCGGAAACGCGCGGGCGCACTTCGGCAAGCCGCGTCGGCGCGATGCGTCCCGGCAATTCGTTGGTGATTGGCAGTTCTTCCGGCTTCACGGCCACAACCTTGACCGCGCCGGGCGGCGGAGCGCCGGGCGCGGACGCCTGCTCGTCGCTACATCCGACCAGAACGATGCCTGTCAACAACACCGCTACGATCTGCCCAAATCTCTTCGCCATACTGCGCTCCGAATCCACAAAATAGGTCACATTTACATACATACTAAGACGTATGTAAAATTTCGGCAATAGAATTGTTGCAGTGCAAAAGCGCTCTCACGCGCTTGTGAAGATGTGTGGGCCCCTGACGGAACCAAGGAAGAGCGGAACCGTGAAATGGGTGGGAGAGTCGGACCAATTGCGCCGACGTCATCCTCGGGCCTGTCCCGAGGATCTGCCAACGTATTGATTTTATTCGACGTGGTTAGATCCTCGGCACAAGGCCGAGGATGACGTTGAGTGAATGTTCGCCCTTCATCACCGACTTCATGGGGAGAGCGACCTGCCCGGAAACTTAAACCGGACAGCAGTGGGACAAGCCCGAGGATGACGTCGAGACGATGCAAACCGTCGCGGAAGACAAGAACGCCTCGCGCCTTGATGCGCCCTCACCGCGTCATCCTCAGAATAGACGCTTCAGCGAGGTGGTTTCCGGCTGCGCGCCGCTCTTCGTCGTATCGCTATTGTCGGCGGAACGGTTGCGCAGGGCTGCGTAATAGGCGTTCTTCTGTTCATACATATTCATGTCGGCCCGGCGCACCAGCGATTCCATGGCCTCGCCGGCTTCACTCGTCGCCACGCCCAGCGACAGGCTGAGCGGCGCGCTGGAATAGAACTGGTTGTTGATCTTCAGTAACTCATAGACCGTTTCGACCATGGCTGCGGCCACCTGCTTGTCCGCGCCGGGAAGAAGGATGGCGAATTCGTCACCGCCGATGCGCGCGGCATGGTTCGGCGCGGTCACCACGCCGTTCAGCACCTCGCCCATGCGCCGCAGCAGGGCGTCACCGGCATCGTGGCCGAGCTTGTCATTGGCGTCCTTCAGGCCGTTAAGATCGATGACGATGGCCGAAACGGGCCTGAGCGCACTGCGCTCCAGCCGGTTCAGCTCGTCCGAATAGAAGGCGCGGTTATGCAGCTTGGTCAGCACATCGTGCTTGCCGAGATATTCGAGATAGGCTTCCGCCTTCTTGCGCGCGGTAATATCCGTCAGCGCCACCTGCACCAGCGACCAGTCCCGCTCATGGCCGGGGAAGACGGAGAAATGCAGGAGAACGTGCCGCTCCGAACCATCAAGCGCATAGTTCACCACCTCGCGGTGGTGGGTGAGATTACCGTTCCAAAGCTCGATCAGCTGTTCCCGGAACGGCTTTTCCATCTCGCCGCGGAAAATATCGCCAAGCCGCTGCAACAGGACCTGCCGGTCCGGCGCGCAGAAAAGATCGAGCGTCGCCCGGTTGACATCGATGACGCGGATTTCGCTCATGCATTGCCGCACAAATTCGGGATGCACATCCATGAACACCCGGAAATCGACGATGCCGCGATCCCTCACCTCCTCGATCAGCCGACGAACGCGGCTGAAATCTTCCACCCACAGGGAGACCGGCGAATGTTTGAACATGCCTTCGGCATAACGGCGGTTGAGAAGCTCCTTGCGGCGGGCCTCCTCCCGCTCCGTCACATCCTCGGTGGTCAAAAGCAGCCGGCCGAGCGTATCCTCGTGGCCGGGAATGACTGCGCCGCGCAGCTGGATATCGAGCCGCCTGCCGCCGATCGAATAATTCACCGCATTGCTGGTGAATTCCGTCCGACCGGCCCAGAGTTCGGAAAGCTCGTTCACATGGCTTTCCAGCATGTCGTCGCGAAAAATCCGGTGCAGATTGTCGACAAGATGCGCCTGGTCGCGGGCCTCGAACAGTTCCAGCGTCTTGGCATTGACTGCGATCACGCGGATTTTCTGCGAACAGGCTGCCACCCGTGATAAATCTTCCAGAAGAAAGGCCCTGATATCTTCGACACCGTCGGCCCGCCAGATATCGAACTGGCTCTTCACCGCGCTGAAATCTTCGATCCACATCGCCACGGGTGCAAGATTGAAGACATTGGTATCGATCGTCTCACTCATACGGGCATTCTTCTCGAAAAGTAGATGCAGGCGGATGCCGGAATGGTACGGAACGGCGACAGCCGCCCGCATATCGGGATTTATTAGGGATATTCGATTTTACGCAAGCAATTATCGCGCAAACCGCCGGATTGCGCGATAATTCACGGATTTCGCCGATGGATGCCCGTTACCAGAGCTTCACATGGCGGTTCACATCCTTGTAGAGCAGGTAACGGAACCGGCCCGGCCCACCCGCATAACAGGCCTGCGGGCAATAGGCGCGCAGCCACATGAAGTCGCCGGCCTGCACCTCCACCCAGTCCTCGTTCAGCCGGTAGACGGCCTTGCCTTCCAGCACATAAAGGCCGTGTTCCATCACATGGGTTTCCATGAACGGAATGGTCGCGCCCGGCTCGAGGGTGACGATGTTGAGATGCATGTCGTAACGCACATCTTCCGGATCGATGAAGCGGGTCGTCGCCCATTTGCCATCCGTGTCAGGCATGGCCGACATGGCGTTCTCATCTTCATGCGTGAAGATCGCCGGTGGCGGCTCAAGACCGTCAACCGCCTGGAACGCCTTGCGGACCCAGTGGAACTTGACGGGCGCCTTGCCCGAATTTTTAACCTGCCAGCGCGCGCCGGCCGGCAGGTAGGCGAACGAGCCCTCCCGCAGCGCATGCTGCACGCCTTCGAACACCACGGTCATCTCGCCTTCCACGACGAAGATCGCGGCTTGCGCCCTTTCGTCCGGCTCCGGCCGGTCGCTGCCGCCGCCCGGCTGCACCTCAACGATATATTGCGCGAAAGTCTCGGAAAAACCGGTCATCGGCCGAGCGATGATCCAGGCCCGCGTGCCGGTCCAGTGCGGCAGCACGCTCGTTACGATATCGGACATCACGGTCTTGGGGATGACGGCATAGGCGGTCTTGAAAACAGCCTTGCTCGACAGCAGTTCCGTCTGCCCCGGCAGACCGCCCATATCCGAATAATATCTCTTCATTTCAGCCATTCCATTCTGCAACGCATTCGGCGCGGATTCTTAAGGCCGCGACGAGGTTTAAGCAAATGGTTATTGGCAGGCGGAGACCGGCCGAAGGATGTCACGCCTTCTTCCGCATCGTCGCATAGACGATGTTGTGGTTCTCGCCGAAAAACACCTCTGCCTCGATGCTCGAGGGGTCGGCACTGGCATTGACGATCCGCCACATATCCGCCTTGGAGCGCAGGAGCAGCGCCCAGTTCATGAAGGTTTCCATGTAACCATCGACGACGATGTCTTCGGAGAAATTGGCGAAGAGGAACATGCCGCCGGGTTTCAGCATCTCCATGCAGCGCCGTGTCAGCTTGATCGCCACGCGATCGTTCAGATAATCATAGAGACCCGCCGCATAGATGAGATCGAAACTGCCGAGTTCCTGTGTCCGCAGAACGATATCACGCACCGAACCATCGATCGCCTCGATGCAGGTGCCGTTGAAATCGCGGGCGACGGAGCCGACGCTGAGCGGGTCCTGATCAAGCGCCACCCAGCGCTTGATCCCGCCTTCCTTCAGCGCCGCGGAGGCATCGGCCTCGCGCAGATGGCCCGAGGCGATGGTGAGGATTTCCGTCTCCCTGCCGTGCCGGGCGGCGGCCTCATCGACAAACCGCGTCAGCAGATCGCGCCGCTCGCGCACGGCAACCGAGGAACTCGCATCCTTCGTATAGTCGTAAAGGGCCGCGCCGAGCGGGGTCGCTTTGTTCACCTGCTCGGCGACGCTGGGATGGCCATAGATGAAATCCAACAATTGCGCGTCGCCCGAATAACCACGCGGCTTTTCGAAGGACCAGCGCGTGAAGGGGTCTTCCAGAAAATGGCGCGACACGGGGTGATTCTGTACCAGCGGAATCAGTTCAGCCCACACGCTGGAGTGGAGCTTCTCTCGCAGGAGATGAAGTGCACCCGCCGTCCGATGTATTATCTCACGTACTGAAACACGATTGTCGAATTGCTGTTGTGCCAATTCGAGAATGAGCGCCACCTCTGCTTTCGCAACTGCGAACTGCTCATCGAATGTTTCCGTTTTGCGCGCAAAAATCTCTTTTGCGACAGTATCCGGGGTAATCAGACTTGCCCCGTCAAGATTTTTCTTCTTTACCCGCACCACATCAGCCTCCAGTATTAACACATTGTTAACTATACGTTTCTGGGAGACGGATGGCCACTCGCTTTCGATTTTTCGGCGGTGTAGGGATACATTAGTAAATTAGCGTACTTTTTTGGTCACACTCGTGGGCAGGGGAGAAAGCGGATACGTGATTTAGTGAAACTTAATGTTGCGAACGTATGATGCGTTCTTCCTCCCGGTGTCTTCCGCTCACATTGGGACAGATCGACAGGAACCCGCGCCGGTGCATTAGTGCACGGAAAAGTGGAATAAGCAGTTACTTGAATAAGTATACGCAACACTATGGGAAAGTGCATGAAGCACACATTGGGAGAGGTGAGTGGACAGCAAGACTATCGGCGGCCGGACTCCCGGTTTTCTGATGAACTTCTTGCCCTTTACCAGCAGGAAGGCGAGCGTAGCCGCCGCGGTTCAATCCGGCGGGGCCTGTGGACTGCCGTTTTCATCTATATGCTGTTTGCCGCAACCGACATCATTCTGATACCCGACGTCGCGTTTTATACCATTCTCGCGCGCTTCATCGTCGTCCTGTCATCCTTGCTGACCCTGGAGATCCAGCTGCGCAAGGGCGCCAGCACGGCAGCCCTCGACCTTACCTGCGCCACCGCGCTGGTCATGGGCTATATCGGCTGGCTGCTGCCTTCGCTTTTGACCGACAATCTCGAAAACATGTCCTATTACATGGTTTTCGGGGCGATCTTCATGATGGGCGCCAATCTGTTCTTCAGCTTCCGCTTCCATCTGTCGCTGGTGTCATCAGGCATCATTCTGGTCACCTATTTTCTGGCGGCGACGCAGTTTCCCGAGGATATTTTCTACAAATTCGCGTTCGGCACCTTCTACATTTCGTGCTTCGTCTTCACCTCCTATGTGAACTGGAACCTCAACCGCGAGCGTTACCATGTCTTCCTCAACGCGCTGGAGGCAAAGGCGCAGCAGAAGGCGGCCGATGAGCGTGGGCAGGCGCTGTTGCGACTTTCCAACACCGATTCCCTGACCGGCCTGCAGAACCGCCGCGCCATCGACCATCATCTGCGCCTGCTGTGGGACAATTGGAGCAAGAAGGAAGAGGGCTTTGCCGTCCTTCTGATCGACGTCGACTTCTTCAAGAAATACAACGACCGCTACGGCCACCAGGATGGCGACAAATGCCTGATGACGGTGGGCAACGCGCTGCAGGATGCCATCATCGATCACGGCGCCTCCATCGGCCGTTATGGCGGCGAAGAGTTCATCGTGCTGGCGCCCTTCAAATCCAAGCAGCAGGTGGGCGAGCTTGCCGAGACCATCCGCCACACCGTCGAAGAGCTTTCGCTTGCGCATGACCAGCGCCGCGACGGCACCTTCGTCGTCACCGTCAGCATCGGCGCCTCCTTCACCCGCCCCAATCCGGACGGCAAGCTGGAGAAAATCATCAACGAAGCCGACCGTGCGCTCTATATCGCCAAGGGCAACGGCCGCAACTGCATGAAGCTGTTCGATCCCGAAGATCCGCAGACCAGCGATGAGACCGAGAACATTGCCGCCCTGCTGAAGATCGCCATCGCGGAAAATCTCGTTTCCCTCGTCTATCAGCCGATCCTCAACATCTCCACCAACGAGACAGCGGGGGTCGAGGCGCTGATGCGGCTTCGCCTGCTGGATGGCAATTCGGTCTCGCCCGGTATTTTCATTCCGATTGCCGAACGCACCGGCACGATCATGGAACTGGGCCTGTGGACCATCAAGACCGTCTGCAAGCAGCTTCTCGCCGATGACAGGGTGGATGTCGTCAGCGTCAATGTCTCGCCGATGCAATTGAAAAATCCGGGTTTCGCCACCTCGGTGGCGGCCATTCTCGTGGAAGCCGGCATTGCCGGCAACAGGCTCGCCTTCGAGATCACGGAAGGCGTCGACATGGAAATGCATTCCGACGTATTGCGCTGCCTGAGCGACCTGAAGACGCTCGGCATCAATATCTGGCTGGATGATTTCGGAACCGGTTTCGCCGGTCTTTCCTGGCTGCGCATGACGGATTTCGACACCGTCAAGATCGACCGCTCCTTCCTGCAGGACAGCAACACGCCGCGCGGCCGGGCGATGCTGCAGGACATGATCCGTCTCATCCGCAATCGCGGCCACAAGATCCTCATCGAAGGCGTGGAAACGGAAGACCAGCTGAGGCTCGTGCGCCAGATGGAGATCGACTACGCGCAGGGCTATTATATTGGTCGTCCGGTCGTCGCCGAAAGACTGGGCGCGGCGGCAACGCCCTACCCGCGCCCCAACATGCTGCTGCGCCCCGCATGATCCTGCGACGGCAGCGGCAGGCTGCCGTCATGCACAGGCCGCTTTAATGATAGGCGGGCAGGCTGACCGAGAACTTTTCCGCAAGCTCCGAAAAGGCCGCCCGTGTGACGGGATCGACCGGCGCGCCTTCCCTCTCGCGTTTTGCCGCAACCGCCCATTCCCGGTCGCCCGGCGCCATGACCTTGCAATCTTCGCGGGCGGGTGATCCGCGCAGCACTTCGAGATAACGCTTCATGCCCTCGTCGAACACGTCGCGCTCCAGGAAGGCCTCCGGCTTCAGCGCCAGAACGAAGGCTCCGAGCCCGCGCGGCGTTGAAAAATCCGGACCGCCCATGGGGGCGAGATCGAAGCTGAGTTTCATGCCGGAGAGAACGGCGCTGAAAATCTCGACCACGCCCGCCAGCGCCGCCCCCTTGAAACCGAATTCACCGCCGACGGGGGCAAGCATCTCGGCCGCATTGGGATCGCGCGTATCGACGCCGTCGCCATCCGAGGCGACACCTTGCGGCAGTTGCTGGCCAAGGCTCCGGTAAAGCAGAACGCGGTTATACGGCACGGCGCTGGTGGCCATATCCAGCAGCCAGGGCATGTCATCCGCCGCCGGCACGCCGACGGCAATCGGGTTGGTGCCGTGGAACCGCATGGCGCCATCATGCAGGCGCACGAAACTGTCCGAATTGCAGAAGGCAAGGCCGATATAACCCTGCCGGGCCGCTTCCAGCGCGTAAGCACCGGCCGGGCCGAAATGCGAGGAGTTGCGGATGGCCACCGCGCCAATGCCGAATTTCTCCGCAAGCACCATGGCATTCTCCATGGCCGCATAGGTGGCGCGGGCGCCATGGGCATGGTCGGCATCGATCGTTTCCACCGCCCCGAAGCCGGAAACGCGGCTGATCTGCGGCCGCCGATTGAGACGCCCGCCTTCAAGAGCAGTGACATAATGGGCGAGCAGGCGCACGCCGTGGCTATCCACGCCAAGCCTTGTGCCATGCATCATGGCGCGGGTCGCCGCGTCGGCCGTTTCCTCATCCGTGCCGACGGCCAGAAAAACCGTGCGGCAAAACCGCTCCAACTCGTCCAGCCTCGCCAGAACAGAGGCCGTTTCGTTACCGTGCACCATGAGGGAACCCTACCCAATTCCAGAATCTATGCCGCACAGGCTATTCACGGGGCGCGTTTTTGCAATCGAATATCGCGCGCCCCAGGGCTCAATCAGTCTTCGGCCCCCATGGCATCATAGGAAGAGCGCTCACCGGCGATGATGGCGCGCTTGCCGACATGGTTGGCAGGCCCGACAATGCCTTCCTGCTCCATGCGCTCGACCAGCGAAGCGGCACGGTTATAGCCGACGGACAGGCGGCGCTGGATATAGGAGGTCGAGCACTTCTTGTCGCGCATCACCACCTTGACGGCTTTCTCATAGAGATCGTCGCTGTCTTCCTCGCCCATGGCGGTCTTGTCGAAAACAGCGGCTTCCTCTTCCACCTCTTCATCGGCCTCATCAGCATCTTCCGTCACGGTGCCGAGATATTCCGGGCGACCTTGGGTCTTCAGATGCGCCACGACCTTTTCCACTTCCTCATCGGAAACGAAGGGGCCGTGGACACGGGCGATGCGGCCGCCGCCCATCATGTGCAGCATGTCGCCCTGGCCGAGCAGATGCTCCGCGCCCTGTTCGCCAAGGATGGTGCGGCTGTCGATCTTCGAGGTCACCTGGAAGGAGATGCGGGTCGGGAAGTTCGCCTTGATCGTGCCGGTGATGACATCGACCGACGGGCGCTGGGTGGCCATGATGAGGTGGATGCCGGCAGCACGCGCCATCTGTGCCAGACGCTGGATCGCGCCTTCGATTTCCTTGCCGGCGACCATCATCAGGTCGGCCATTTCATCGACGATGACGACGATGTAAGGCATGGCCGTGAGGTCCATTTCCTCCTGCTCGTAAACCGCTTCGCCGGTGGCGCGGTCAAAACCGGTCTGTACGTTGCAGAATACGGTCTCGCCCTTGGCGCGGGCGGCAGCCGCCCTTGCATTGTAACCATCGATATTGCGCACGCCGAGACGCGACATCTTGCGATAGCGGTCTTCCATTTCGCGCACGGCCCATTTCAGTGCCATGACCGCCTTTTTCGGATCGGTGACAACGGGCGTCAGGAGATGCGGGATGCCGTCATAAACGGAAAGCTCGAGCATCTTCGGATCGACCATGATCAGGCGGCATTCTTCAGGCTTCAGACGGTAGAGCAGCGACAGGATCATGGTGTTGATGGCGACCGACTTGCCCGAACCGGTGGTGCCGGCGACGAGCAGATGCGGCATCTTCGCGAGTTCGGCGATGACGGGTTCGCCGCCGATGGTCTTGCCGAGGCAGAGCGCGAGCTTCTGGCGGGTTTCGGCGTAGTCCGTCGCTTCAATCAGTTCACGCAGATAGACCGTCTCGCGCACGGGGTTCGGCAGTTCGATGCCGATGACATTGCGACCGGGCACAACGGCGACACGCGCCGAAAGCGCCGACATGGAGCGGGCGATATCATCGGACAGACCGATGACACGCGAAGACTTCACGCCGGGGGCCGGTTCGAATTCGTAAAGCGTCACGACCGGGCCGGGACGGACATCGATGATCTCGCCCTTGATGCCGAAATCCTCAAGCACGCTTTCGAGAAGCCCGGCGCTCTGCTCCAGCGCTTCGGGCGTCATGGTCGTGGTCTGCTGGACGCGGGCCTGCTGCAGAAGATCGATGGAGGGATATTCATATTCTCCCTCGGCAAAGACCGGCGCTTCGCGGAACATCGGCTGCGAGGCCTGGATGGGGGCGCGAGCGGCGAAACGCGGCTCCGCCACTATTCTTTCTGCCGGCTGGCTTTCAATCGGCTGGCTTTCAAGCGCCTGGACTTGCTCGACGGGCCGCTGTGGCTCGACAAACACGGCGGCCTCCGCCACCGGCTGTGGCGTGATCTCTGGTTCGGCAGCCGGAACGGCGGCATGACGCACGCCGATTTCCCGGTAAAGGCGGATTGCGGAACCGCCCGGCACGGTAACGACCGGAGGTTCGGACGAAAGCACGACGGCAGCGGCAGCGGGCATAGAAACGGCAGAGACGGACGCCGTCAGCGCCGGGTTCGTCAGAACGGGGTTTGCCAGGGCGGGATTTGCCAGGGCGGGACTTGTAAGAGCCGCATCGGCGAAACTGGCGCGCAGATTGGCGGGAATGGTCTCAACTGCCCCACCCGGCAGATCGAGCGTCATGACTTCCCAGAATAGCTCATCCGGCAGGTAAGCCGCAAAGGCTGGGACGGACGCAGCCGGCACGGTTGCCTGCGCGTCAGCGGTGGGCTGGACGGCGGGCAGCGGCTGAACGGGGGAAAATACCCGCTGTACCGGCGCTTCCACGTTGGGCACGGGCGTCTGGGCCGGCGCCAGCGAGGCGGCAGCGGCTTCTTCCGCCTGTTTGCGGGCAAGCTCCAGACGCAATTTATAGGTCAGCGCCCTTGCACCGCGCGCATCAGGCGGCTGCGGCAGAAACGGCATGCGTTGCGGCGGCACGCGCTGCTCTGCCGTTTTTACGACCGGCTGTGATGTGACGACGGTTTCTTCCTGCGCCATCGCCTCCGGCTCTACCGTTTCCGGCACGGCGACAGCGACGACTTCCTCTTCGGAAATAGTAGGCTCTTCCGGAAGATTCGGCGTCTCGACCGGCATGCGGCGGCTAAAGGCGCTTTCCGGCGTGCGGGTGAAGCGCACATTGGGGCCGAGCACAAAAGCATTCTGCCAGCCGGGCATTTCGGCGCGGCCTTCAATGGCGTCGGCGGCGCTGACATCGGCATTCGGCCGGGGCGCGGCTCCTGCCTTCATCGTGGCCGTCTGCTGCCCGGCAGCTGTCTGGCCACCGACATGACGAGCCTTCTCGCTCCCCTCCCCTGCGCTATTGGACGAATTCTGGAATCTGGATCGGGAGAAGCTCATGGCAGCGTGCACACTCATCATAAACGTACATATTTCGATCTCCCTGAAATAGAAAATAAAGGTTAATTACCCCTTTCCAAACGCGACCACCGAGGCAGATTTTCACTGGACCAAAAGACACAGAAACCATTCAAACAATTGTTTTATTTTATTATTTTTATTTTTTGAGGCTGGATATTTACCGGCGTTTAGAAAAGAGTGGGGCAACCCGGTGCAAGTGCGATAACAAAATTCGAAAACTTGTCCTGCCTCACCCTCGGGCTTGTCCCGAGGATCGGCAAGGTTTCAATTTTACACGCCGTGATCGGATTTTTGGGAAAGGCCCGAGGATGGCGGAAGGGAGGCCTCGCCTCCTCCTCGATGGCGGATTGGACGTACGAACCGCCCCCCTTTTGCCCCCCTTCGTCGAATATTTGACGATTTTCAAAATAGCGCGATCCGCTGATAAATATTGCTTTGCGGCCGCCGTCGCTGTATTTCAGCGCCCATGACCGACACGACCATTCTCCCTCGCCCGGAAGTCTCTGGTGATTTCCTTGTGGCCGCGCTTTATCATTTTGCCCGCCTGCCGCGGTTCGAGAGCCTGCGCGAGCAGCTGTTCGAGCTCTGCCAGAAAAACGGCGTGAAGGGCACGCTGCTGCTCGCCGCCGAAGGCATCAACGGCACGATTGCAGGGCCGGATGCGGGTATTCATGCCGTCCTCTCCTTCCTGCGCGCCCAGCCGGAATTTGCGGCACTGGAGCACAAGGAAAGCCGTGCCTCGCACATGCCTTTCGTGCGGCTGAAGGTGAAGCTCAAGAAAGAGATCGTCACCATGGGCGTGCCGGATATCGATCCGAACCGCATCGTCGGCACCTATGTCGATCCGCGGGACTGGAACGCGCTGATTTCCGATCCTGATACCATCGTCATCGATACCCGTAATGACTACGAGACCGCCATCGGCATCTTCAAGGGCGCGGTCGATCCGCAGACGAAAACCTTCCGCGAATTTCCCGACTGGGTGAAGAACAATCCCGGCCTGCACAACAAGCCGAAGATCGCCATGTATTGCACCGGCGGCATACGCTGCGAAAAGGCCACGGCCTTCATGAAGGAACAGGGTTTCGATGAGGTCTATCACCTCAAGGGCGGTATCCTGAAATATCTGGAAGAGGTGCCGGAAGAAGAGAGCCTCTGGGAAGGCGCCTGCTTCGTCTTCGATGAGCGCGTGTCCGTGGTGCACGGCCTTGCCGAAGGCGACCACCAGCTCTGCCACGCCTGCCGCAACCCGATTACGCCGGAAGTGCGCCTGTCGCCCAAGTTCGAGGAAGGCGTGTCCTGCCCGAGCTGTTACGACGAGCGCAGCGAAGACGACCGCCAGCGTTTCCGCGACCGGCAGCAGCAGATCGAGCTGGCAAAGACGCGCGGTGAGCGGCATCTGGGGCGCTGAGCCGAGGCTCTCGCCATTCTATCCTCCGTCATGCCGGACTAGATCCGGTATCCAGCCACGGCGCGTCCGCGCCGTGAGAAGAGTCTTCGCAATCGAGGACTTGATCGCACTGGACCCCGAACTAGTCCGGGGCGAAGGGGTTCACATCACTCAAGCCCCTGCCCGCAGCGCAAAGAGCGGTGCATCCTGCCCATCCAGCATGGCAGTGATATCTTCGGCAGCAACCGGCCTGGAGAACAGGTAACCCTGCAATTCATCGCAGCCGCACAGATGCAGGATGGCCGCCTGCTCTTCGGTTTCGATGCCTTCGGCCGTCACCGGAATATCGAGCGATTTCGCCAGCGCCACGGTGGCCTGCAGCATTTCCAGCGACCGGCCGCCCTGATCGAGCGCCATGACCAGCGAGCGGTCGATCTTCATGCGGTCGAAACCGAAGCGGCGCAGATAACCGACGCTCGCAAAACCGGCGCCGAAATCATCGAGCGCTATATGCAGGCCGAGCTGTTTCAGCTTGTCGATCGCCGCACTTGCGCGCTCCGGATGCTGGATGAAATACCCCTCCGTCATCTCCAGCCGCAGCCTTTCAGACGGCGTCTGCGTCGCGTCTAAAATATCCGCGACATGGCCGGAAAAGGCTGGATTGCGGAACTGCACGGGGGAAATATTCACCGATAGCTTGATGGAGGGCCATTGCCGTGCGGTCTCGCAGGCCTTGCGCAGAACCAGAAGGCCGAGCCGGTCGATCAGACCGCTGGTCTCGGCGGCGGCAATGAAAATATCCGGCGGCACGAAGCCATAACCCGGCCGCTGCCATCGGGCCAGCGCCTCCACGCCGGTAATGCAGCGCGTGGCGGCGTTGACGACCGGCTGGTAAACCACCTGTATCTCGTCGTTGAGAATTGCGGCGCGCAGATCCGCTTCCAGCTGTAATTTTTCCTCACGCAGCGCATCCATCTTCAGCTCATAGGAGACGTAGCGCCCGCGTCCGTTCTCCTTGGCCTGATACATGGCCATATCGGCACGGCGCAACAGCTCCTCGCCATTGATATCGCCGGCGCGGGAAACGGACGTCCCGATGCTGCAGCCGATGCTCGCCACCCTCTCGCCAATGCTGAAAGGCTCGGTGAAGAGTTCGAGAAGCGCCAGACACAGCTTGCGGCCTTCCGCCCAGACATCGTTGCCCTGAATGGCGATGGCGAATTCATCGCCGCCGAGACGTGCCAGCACCGCACCCTCGGGCACCAGCACCCGCAGCGCCGCCGCCACGCCCTTGATCAGCCGGTCGCCGGCGGCATGGCCATAGGAATCATTGATTTCCTTGAAGCCATCGAGATCGAGATAAAGCAGCTTGATATCCGTCTTGTCGTGGCGGGCCTTGCCGACCATGCGGTTCAGGCGGGCAAACAGCCCGGCGCGGTTGTCGAGCCCGCTCAACCGGTCGCGCAGCGCCTCTTCCCGTGCCGCCGCCTCATCCGCCTTCAGCCGGTCGAGCGTAGCCGAGCCGATGATGAGAAGCACCAGGAAAAACGTGCCGGCAATGCCGAGCGCGGTGAAGACCACCGGCCGCGCCTCATGAAAACTGACATCCCCCGGCAGATGCGAACGCCAGACGAGCCGTGCCAGCACCTGCCCCAGCGGATTGACGATATCCACATGGTTGGCGGCAGGTCCGTCGCCATATTGAAGTTCCAGTCCCTCGACGACGTAATTGCGGGCGAGCTTATCCACCGTCGCCTGTTTGAGGTGACGGGCGAAGATCAGATAACGACGCTCAGCGCTATCCGTGGCCAACGCGCCGGATTTGAGCCGCACAAGCGCGACACCGGCAGCGGCGATGCCGTCTTCGGTTTTGACGAAACCGGTCACCTGCGAGGTAATGCCCGGACGCATGGCCTGCACTCGTTCGATCATCTCCTTCAGGCCAGCGGCAAAATAGCTGTCATAGGCCCATTTGGCCGGTTTGCCGTCCTGATAGGCCATGCGGACGCTGCCGTTCTCATCGACAATGACGGCCGTATCGAAAAGATCGCTATTGACCGTCATCTCGCCGTAATTGCTGGCCACCCAGTCGAAGCGATCAGGAGCATAGACGTACTCGGCGGCGTCGTCCCAGGCGGCGTAGTCGTTGAGCGTGGCGCCAAGCTGTTCGCGGAAGGTGACGAGAGCACCCGCCGTCGTCTCGCGTGAGCGGGCATTGTCGAGCAGATTGGCCTTTTCGCGGACCTGGCTGAGAGCGGAGAGGACGAGCGCGGTGACGATGAGAAGCACCAGCGCGAAGGTGGACAATACGACGCCGACGGCGGTTCTGCGCCCGACCGGCAAATAGTCCCCAATGTTGCGCGGCGCAATCCGCATAAAATCCCCTTTGAAAGCATCATCTTGCGAAGGAAACATTCAAAAGGCGTTAAACTGCCTTGGAGCGACGCCCCAAAAAACAACGGGTATAAACCGATAGTCCGGGCAAGTGACTGAAAAATCCTTCCCTAAAATGGCGGGGGTTTTCATGGAAAGCGGCTTATCGCCTTTCCCTAAACAAAAAACCTCCCCCGCGAACGGGAGAGGTCCTCATTTCCACAATGTGGCAGTTTCTTACCAGGACGGGATGACCGTGCCGTTGTACTTTTCCAGAATGAAGGCCTTCACTTCCGGGCTCTGGTAGGATTCGACCAGAGTCTTCACCCAGGGCTTGTCCTTGTCCTGTGCACGAACGGCGATGACATTCGCATAAGGGGACTTTTCGCTTTCGATGGCGATGGAGTCTTTCTTGGGGTTCAGGCCGGCAGCCGTCGCATAGTTGGTGTTGATGACCGAAGCGTCGGTGTCATCAAGCGAGCGCGGCAGCTGGGCGGCGTCAAGCTCGACGATCTGGATGTTCTTCGGGTTTTCGGTGATGTCGGCAGGCGTTACCTTAAGGCCGGCTTCTTCCTTGACCTTCAAAACGCCCTTGGAGGCGAGCACCAGCAGCGCACGGCCGCCATTGGTCGGGTCGTTCGGAATGCCGATCGTCGCGCCGTCCTTCAGCTCGTCAAGGCTCTTCACCTTTTTCGAATAAACGCCCATCGGGGTGGTGATGGTGGTGCCGACGCTGACGAGATCGAACTTGCGGTCGGCGATCTGGTTGTCGAGGTAAGGCTGGTGCTGGAAGGAATTGGCCTGCAGCTCGCCATCATTCAGCGCCTGGTTCGGCACGACATAGTCGGAGAATTCGATGATATCGATATCCAGACCCTTGGCGGCCGCGATCTTCTTCACCTGTTCCATGATCTGCGCATGCTCGGCGGGGGTTACGCCGATCTTGATCGTCTCTGCCAGCGCCTGACCGGCGGTGAAGAGAGCGGCGAGCGAAGCCGCGAGAATGAGTTTTTTCATGGGTGTCTCCTTGGGTTGTTATTATAAATGCAGTTAATTCTTGCGGGTCCGCTTGTCGAAGCTGCGCGCCAGCCGGTCGCCGGCGCTCTGCACCAGCTGCACCAGCACGATCAGCACCAGAACCACGGCCAGCATCACGTCAGGCATGAAGCGCTGGTAACCGTAGCGGATGCCGAGATCGCCCAGCCCGCCGCCGCCGACCGCGCCGACCATGGCCGAATAACCGATGAGGCTGACCAGCGTGAGGGTGAGCGCCAGCGTGATGCCGGGCTTGGCTTCAGCGAGCAGCACCTTGGTGACGATCTGCAACGGTGTCGCGCCCATCGCGCGGGCGGCCTCGATCAGGCCCTTGTCCACCTCGCGGATCGCCGCTTCCACCAGCCGCGCGATGAAGGGCACGGTCGCGACCGTCAGCGGCACGATGGCCGCACTGGTGCCGATGGACGTGCCGGCAACCAGCCGGGTGAAGGGAATGATCGCCACGACGAGGATGATGAAAGGTGTGGAGCGCGCGGCGTTCACGATGAGGCCGAGGATGCGGTTGGTCATTGGTGCGGGAAACAATTCGCCCTTGCCGCTGGTGGCAAGGAAAACGCCCATCGGCACGCCGATGATGGACCCAACGATGCCGGCGACCGCAACCATGTGCAGGGTCTGCCAAAGGCCCTTGAAAAGAAGGTTGAAGATCATATCAGGCGACATAACCAAGCACCTCCGTGTGAAGACCGGTTTCCGCATAAAAGCGGTTGGCGCGGGCGGTGACCTCAGCCGAGGCGGGATAGGAGACCACGAGCGAACCGAAGGGTTCGCCGGAAATTTCCTCGATGGTGCCGGCAAGGATGTTCACGTCAGGGCCGATTTCAGCAACGAGACGGGCCGTCAGCGGCTGGAAGGCCGTCTCGCCAAAGAAGACCAGACGCACCAGAACGCGGTCGCCTTCCGCCGCCTGCGGCTTCAGCCCCGAGGTGACCCAGTGCGGCAGCTTCACGCCGACAGAGGACGACAGCAGGCTGCGGGTCGTCTCGTGTTTCGGCGCGGTGAAGATGTCGAAGGTCGTGCCTTCCTCAACGATCAAGCCCCTGTCGATGACAGCCACCTGCGAGGCGATGGTTTTCACCACTTCCATCTCATGGGTGATGAGCAGCACCGTCAGGCCGAGTTCGGCATTAATCCGCTTCAGCAGTTCGAGAATGGATTGCGTCGTTTCCGGATCGAGCGCTGATGTCGCCTCGTCGGAGAGGAGCAGCTTCGGCTGCGTCGCGAGCGCGCGGGCAATGCCGACGCGTTGCTTCTGACCGCCTGAAAGTTCAGCCGGATAACGCTTCGCCTTGTCCGAAAGGCCGACGAGATCGAGCAGCGGCGCGACGCGCGTTTCGATCTCCTTCTTGCCCATGCCTGATATTTCGAGCGGCAGGGCCACATTGTCGAAAGCGGTGCGCGAGGACAGGAGATTGAAGTGCTGGAAGATCATGCCGACGGAACGGCGCAGCGTGCGCAGGCTCTTTTCATCAAGCGCCGCGACATCGACGCCATCGACGACCACACGGCCGGCCGAGGGCTTTTCAAGGCCGTTGGCGAGGCGGATGAGCGTGGATTTGCCCGCGCCTGAGCGTCCGATGATACCGGTGATGGAGCCTTTCGGCACGGTGTAGTCGATACCGGCAAGGGCTGCGAAGCCGGGCTTGCCGTCGGCGCCTCCAAAGGTCTTGGTCACGCCTTCAAACGTGACCATCGGCTCCTTTGCCGCCCCTTGCGGGACTGCCTGTTCTGGGCGCGCGGGCGAGGCCGCACTGGATGGAAAACTCATTGTGAACTCTGGGAATGCGTGACGGATCGGGTCTCAAAAAATCCTGTTGCGGTGCTGAACCGCTCTCTTCATGCAGCCTTCGGGCACATTCGATGACAGCTGATTTTCCGGGTCATTTCGTCAGGCTTTCACTCAGAAATGCCGGGGATCGGCAATTCGATGGCGCATACTTGCCCGCACACGCCACCTTTTAACAGGGATGTTTTTTCAATTATCTGAAAACAGAGAAAAAATCTACCGCAAAGCCGCGCAAGCGGCCCTGCGGCAGTAACACTTTTGCGAATAATCTGAAATCAGACGCGGCTGACGAATTCATCTGCCGGGCGGCGCACCTTCTTGAGGTTCACCAGCCAGTCGCCTTCCGGCTGACGATACCCGAGCGGCAGGATGGTGACGGAGCGCAGGCCCTTCTCACGCAGGCCGAGAATCTCGTCGAGCTTGGCAGGATCAAAACCTTCCATCGGGGTGGAATCCACACCCTCGAAGGCGGCCTGGGCCACGGCCATGCCGAAGCCGATATAGGCCTGACGGGCAGCATGTTCGAAATTCACCTGCTCGTCGCGCTGCGGATAGGTGGACAGCAGCATCTGGCGATAGGCTTCCCAGCCTTCATTCTTGATGCCGCGCTCTTCATTGACCAGATCGAACATGTGGTTGATCCGCTCTTGCGTGTAATTGTCCCACGCCGCAAAGACCAGCAGATGCGAACCATCGGTCACCTGCGCCTGGTTCCAGGCGATCTCGCGGATTTTTGCGCGCACTTCAGGATCGGTGACGACGATCACTTCGAAGGGCTGCAGGCCGCTGGAGGTGGGGGCAAGCCGCGCCGCCTCGACAATGCGCTCGACCTTGTCTTCCGAGACCGGCTTGGAAGGATCCATTTTCTTGGTGGCGTAACGCCAGTTGAGTTTTTCGATAAGCATCTTCGTTTTCCCTGGGAGGACCAGCCCGCCCTGCCCCTTGACCGGCAGAAACGGACGCTACGCTTCGCAGCCCGTCTCACATAGGAGACGGGACGGCGCGTGCAAGCAGGCACCGCCGGGTAACCGATAAAAAAGTTTGGAAAACTGATAATAAGGAGATAGAACTTTATTGCGTGAGCGCCTTGCATCCTCTCAACGTCATCCTCGGCCCTGTGCCGAGGATCTAATCACGTTGAATAAAATCAGCAGGCAGCAGATCCTCGGGACAAGCCCACTGCTGTCCGGTTTAAATTTCCATTCCGAGAAGTGTCATCTGTCTTGGATCGGCGGTTTTCGCTGGTGGCGGCCTTGTGAGGCTGTCGGTTCTTCGGCGATGCATAAGATTGGCGCGCACCAGGCGTGCGAATGCCAGTGGGCTTTGGACGAGTTTCTGGTCTGCCTGCGCCATGCGCAACAATAGATAGGCGATGAGCGCCACGGCGATCTGAATGCGCACGGCGTTCTCGCTGTTGCCAAGGAAATGCCGAATCCTCAGCGTCTGCTTGACCCAGCGAAAGAACAGTTCGATCGCCCAGCGCCGTTTGTAGAGATCGGCGATCTCCTGTGCGGGCGCGTCGAGATCGTTGGTCAGCAGTCGCAGCACCTTGCCCGTCTGCGTCCTGACTGTGATCTCCCGCACGGGGTCGCCAAACCGATTGCGGCGGCTTGCCGCCATGCGGGCGGGCAGAAGCCCGATGCGATCGAAGAGGACGATGCCATCGCCGCTGACAGCTTGCTGGCTTGTTACGGTCAGCTTCGTATGGGACTTGAACCGCGTGACGATGCGGCAGCCGGCCTTGTCGAGCGCCGCCCACCAGCCGAAATCATAATAGCCAAGATCGAACACATAGGTCGCACCCGCCGCGATCGGCATGGCCTTGGCGGCTGTGATGTCGTTGACATTGGCGGGCGTGACCGCCGCATAGATCGGTCGCTCGGCATCGGCGTCGTAGACGACGTGAACCTTGGCGCCGCAGGCCTGATGGGAAAACCGTGCCCAGTCGCACCCGGCTCCGCTCAGCCGAACGCCGGTCGCGTCGATGAGATAGGTGGCCTCCGACACCGACCGGCGCAACCCGCGGCCCGCGCGGGCGACCATCTCGCGAAACAGACCGGCAAAGACCTCGCTTGAGCGCCGTGCATTGGCATCGCACAGCGTCGAGCGCGACACCGGCCTTGCACCGACGTGATAAAGCCGCGCGGCATGGCTTTCGAGGCCGCCGACGATCTCGCGCAGACTGACGGCTCCGGACAACTGGCCGTAAAGCAGGGCGATGAACTGGCTCTTCGTTGACAGCCGGCGCACATGCTTGTCGGCGCCATGCTCATCCACAAGCCTGTCGAACCTGCTCCACGCCACCCGCTTCAACAGATCGTGGAATACGCTATTGTAGTGCCGCACGGTGTTTTTCCTGTTCGTGTCCGAGATCGTCGCCAAACGTTCGAATACGAGTAGAATCAACACCGTGCGCCATGTCTACAAATTTAAACCGGACAGCAGTGGGACAAGCCCGAGGATGACGGTGGAGAGTATCACCCCTTCATCACCCCATGGTTGCCCTTCGGAAAGCCCGAAGCCAGCGCGCTGTACCACTTCCCGCTGTTCTTCAGTGTACGTACCTGCGTGTCATAATCCACATGCACCAGACCGAAGCGCATGCGATAGCCCTCGGCCCATTCGAAATTATCCATCAGGCTCCAGGCGAAATAACCGCGCATCGGATAACCGTCGCGGATGAGATCGGCGACGATGCCGAGATGTTCGGCGTAATAGTCGAGACGCGGCTGGTCATCCACTTCGCCGTTTTCGACGCCCATATTATAGCAGGCGCCGTTTTCGGTGATGTAGCATTCCGGCAGGTCGTAACGTTTGTAGAGTGTCTCCACCAGCGACTGGAGCGCCGGGGCGTAAACCTCCCAGCCGATATCGGTTTTCACATCGCTGACGGCCGGGGCCAGTGCGGTGGCGGGAAACTCCGCATCCGGCGTCGCATCGTCCGCAACGCGCATCGGCGTGTAATAATTCAGACCCCACCAGTCGAGCTTCTGGCTGATGATGGCGAGGTCTTCCGCCTCCACGACAGGCATGCGATCACCGAGCGCTTCCATCATTTCAGCCGGATATTCGCCCTTGAAGACCGGATCGAAAAACGCACCGTTGTGGAACTGGAATGCCCGCTCAGTGGCCTTGAGATCGGCCTCGCTGTCGGAAGCCGGGATGACGGAATGGGCATTCAGCACCAGTCCCACCGGCACTTTCGGCGCGACATGGCGGGATGCCTCGACACCGAAACCATGGGCGAGATTGATGTGGTGCATGGCGGCAAGGGCCGCTTCCATGTTGCGCTCGCCCGGCGCGTGAATGCCGTAGAGGTGGCTCAACCACACCGCACACCAGGGTTCGTTGAAGGTCGCCACCGCATCCAGCCGGTCACCGAGGCGGGCCATGACGGTTTTCGCATAACGCTGGAAGGCGTGCGCGGTGGAGCGCGAGGCCCAGCCGCCGTCGCCCATCAGGGTCAGCGGCAAATCCCAATGGTAGAGTGTCGCATAGGTCTTGATGCCGCGCGCCTTGCAGCCATCAACGAGGCGGTCGTAGAAATCCAGACCCTTTTCGTTGATCGGCCCGAAACCATCGGGAATGATGCGCGGCCAGGCGATGGAGAAACGATAGGCCTCGACACCCATCTCCTTGATGAGATCGAGGTCATCCTCCCAGCGATTGTAATGATCGCAGGCGATATCGCCATTGTGTCGCCCGAAGACATGGCCCGGCATGTTGCAGAAGGCATCCCAGATGGAGGGCTTGCGGCCATCGGCCTTGGTTGCGCCCTCGATCTGGAACGAGGCGGTCGCAACGCCGAACAGGAAATCACCGGGGAAACGGGCAGCAAGCGCTTGGGGATCGGTCATCTGAGAGCCTTTCTATCCATCGAGCGTAAAAAGATCAGCAGCGGTTTAGACCATGTCGTCTGCGAGGTACAGCCGCGCTGGCAAAATCTACAACGTTTCAGGATGCGCGGTTAACAAGTCCAAAGCGCTTTGCATACACAAATGCCGCCGCAGCGGTTTAGCCGGCGGCGCAAGGCATCAGCCCGGCGAATGCGGATGGAGTGGGTAAGTGGTGGAGGTTTGTTGCATTCACCGGGCCTCGTCATCAGTGCCGTGCCCTTCGGTCTTTTCACGGCATCTATCCGATCAGCCCTTCCCGCCTCTGGCCCGGCGGGATGCCTTTCGGAAACACGGTTTGCCAGAACCATGCTTGTCGATACCGGCCTCCGGTTCGCAAAGGGCGCCGCGCGTATCGCCCTTCCGTTCCGGTTGCGGGAAGAATGATGCGGCCAAATGGGCTGACGGGGATGAGTGGGGACGTATTTTTCGGGAAGTTGCTGAAAAGCAAGGAGGGGTGGCGCGGAATTATCCTCACCTGTGAAAGCCTGACAGGGAGCGAGCCGCCTTATCCGGCGTGCGACCTTCTTCATCTCGCTATGGAATGGTATCTGCAGCATCAGGGCAGGAGACCGAATGGGCGGCATCCTGCATATTCAACGTCATCCTCGGGCTTGTCCCGAGGATCCAACCACCTCTCAATCAATTGAGAGGTTGCAGATGCTCGGGACAGGCCCGAGCATGACGGAAGAACGGTTTCGCAACTTGAACCAGCCTGTGAATGGGGGAGGTTCCCCCATCCACTGTCTTTGAACGAACCGGTCCGTCAAACGTAACGATTGACCACGTTTTCGAGATATTCCTGGCGACCGGACTTCGGCTGGGGATTGATATCCTGGCGCTCGACAAGCGCTGCGATCTCTTCGAGCTTCAGCTCGCCGCGCAGCATCTTCTGCGCTTCGGCGGAATCCCACTTGGCGTAACGCTCGGAAAGCGGCTTGGAAAGCGCGCCGTCCTCGACCATCTTCGCCGCCGCCTTCAGGCCGCGGGCGCAGCAATCCATGCCACCGATATGGCCGATCAGCAGATCCTGCGGATCGAGCGACTGACGACGGAGCTTGGAATCGAAATTGGTACCGCCATTCTTGAAACCGCCACCGGCGAGAACATGGTAATAGGCGAGCGCCATTTCCGGCACGTTGTTGGGGAACTGGTCGGTATCCCAGCCGGACTGGTAATCGTTGCGGTTCATGTCGATGGAGCCGAAGATGCCGAAGGCATTGGCCATGGCCAGTTCATGCTCGAAGGAATGGCCGGCGAGGATGGCGTGGCCCTGCTCGATATTGACCTTCACTTCCTTTTCAAGACCGTTCTTCTGCAGGAAGGCATAAACGGTGGCGACGTCATAGTCATACTGGTGCTTGGTCGGCTCCTGCGGCTTCGGCTCGATCAGGATCGTGCCTTCAAAGCCGATCTTGTATTTGTACTCCACCACCAGATTGAGGAAGCGGCCGAGCTGGTCGAGTTCGCGCGACAGATCGGTGTTGAGCAGGGTCTCGTAACCTTCACGACCGCCCCACAGAACATAATTCGCGCCGCCGAGCTTCTTGGTGGCGTCCATGCAGGTCTTCACGGTCGCGGCGGAGAAGGCGAAGACGTCAGGGTCCGGATTGGTCGCGGCACCCGACATGAAGCGGCGGTTGGAGAAGAGGTTGGCCGTGCCCCAGAGAAGCTTCACGCCGGTATCGGCCTGCTTCTGGGCAAAATAATCAACGATCTCGTTGAGGTTCTTGGTGTTCTCGGCGAAGTTCCGGCCTTCCGGGCGCACATCCGCGTCATGGAAGCAATAAAACGGCGAACCGAGCAGCGAGAAGAATTCGAAAGCGACATCGGCCTTCAGCTTGGCAGCCTGCATCGTGTCTTCAAACCACGGGCGCTCAAAGGTCTGGCCGCCGAAGGGGTCACCGCCCGGCCAGGTGAAGGTGTGCCAATAGGCGACCGCAAAACGCAGGTGATCTTCCATGCGCTTGCCGGCGACGATCTCGTCGGGATTGTAATGGCGGAAGGCCAGCGGGTTGGTGCTGTCGGGGCCTTCATATTTGATCTTGGCGATATCGCCGAAGAAGCCTGTGGTCATTGGGTGGTTCCTCCTCTTGGGGTGGGTTGTGTGGTGTTTTGTATAGGTTGGAGGGTGTGGCTCACCCCCCTCTGTCCTGCCGGACATCTCCCCCTCAAGGGGGGAGATCGACAAGCGGCTACGTCTTGTCCTCACGCGAGGCTGAAGACGGAGCGAGAGGTAGCGTCCTGCTGATCTCCCCCCTTGAGGGGGAGATGCCCGGCAGGGCAGAGGGGGGTGAGCCGCACGCTCCGCGTCTCAATGCGAAAGCGCCCGAATAGCCGGATAAAGCGCATGATACCGCCGGTATGCCTCTTCATAAGCCCCAGCCAGATCAGCCACCGGCTCAATCGTCCGCGCCGTTTCCGGCTGCGAGCAAACCGCCACCGGATCAGCCCCGGTCGCGGCAATCAGGCCGAGACGCGCCGCACCGAAGGCCGCGCCGAAATCGCCCTCGGCGGGAATATCCACCGGCACGCCGAGCGAGGTGGCGATCGAAGCCAGCCAATAGGCCGAGCGCGAGCCGCCGCCGATGGCGGTGACGCGCGAAATCGAGGTGCCGGCAGATTTCAGCGCTTCGAGATTGTCCCTGATCGCAAAGGTAACACCTTCCAGCACGGCCTGGGTCAGCGCCTTGCGGTCGCTTTCATGCGAAAGACCTATGAAGGAGCCGCGGATGGCAGCGTCGTTGTGCGGGGTGCGCTCGCCGGAGAGATAGGGCGCGAAAGTGACGCCGGAGGGCGCAAGCAGCGTTTCGCCGAGTTCACCGGTCAGATCGGCGGCGGACTGGCCGGTGAGGCGCGAATACCAGTTCAGCGCATCCGTGGCGGAAAGGATGACGCCCATCTGGTGCCAAGTGTTGGGCAGAGCGTGGCAGAAGGCGTGCACAGCGCTTTCCGGCTTCGGCAGGTAGGTCGCATTGGCGGCGAAGAGCACGCCCGATGTGCCGAGCGACACGAAGGCATGGCCTTCCTTCACCGTGCCCATGCCGCAGGCCGACGCCGCATTGTCGCCCGCGCCGCCGGCGACGACGGCACGGCCGGAAATGCCCCATTCGCCGGCGAGTTCGGCGCGAAGAACGCCCGCCTCATCGGTGCCTTCCACCAGCAACGGCATGTGTTTTTCATCAAGCCCGGTGGCGGCAAGCAGTTCGGGTGACCATTTGCGCGCGCCGGTATCGAGCCAGGAGGTGCCGG